>NZ_JAGGMS010000001.1:4000000-4320000 GCF_017875555.1 Amycolatopsis magusensis | reverse complement strand
ATATAAGCTCTACTGGCTTAGTTCACTAGCACACTGTTGAGTTCTCAAGCAACACACTACGAGGTTTTTGGCCCTGAACCAGCCTACCCGGCGTCGAACCACTCGGATTCAGTGGGGGTAGTGACTGTCTCAGATTTGGGACCACCCACTCTACCACAAGGTGGGAGCTTGGTTCGTGGTCCCGGCGGCCGCCGGGTTTCCCTGGCGACGAAGAGAACATTACACGGCGGTTTGGGGCCGAAAACAGGGGGGTCCCTTAACGGAGAAACCGCAGGTCAGCCGCCTGTTCTCGGCCCGAGCGCTCAGTGCGCGGCCGCGACGCCGGCGATGTTGCGCTTGCCCCGGCGGACCACCAGCCACCGGCCGTGCAGCAGATCGCCGGAACCCGGCTTCCACTCCTCGTCGGTGACCTTGGTGTTGTTCACGTACGCGCCGCCCTCCTTCACCGTGCGGCGCGCGGCGCCCTTGCTGTCCACCAGCCCGCCGGCGAGCAGCAGCTCGACGATGGTCGGCTCGTCGGACAGCTTCACCTCGCCGCTGGGCACCTCCGCCATCGCGGCGTCCAGCGTGGACGCGTCCAGTTCACCCAGCTCGCCCCGGCCGAACAGGGCCTGGCTGGCCGCGATGACCTGCCGGGTCTGCTCGGCGCCGTGCACCAGCGTGGTGAACTCCTCCGCCAGCCGCTTCTGCGCGGCTCGCAGGTGCGGCCGTTGCTCGGTGTCCTCGGCCAGCACCGCGAGCTCCTCGGCGGTGAGGAAGGTGAACATCCGCAGGTATCGGAGCACGTCGGCGTCGCCGACGTTGACGAAGTACTGGAACCACGCGTACGGCGAGGTCATCTCGGGGTCCAGCCAGAGGTTGCCGCCACCGGTGGACTTGCCGAACTTGCGGCCCTCGGCGTCGGTGACCAGCGGCGCGGTCAGCGCGTGCACGCTCTTGCCGTCGACGCGGCGGATCAGGTCCACCCCGCCGACCAGGTTGCCCCACTGGTCCGAGCCGCCGACCTGCAAGGTGCAGCCGTACTTCCGGTTCAGGTGCAGGTAGTCCTGCGACTGCAGCAGCAGGTAGCTGAACTCGGTGTAGGACATGCCGTCGGTTTCCAGCCGCCGCTTCACCGTCTCCCGGTTCAGCATGGTGTTGACCGGGAAGTGCTTGCCGACGTCGCGCAGGAACTCGAGCACCGACTGCGGGCCGGTCCAGTCCAGGTTGTTGACCACGACCGCGCTGGTCGGCGAATCGTCGAAGTCGACGAACCGCTCGAGCTGGCCGCGGATCCGGCCCGCCCATTCACCGACCACGTCGAGCGTGTTCAGCGTGCGCTCACCGGTGTCGCGCGGGTCGCCGATCATCCCGGTCGCGCCTCCGGCCAGGACGATCGGCCGGTGCCCGGCGCGCTGGAACCGGCTCAGCATCAGCAGCGGGACCAGGTTGCCCGCGTGCAGGCTGGGCGCGGTCGGGTCGAAGCCGCAATAGAGCGTGAGCGGGCCCTGGTCCAGGTCTCGGCGCAGGGCGTCGACGTCGGTGGACTGCGCGATCAGGCCGCGCCAGGACAGTTCGTCAAGGATGTGCTCACTCACGCACTGAATGATCCCCCACCAGCGCAATCGGATTCCGGGCGGGCTCACCGCCCCGGCCGCACCCGCCCGCCTCGCCGGTAGGTCGACACCGCGGGCGAGCCGTCCACCCAGAACCGCCACGGGGTGTCCATCGCCGCGGCGACGCCGACCCGCGGGCCGGTGCGGATCTCGCTGGTGGGAACGCGCTCCCCGGTCAGCAACCGCACCGGGGACTTCGGGTCGAGCAGGTCGATGCCGTTGTGCGCGCGGTCCAGAGCCAGCGCCGAGGTGAGGATCGCCGGGCCGTTCGCGACCGTGGCGGAGCGCGCCTTCGGCCGTCGGGCACGGACGACGTCGGCGCCTTCGACGACTTCGGCCGCGCGCAGCAGCACCGCGCCGGGCACCCCGTCCGTGACACACACCACGTTGGCGCAGAAGTGCATCCCGTAGACGAAGTACACGTACAGGTGACCCGCCGGGCCCCACATCACGTCGTTGCGCGGGGTCCGGCCGCGGTAGCAGTGCGACGCCGGGTCGTCGTGGCCGCGATAGGCCTCCACCTCGACCAGGCGCACGCGGACCGTGCCGTCGGGGCCGTCGGCCTCGATCTCGCAGCCCAGCAGGAACGGTGCCGCGACGACCGGATCGATGGCCAGTTCGTCCGCGGTAACCAGTCGTCCCGTCACTTGAGCACCACCTTGCCCGAAGCGGTGGCGAACTCGGCCACCAAGGCCGGTTCGGCTGCCTCCGTCACCGCGAGTTCGGTATCCAGCGCCGCGAACACCGGGACGAGGCTCGCCGGATCGGGGTGCTCGCCACGGAGTGAGACCAGGCGCGTGCCGGTCGCGGCGGTGTGCGACGGGTGTGGCGTGTCGCCCCAGCCGATCACGAACGGCACGAGCCCGCCGCGGTCGTCCGGCGGGAAGGCCAGCCGCCAGGTCAGCAGCACGCTGTCGGGACGGCGGCGGGACATCGGCACGACGTCGCCGGGTTCGTGCCCTGCCGCGCGGGCGCGGTCCAGCGCCGCGTCGAGGTCCGGCACCTGGATCGCCCAGGTCACCAGCCTGGGCGCGGTGAGTTCGTCGATGCCGAAGGGCCGCCGCGTGGCAGGCTCTGGCTGCTCCGGGTCCGGGCCGATGACCTCCAGGAACGCGTTCTCGCCGAGTGCGGCGAGGTGGTTGCGCGTGCCCAGGCCGGGGTGCGGCCCGCCGGGACTCAGCGTGATTCCGCGTTCGGCCAGGTCGTCGACCGTCCGGCCGAGGTCCGGTGTCGCATAGACCAGGTGATCCAGCACCGCACTCCCCTCTTCGTGTCCGTTCTCCCCCGGAGAAGCCTAGCCAGCGCGAGTTTTGAGCAATCGCTCAACTGCGGCTACAGTGATTTGAGCAGTCGCTCAAGAGGAGGGGTGATGACCCGGATCGAGGTGGAGACGAGCATCCGCACGGACCTCGGCACGCTCTGGCGCCACACCCAGGACCCGGCGCTGCACCAGCGCTGGGACCTGCGGTTCGCCGAGATCGTGCCGCTGGCGCCCGGCCGGTTCCGGTACACCAGCTGCTTCCTCGGCGTGGCGGTGACCGGGGTGGGCACGCACGCCGGCGAACGGCACCGGCCGGACGGCGGCTGCACGTCGGCGCTGAAGTTCCACTCGGCCGATCCGCTGTCGCTGATCCGCCAGGGCTCGGGGTACTGGCGGTACGCACCGGAGCCGGACGGCGTCCGTTTCGCCACCGGCTTCGACTACACGACGCGCTGGGGTGCGCTCGGCGACGCGGCCGACCGCGTTTTCCGGCCGGTCTTCGCCCGGCTCACCGCGCACTCGTTCGAACTGCTCCGCCGCTGGCTCGAAGACGGGGTCGAGCCGGAAGGACAAAGGAGGCGACTTGACCATCTTCGAACAAGCTTTCGGTGCTGACTTCGCCCGCCTGCACCCGCGGGTGCGGCAGCGGCTCAGCCTGGGCACGGCATCCGGGACCGGCATGATCGGGCGCGGGGTGATGGACCGGATCTGGCGTGGCCCGGCGTTCACCGCGCCGTTCCTCCGGCTGGGCACCACCCGGCACATCCTGTTCCCCGAACAGGGCCGCGACGTGCCATTCACCATCGAGAACTACCCGTACGTGGACTCCTTCGGCCGCGAGACGCTGTCGTTCGTGCGCACCTTCGAGCTGCCCGGCAAGCGGCGGCGGTTCGACGCGCAGATGGTGCTCGACCCGAGGACCGGGCGCATCGTCGACTACCTCGGCACGCACCAGCACGTGGCGACCGACCTTCGGCTGGGGGTGCGCGAGGACGGCGGTTTCCGGATCACGTCGGGCGAGTTCCGGCTGCACGAGGGTCCGCTGCGGACGGTGCTGCCGCCGCGGATCGCCGGGACCGCGGCGGTCGAAGAGTGGTTCGACGAGGACCTCGGGCAGTTCCGGATCGAGGTGGTGGTGGCCAACCCGCGGTTCGGCCCGGTGTTCGGCTACCACGGCCGGTTCACCGCCACCTTCGTCGAACAGGGGGTGAGCGGCGCGGTGAAACCCCTGCGCGAGAAGGTGTTGTGGTGAACACCAAACAGCGGCTGGTCGAGGGCGTGCTGGCGGTCATCCGCGACCAGGGCATCACCGCGGTGTCGGCCCGCTCGGTGGCGGCCGCCGCCGGGGCGAACCAGGCGCTGATCTTCTACCACTTCGGCACCGTGGAAGAGCTGATCGCGCAGGCCTGCGTGCAGACCACCGAAGCGCGGGTCGCCACCTACCGGGACCGGTTCGCCTCGGTGACCTCGCTCAGCGGACTGCTCGACCTCGGACGCGAAATCCACGAGACCGAACGCGCCGACGGCAACCTCGCCGTGCTGGCCCAGGCGCTCGCCGGAGCGCAGAGCGGCGGCCGGCTCGCCGAAGCCACCCGCGAAGCGCTGGGCAAGTGGACGGCCGAGGTGGAGAGCACGCTGGTGCGCGTGCTCGCCGGTTCACCGCTGACCGAGTTCGCCGATCCGGCCGGGCTGGCGCGAGCGACCTCGGCCGGGTTCCTCGGGCTCACCCTGTTCGAGACGGTCGACCGGGAGGGCGGTGAGCAGGCGCTGGGCGCGCTCGCTCAGCTCGCCGCCCTCGCCGACGTGCTCGAGAACCTCGGCCCGATGGCCACCAAGGCCGTACGGGCGAAACTGCGGTCGGCGGCGAAGAACCGCGCTACTTGAGCCAGTCGCGCAGTTCGCCGATCCGCTGCACCAGCCGCTCGCGTTGTTCGGTGACCCGCACCGGCGCGGTCCCGCCACGTGCGTCACGAGAAGCGACCGAGCCTTCGATGGTCAGCACCTCGCGCACGGCGGGGGTGAGCGTGGGGTGGATCTTCGCCAGCTCGTCGTCGGTCAGGTCTTCGAGACCGGCGCCGCGGCCCTCGGCCACGCGCACGCACTCCCCCGCGGCCTCGTGCGCCACGCGGAACGGAACTCCCTGGCGCACCAGCCATTCCGCGATGTCGGTGGCCAGGGTGAAGCCCGCGGGCGCCAGTTCGGCGAGGCGGCGGGTGTGGAAGGTGAGCGTGCCGAGCATGCCCGCCAGCGCCGGGAACAGCAGGTCCAGCTGCTCGACCGAGTCGAACACCGGCTCCTTGTCCTCCTGCAGGTCCCGGTTGTAGGCCAGCGGCTGCGCCTTGAGCGTGGCCAGCAGGCCGGTGAGGTTGCCGATCAGCCTGCCGGACTTGCCGCGGGTCAGCTCGGCCACGTCCGGGTTCTTCTTCTGCGGCATGATCGAACTGCCGGTGGCCCAGGCGTCGTCGAGCGTGACGTAGCCGAATTCGGCGGTGTTCCAGATGATCACCTCTTCGGCGATCCGCGACAGGTTCACCCCGAGCATGGCGAGCGCGAAGGCGAACTCGGCGGCGAAGTCCCTCGACGCCGTGCCGTCGATGGAGTTCTCCACGGAGGTGTCGAAGCCCAGCTCCGCGGCCACGGCTTCCGGGTCGAGGCCGAGCGAGGAACCGGCGAGCGCGCCGGAACCGTACGGCGACTCGGCGGTCCGCGCGTCCCAGTCCCGCAGGCGGCCGACGTCACGCAGCAGCGCGTGCGCGTGGGCCTGGAGGTGGTGCGCGAGCAGCACCGGCTGCGCGTGCTGGAGGTGGGTGCGGCCGGGCAGGATGGCGTCGGCGTTGCGTTCGGCCTGCGACACCAGCGCTTCGACCACGTCGAGCGTGCCCGCGATCATCCGGCGCGCGGCGTCACGCAGGTACATCCGGAACAGCGTGGCGACCTGGTCGTTGCGCGAGCGGCCCGCGCGCAGCTTGCCGCCCAGTTCGGCGCCCGCGCGCTCCAGCAGTCCGCGTTCGAGCGCGGTGTGCACGTCCTCGTCCGCGATCTCCGGGGTGAACGCGCCGGAGGCCACGTCCTCGGCGAGCGTGTCCAGCGCGGCCAGCATCCCGGACAACTCGTCCTCGGTGAGCAGCCCGGCCTTGCGCAGCACCCGGGCGTGCGCCCGCGAACCGGCGATGTCGTACGGCGCCAGCCGCCAGTCGAAGTGCGTCGACAGGCTCAACGCCGCCATCGCCTCGGCCGGTCCACTGGCGAACCTGCCGCCCCACAACTGGACCGGCTGTTCTTTCGCGCTCACTCGCTCACACTTTCTCGTCGCTGAAGTCGCTGAAGTCGCTGAAGTCGTTGTTCGCCGGGCACCCTACTCACTCCTCGGGAGTGGACGACCGGTCCGCCAGCTCGGCGAACCGCTCGGCCAGGCCCTTGCCGGTCAGCGGCTCGCGCGCGATGACCGCCACGGTGTCGTCGCCGGCGATGGAGCCGACGACCTCCTCCAGCGCGGCCCGGTCGATCGCGCTGGCGAGGAACTGCGCCGCCCCCGGCGGGGTGCGCAGGACCATCAGGTTGCCGGAGGCGTCCACCGAGACCATCAGCTCGGCGAGCAGCTTGGCCAGGCGGGAGGTCCCGCCCTGCACCCCGCGCACCGGGCTGCCGTCCTCCGGGATCACGTACACCGGCGCACCCGAATCGGCGCCGCGCAACTTCACCGCGCCCAGTTCGTCGAGGTCGCGCGACAGCGTCGCCTGGGTGACGTCGGTGCCTTCGGCGGCCAGCAGCTTGGCCAACTCGGTCTGGCTGCGGATGGCCATCGTGGACACCAGCTCGATGATCCGCGCCTGCCTGGCCGCCCTGCTCATCGGCGTCGCTCGTCGTGCTTGTCTTCGAGCAGCCAGACCAGCAGCGCCTTCTGCGCGTGCAGCCGGTTCTCCGCCTCGTCCCACACCGCGCTGGCCGGGCCGTCGAGCACCTCGTCGGTGATCTCCCAGCCGCGGTGCGCGGGCAGGCAGTGCAGCACGATCGCCTCCGGCGCGGCTCGCTCCAGCAGGGCTGCGTTCACCTGGAGCGAGCGGAACGGGCCGACGCGGTCGAGCCCGTCGTTCTCCTGGCCCATCGAGGTCCAGGTGTCGGTGACCAGCACGTCGGCCCCGTCGACCGCGGCGTGCGGATCGGTGAACACGGTCGCGCTGCCCCCGGTCTCGGACGCGCGGTGCTTGGCGTCCAGCATCACCTGCTGGTCCGGCTGGAAACCCTCCGGGGAGACCACGCGGACGTGCAGGCCCGCGGTGGTGCCGCCGAGCAGCAGCGAATGCGCCATGTTGTTGGCGCCGTCGCCGAGGTAGACCAGGGTCAGCCCGGCGAGCTTGCCCTTGCGCTCGCGGATGGTCTGCAGGTCGGTGAGCACCTGGCAGGGGTGGAACTCGTCGGTGAGCGCGTTGATCACCGGGATCCGGGAGACCGCGGCCATCGCGTCCATGCGCTTCTGCGCGAAGGTCCGCCAGACCACGGCGTCGACGTACCGGGAGAGCACCCGCGAGGTGTCCTCGATGGTCTCCTCGCGGCCGAGCTGCATGGACCGGCCGTCGACGATCACCGGGTGCCCGCCGAGCTGGGCGATCCCGACGTCGAACGAGAGCCGGGTGCGGGTGGAGTTCTTTTCGAAGATGGCCGCGATCGACTTGCCCTCGAGCGCCCGCGAGCTCAGCGGGGCGGCCTTGAGCTGGTCGGCGAGGTCGAGCACGGCGAGCTGCTCGGCGGGGGTCAGGTCGTCGTCGCGGAGGAAGTGCCTTGGCATGGGTTCAGTCCTGGGTGGTGGTGCCGAGCGCGTCGGGCAGCGCGGCCAGGAAACCGGCCGCCTCCTCCGCGCTCAGGGTCAGCGGGGGTGCCAGGCGGACGGTGTCCGGCTGGATCGGGTTGACCAGGTAACCGGCGTCCTGGGCGGCGGCGGCGACCGCGGCCGAAGCCGGTTCCGCCAGCGTGATGCCGAGCAGCAGCCCGTGGCCGCGCACGCCGGTCACCAGCGGGTGCCCGAGTTGTTCGACGCCGGCGGTGATCTCCTTGCCCAGCGCCGCAACGTGCTCGTTCAACCCTTCGGCGGCGATGGTCCGGAGCACGGCGAGTCCGGCCGCGCAGGACACCGGGTTGCCGCCGAAGGTGGTGCCGTGGTGGCCGGGGCCGAACAGGTCGGCCGCCGCGCCCACGCCGATCACCGCGCCCAGCGGCAGGCCGCCGCCGAGGCCCTTGGCCAGCGTGATCACGTCCGGCACGATGCCGTCGTGCTGGTAGGCGAACCAGGCGCCGGTGCGGCCGATGCCGGTCTGCACCTCGTCGAGCACCAGCAGCGCGCCTGCCGCTTCGGTGATCTCCCTGGCCGCGCGCAGGTAGCCGTCCGGCGCGGGCACCACACCGCCCTCACCGAGGATCGGCTCCAGGAAGACCGCCGCGGTGTCGGTGTCCACCGCGGCCCGCAGCGCGTCGACGTCACCGAACGGGATGTGCTCCACGCCCGGCACGAGCGGTACGAAGGGCTCCTTCTTCGCGGGCTGCCCGGTGAGCGAGAGCGCGCCCATGGTGCGGCCGTGGAAGGCACCCTCGCAGGCGATCACCTTGGTGCGGCCGGTGCGCCTGCTGATCTTGAGCGCGGCTTCGTTGGCCTCGGCGCCGGAGTTGACGAACAGCACCTTGCCGCCGCCCCGCAGGCCTGCCACGTCGAGCAGCGCTTCGGCCAGGTCGACGGTCACCGGGTTGATGTAGAGGTTCGAGGTGTGCCCGAGCTGCTTGACCTGCGCGGTCACCGCCTCGACCACCGCCGGGTGGGCATGCCCGAGTGCGTTGACCGCGATGCCACCGACCAGGTCCACATAGGACTTGCCGTCGGCGTCCCACACCGTGGCGCCCTCGCCGCGCACCAGGGTGAGCTTCGGGGTGCCGTAGTTGTCCATCAGCGCGGAGCGCCAGCGCACCTGACCGTCCTCATTGGACTTGACGGTGGTCATCCCGGCTCTCCTTCCGGCAGCACCATGGTGCCGATCCCCTGGCTGGTGAACACTTCGAGCAACACCGAGTGCGCGATGCGCCCGTCGATCACGTGCGCCCGCCGGACCCCGCCGCGGATGGCGCGCACGCAGGCCTCCATCTTCGGGATCATGCCGCTGGCCAGCCCCGGCAGGAGCTGCTCCAGCCGGTCCACCCGGATCCGGTCCACCAGCGAGGACCGGTCGGGCCAGTTCGCGTAGAGGCCCTCGACGTCGGTGAGCACCACCAGCTTCTCGGCACCGAGCGCGGCGGCCAGCGCGCCGGCGGCGGTGTCGGCGTTGACGTTGTGCACCACGCCGTCCACGTCCGGGGCGACCGTGGAGACCACCGGGATGCGGCCCGCGTTGACGATGTCGAGCACCGCGTCCGGGTTGACCGAGGCCACCTCGCCGACCAGGCCGATGTCCACCGCCTCGCCGTCCACCGTGGCCTGCTTGCGTTCCGCGGTGAACAGCCGCGCGTCCTCACCGGAGATGCCGACCGCGTACGGGCCGTGCGCGTTGATCAGGCCGACCAGCTCGCGGCTGACCTGCCCGACCAGCACCATGCGCACGATGTCCATGGTCTCCGGCGTGGTGACCCGCAGGCCGCCCTTGAACTCGCCTTCGATGCCGAGCCGCGCGAGCATCGCGCTGATCTGCGGCCCGCCGCCGTGCACCACCACCGGGCGCAGCCCGGCGAGGCGGAGGAACACCATGTCCTCGGCGAAGGCGCGCTTGAGCTCGTCGTCGATCATCGCGTTGCCGCCGTACTTGACCACGACGGTGGCCCCGTGGAACCGCTGCAGCCACGGCAGCGCCTCGACCAGCACACCCGCCTTCTCGGCGGCGGTGGTCAGCCGTTCGTCGGCGCTGATCACCGATTCGGACGGGGTCACGTCGAGTACGCCGAGTTCTCGTGCACGTAGGCGTGCGTGAGGTCGTTCGTCCAGATGGTGGCCGCGGCCACGCCCGCCTTGAGGTCGACGGTCACGGTCACCTCGCGCGGGTTCAGGTCCACCTTTTCGCGGGGCTCACCCGGTTCACCACCGCGGCACACCCAGACGCCGTTGAACGCCACGTCGAGGCGGTCCGGCTCGAACACCGCCTCGGTGGTGCCGACCGAGGCGAGGATGCGGCCCCAGTTCGGGTCCTTGCCGAACACCGCGGTCTTGAACAGGTTGCTCCGGGCGATGGCCCGGCCCACGTCCACCGCGTCCTGCTCGGTGGCCGCGTTCACCACCTCGATGCTGATGTCGTGGTCGGCACCCTCGGCGTCGGCGAGCAACTGCTGGGCGAGGTCGTGGCAGAGGTCACGCAGCACTTCGCCGAACTCGTTCGGTCCCGGCTTCACCCCGGAGGACCCGCTGCACAGCAGGACCACGGTGTCGTTGGTGGACATGCAGCCGTCGGAATCCAGCCGGTCGAAGGTGAGCCGGGTGGCTTCGCGCAGCGCGGCGTCCGCGGTGGCCGCGTCCACGTCGGCGTCGGTGGTGAGGACCACGAGCATGGTGGCGAGCGCGGGGGCCAGCATGCCGGCGCCCTTGGCGATGCCGCCGACGCGGAAGCCCTTGCCCTCGTACACCGCCTCCTTCGCCCGGGTGTCGGTGGTCATGATGGCCTCGGCGGCGGCCGGGCCGCCGTCCGCCGACAACGCCTCGACGGCGGCGTCGATGCCGGTGCGCAGCTTGTCGGCCTGCAACTGCTCGCCGATCAGACCGGTCGAGCAGACGACCACCTCGACGGCGCCGAGGCCCAGCCGGGCGGCGACCTGCTCGGCGGCGCTGTGCGTGTTCTGGAACCCCTGCGGGCCGGTGTAGCAGTTGGCGCCACCGGAGTTGAGCACGACCGCGCGGGCGCGGCCGTCGTCGAGCACGCGCTCGCTCCACAGGACCGGGTTGGCCTTGCAGCGGTTCGTGGTGAACACGGCCGCGGCCACGTCGGACGGGCCCTCGTTGACCACGAGGGCGACGTCGGGTTTGCCGCTGGGCTTGAGGCCCGCGGTCACCCCGGCGGCCCGGAAGCCCTGCGGCGCGGTGATCGTCATGGTGCTACTCCCACTGTGGAAAGTCCGGTGGTCTCGGCGAGACCCAGTGCCAGGTTCGCCGACTGCACGGCGCCCCCGGCGGTGCCCTTGGTCAGGTTGTCCAGCGCGGCGATGACCACCAGGCGCCGGGCGTCGGCGTCCACGGTCACCTGCAACTGCACGGCGTTCGAGCCCAGCACGGCGGCGGTGCTCGGCCAGCTGCCCTCGGGCAGCAGGTGCACGAACGGCTCGTCGTGGTAGGCCTTCTCGTACTCGGCCCTGATGGCGTCGGCGTCCACGTCCGAGCGCAGGGGCGCGCTGGCCGTGGTCAGGATCCCGCGCGGCATCGGGGCGAGCACCGGCGTGAACGAGACGGTCACCCGCTCGCCCGCGACCAGCCCGAGGTTCTGCGCGAACTCCGGCGTGTGCCGATGCGCTCCGCCGACGCCGTACGCGCTGGCCGAGCCCATCACCTCGGAACCGAGCAGGTGCGGCTTGGCGCTCTTGCCCGCACCCGAGGTGCCGGTCACCGAGACGAAGTGCGCCTCCGGCTCGACCAGCCCCGCGGCGAAAGCGGGCGCGAGCGCCAGCGAACCGCCGGTCGGGAAGCAGCCGGGCACGGCGATCCGCTTGGTGCCGTACAGCTTCTCCCTGGCGCCGGGCAGTTCGGGCAGGCCGTAGGGCCAGGTGCCCGCGTGCTCGCCGCTGTACCAGCGCTGCCAGTCCGAGGCGTCGCGCAGCCGGTGGTCGGCACCGAGGTCGACCACCAGCACCTCCTCACCGAGCTGCGCGGCGATCTCCCCGGAATGCCCGTGGGGCAGGGCGAGGAACACCACGTCGTGCCCGGCCAGCGTGTCCGCCGTCGTCTCGGCGAGCACCCGGTCGGCGAGCGGCACGAGGTGCGGCTGGTGCTTGCCCAGCCGGTCCCCCGCGCTGCTCGCCGCCGTGAGCGCGCCGATCTCGATCTCCGGGTGGCCCAGCAGCAGGCGCAGGAGTTCGCCCCCCGCGTACCCGCTGGCACCGGCCACCGCCGCCTTCACCGTCATACGCATGATTATGCACGCCGACGCAATCCTAAACAAACCGGGCTGCAGCGTGGCGGGCTTTCCTCCCGCCGCTGGGCCGGTCGCGTGAGGTCACGGGCCTGGTGGGTCCTCCCCTCGGCGGCTGGGTGGTTCCGGCAGGTGGGCGCCCCGGACCTCCGGATCGCAGCCCACCCTGGGCAGCCGGGCGCGGATGCTGCCCGGGCTGCGGCCGAAGTCCGCCGCGATCGCCTCGACCGGTTCGCCGGCCAGCCAGCGGCGTTCGAGGTCGGCATCCTGCTCGGCCGACCACGGCTGCCCCTGCTGGGCCGGGCGTGGACCTGGTCTTCGTGCGCCGGACCGGCCGAGCGCGCCCGCCGAGCGCAGGGCCCTGGAGAGCACGGTGGCCAGGGTGGCCGCGACCGTGGGGTCGAGTTCGAGGCGCCCGTCCGCGACGGGCTCGCCCTCCGGGCCGGTGGCGTTGACGTCCACCACCACCCGCGGCGGGTCCGCCTCCGGCAGGGAGGCCGCCTCGACGGTGTAGGTACCGGTTTCGGTCCGGATCTGGGTCCGGTGCTGTTCGGAAACTGTCATGCGCCGGGACGCTAGCCACGGGGTCCGACAGTTTGCGGACACCGGCGGTGATCGGGTGCTCGCGGAGCGCGGTGGCGGGAAAGTGTCGGTCGGGGTGCTTAGGGTGAGCGGTCCGAGGGGAAGGACGGTTATGACCGCAGAACTGGTGGCGGCCGCACGGGCCGGGCTCGCCGAGCTGGGCGACGCGGCCAAGGCACCGCGGATGCAGCGGTACATGAAGTCGGCCATGCCCTACCGCGGGGTGCCCACCCCGGCCCGGCGAAAGCTGGCGAACCGGCTGTTCCGGGCGCACCCGCTGGCCGATGTCGCCGAGTTCACCGCGGTCACGCTGCAGTTGTGGCGTGAGGCCGAGTACCGGGAGGAGCGGTACCTGGCGATCGACCTGACCGGGCACGGCGCCTACCGGGGCTGGCAGAACGCCGATCTGCTCGAGCTGTACGAGGAGCTGATCGTCACCGGGGCGTGGTGGGACTACGTGGACGAGGTGGCCATCCGCCGGATCGGCCCGCTGCTGCGAGCCGAGCCGCGCGTGCTCAAGCCGGTGCTGCTGGAGTGGTCCACCGGCCAGGACCGGTGGCGGCGCCGCACCTCGATCATCTGCCAGATCGGGGCGAAGGCCGCCACCGACACCGAACTGCTCACGCAGGCGATCGAGGCCAGCATCGGCGAGCCGGACTTCTTCCTGCGCAAGGGGATCGGCTGGGCCCTGCGGGAACTGGCGAAGACCGACCCGGAGTGGGTACTGGCCTTCGCCGAGGACCACGGCGACCTCTCGCCGCTGTCGCGGAGGGAGGCGCTCAAGCACCTGAAAAACTGAACAGGCGTCAGGCGCGCAGGGTGACCCCGAACCGCTCGGCGGCCGCGGCGACAGCGGCGTCCCTGGCGGCAGTGGCCTCCTCGACCTTGAGCGTGCGGTCCGGCGCGCGGAACCGCAGCTTGTAGGCGAGGGAGCGCTTGCCGGCCTCGAGCTGCTCACCGCTGTAGACGTCGAACAGCGCGATGTCCTCGAGCAGTTCGCCGCCACCACCACGCAGGGTCTCGGCCAGCTCGGCCGAGGGCACGGAGCTGTCGGCCACCAGTGCCACGTCCAGCAGCACCGGCGGGTACGGCGAGACGGCGGGCGCCGGGCGGCGCTCGACCAGCGGGATCGCGTCGAGGTCCAGCTCCATCGCCACCGTGCGCTTGGGCAGGCCGAGTGCGTCGATCACCTTGGGGTGCAGCTCACCGGCGTGGCCGACCGGCCAGTCACCGGCGAACAGCCGGGCGCAGCGGCCCGGGTGCCAGGGCAGCAGGTCCGCCGAGCGGGCCTCCAGCTCGACACCGGCGGCCGCGGCGACGGTACGGGCGGCCTCGATGGCGTCCGCCCAGGAAGCCATCGCGCCTTCGCCCCACCAGCCGGGGCGTTCGCGGTGCCCGGTCGCGACCACGGCGACGTGCACCGGTTGCGCGGGCACGGCGGCCTCGAGCGCGGCCAGCTCCTCGTCGGCAGGGCGCTGCCCCACGCCGACCGCGGGCATCGCGGTCTGCTTGCCGGCGGGCAGCACGACCTGGCCGACCTGGTAGAGACCGACGTCACGGAAGCCGCGGGAAACGTTGCGCTGCAAGGTTTCCAGCAAGCCGGGCAGCAATGAGGTGGCCAGCTGGTCCTTGTCGGACTCCAGCGGGTTGAGCACCTTCACCGCATTGCGGCGCACGTCGTCCTCGGGCAGCCCGAAAGCGTCCCAAGTGGACTTCGCGACGAACGGGAAGGGCAGCACCTCGACGTAACCGGCCGCGGCCAGCGACCGCGAGACGGTGCGGCGGCGGCGCTGGGCCTCGGTCAGCCCGGAACCGGCCGGGGCGGTCGGCAGCTCCGACGGGATGCTGTCGTAGTTCTCCAGCCGGAGCACCTCCTCGACCAGGTCGGCGGGCTGCACCAGGTCACCGCGCCAGCTCGGCGGCACGGCGGTGACCAGCGCGGTCCCGTCGTCGGAGGTACCGATGCCGACCTTGCAGCCGATCTGGGTGAGCCTGCGCGCGGTGACCCCGCGGTCGTAGCGCACCCCGGCCACCTCGTCCGGCAGGCTCATCGGCATGGTGATCGGCGTGGGCTGCGGGGCCTGCCCGGCGTCGGTGCGGCCCGGCTGGATGCGGCCTTCGCCGTACTGGCGCAGCAACCGCGCCGCCAGCTCCACCGCCGCGGGCGGGAGCTGCGGGTCGGTGAACCGCTCGAACCGCTTGGCCGCCTCGGAGAACAGCTTGTGCCGCCGCGCGGTCCGGCTGATCGACGACGGGTCCCAGTGCGCGGCTTCGAGCAGCACGTCCGTGCTCTCCGGGGTGATCTCCGTGCTCGCACCGCCCATGGTGCCCGCCAGCGAGATGACGCCGGAGTCGTCGGCGATGACGATGTCGTCGCCGTCCAGCTCGCGCACGGCGTCGTCCAGCGTGGTCAGCTTCTCGCCCGGCTTCGCCCGGCGGACGACCAGCTCGCCCTGCACCGCGCTGGTGTCGAACGCGTGCAGCGGGTGGCCCAGTTCGAGCATGACGTAGTTGGTCACATCCACGGCCAGCGAGATCGGGCGCATCCCGGCCAGCAGCAGGCGGCGGCGCATCCACCACGGCGTCGGCGCGGAGGCGTCCAGCCCGGTGACCCGGCGCAGCACGAAGCGCGGGCAGCCTTCGGGGTCCTCGATGCGGACCGGCCAAGCTTCGCCCTCGGCCACCGGGACGTCGAGCAGCCCGGGGTCGCCGAAGGGCGCGTCGAGCGCGTTGGACAGCTCGCGCGCCAGGCCGCGGATCGACAGCGCGTAGCCGCGGTCCGGGGTCGGCACCAGGTCCAGCACGGTGTCGGCCAGGCCGATCACCTCGGCGGCGTCGTCACCGGGACCGGCGGTCCCCGGCGGCAGCACCAGGATGCCGGAGTGGTCCTCGCCGAGCCCCAGTTCCTTGGCCGAGCAGATCATGCCGTCGCTGATGCGGCCGTAGGTCTTGCGCGAGGCGATGGCGAACCCGCCGGGCAGTACCGCGCCGGGCAACGCGGCCACCACGAGATCGCCCTCGGCGAAGTTGCTGGCGCCGCAGACGATGCCGCGGGTCTTGATCGCCGACGGGTCCGGCTCCTCGGTGCCGGTCTCCTCGGGCGCGTGCTCCTCGCCCACCTCGACCCGGCAGAACCGGATCGGCTTCTTGAACCCGGTGAGCTCCTCGATCTCCACGACCCGGCCGATCACCAGCGGGCCGGTGACCGTGTCGAGCGGGTGCAGCCCGTCGACCTCGATGCCGATGCGGACGAAGGCGTCGACCAGCTCCTGCGGCCCGACCGCCTCACCGAGTTCGAGGTGCTCGGTCAGCCAGCTGACGGGAACTCGCACTACGCCTCCGTTCCGAAGGGAAGGGTGAACCGGACGTCGCCCTCGACCATGTCGCGCATGTCCGGGATGCCGTTGCGGAACTGCAGGGTGCGCTCCAGGCCCATGCCGAACGCGAAGCCCGAGTAGACCTCGGGGTCGACCCCGCAGGACCGCAGCACGTTGGGGTTGACCATGCCGCAGCCGCCCCACTCGACCCAGCCGGGGCCGCCCTTCTTCTGCTCGAACCACACGTCGACCTCGGCCGACGGCTCGGTGAACGGGAAGAAGTGCGGGCGCAGCCGGGTTTTCGAGCTCTCCCCGAACATGGCGCGCGCGAAGGCGTCCAGCGTGCCCTTGAGGTGGGCCATGGTGATGCCCTTGTCCACCGCGAGGCCCTCGACCTGGTGGAACACCGGCGTGTGCGTGGAGTCCAGCTCGTCGGTGCGGTAGGTGCGGCCGGGGCAGACCACGTAGACCGGCAGGTCGCGGTGCAGCAGCGTCCGGGCCTGCACCGGCGAGGTGTGCGTGCGCAGCACCAGGCCGGAGCCCTCCGGCGCCACGTAGAAGGTGTCCGCCAGCTGACGCGCGGGGTGGTCCTTGCCGAAGTTCAGCGCGTCGAAGTTGAACCACTCGGCTTCGAGCTCGGGCCCGTCGGCCACCTCGTACCCCATGCCGACGAACACGTCGGCGACCCGCTCGGCGAGCGTGGTCATCGGGTGCCGGGCACCGGACGGGACCTTGTCCCACGGCAGCGTCACGTCGACGGCTTCTTCGCGCAGCACCCGCTCGTCCCGCTCGACCTGCAGGGTGGCGCGGCGCGCGTCGAAGGCGTGCTGGATGGCGGCGCGGGCCTCGTTGACCCGCTTGCCCGCTTCGGCCTTCTCCTGCTTGGAGAGGCTGCCGATCTGCCTGCGGGCGAGCAGCAACGGGGAGTTGTCACCCAGGTGCGCCGGCTTGACCGCGGCGAGGGCGTCGAGGTCCGCGGCCGCGGCGAAGTCCGTGTCCGCGGACTTGACGGCGGCCTGCAGGGTTTCCGGGGCCAGCGCGTCGGCGGTGGCCGGCTCCTGGCTGTCGTTGGCTTCGGACATAGCTCCTCGGCGTCCACTCGGGACGGGTTCGCGGGCGCACGTGCACATTCAGCCGCAGAGTCTAGGCGACCGGGGAATCACTCCGGCGGCTAACCCCTGCTCAACGACGATATCTTGAAAGATCAACAAGAGGGTGTCCGCAAGGCCTGGTCGATGGGCTTCGTGATCCAGGTGGTTCCTGGGCGCGAAGAGCGCGACCGAGGTCTTGCGGACGCCCTCTAGCGGTGGGCGGCCATGGCGCTCGCGTAGAGGCACAAACTGGCGGCGGTGGCCAGATTGAGGCTTTCCGCCTTGCCGTAGATCGGCACCCGGATGCCGCGGTCGGCGAGGGCGAGCAGGTCGGCGGAAAGGCCGTGCGCCTCGTTGCCGAGCACCCAGGCGGAGGGGGCGGCGAGGTCGTCGGCGGACTCCAGGCCCGCCTCGGCGTAACC
The DNA here is from genome assembly GCF_017875555.1 of Amycolatopsis magusensis. Taxonomy (GTDB): domain Bacteria; phylum Actinomycetota; class Actinomycetes; order Mycobacteriales; family Pseudonocardiaceae; genus Amycolatopsis; species Amycolatopsis magusensis. The sequence goes on along the minus strand of NZ_JAGGMS010000001.1, from coordinate 4,302,649 downwards.
GTCGGCGGCGAACACGCGCAGGCCCGCGGCGCGGCAGGCTTCGATGGCCTTGGCCACATCACGTTCGCGGGCGACCGGCAGGTGGAAAAGACTGCCGGTGGAGGCGCGCACGCACTTGCCGTTGTGCGGATCGACGGTGTCCCCGGCGAAGATCACCGCGTCCGCGCCGGCGGCGTCGGCGACTCGCAGCACGGTGCCGGCGTTGCCGGGGTCGGCGATGCCCGCGAGGACCGCGACCAGGCGCGGCGAGCCGGACAACGCGTCGGCGAGCGGGACGTCGACCAGTTCGCAGACGGCGACGAGCCCTTGTGGTGAAACGGTTTCCGAGAGCATCTCGGCGGCGCGCTGGGTGATCGAGGAGATCCGCGCACCGCTTTCCGCCGCGCGGGCGACGAGTTCCGGGTGCTTGTCCGCCGCGGCTTCGGTGGCGAACAGCTCGTGCACGGTCCCGTACGCCAGCGCTTCGCGGACGGCCTGCGCGCCTTCGGCGAGGAAGCGGCCCGCTTCGGTGCGGCCGGACCGCGAGGTCAGCCTGCGCGCAGCAACGACCCGGGGGGTCTTGTGGCCCGACAGTGCGGGCAGACCGTCCCCGGGTCGCTGGTTCACGCCGGTGGTGCTCAGGCCGACTTCTTCTCTTCGCCGGTCGTCACGTTCTGCTTGGCCAGCTCGGCCAGCGCCGTGAAGGCGACGGCGTCGTTCACCGCGAGGTCGGCGAGGATCTTGCGGTCGACCTCCACCCCGGCGGCCTTGAGGCCCTGGATGAACCGGTTGTAGGTCACCCCGTTCGCCCGGGCGGCCGCGTTGATGCGGGTGATCCACAGCTGGCGGAAGTCACCCTTGCGGGCCCGGCGGTCCCGGTAGGCGTAGTTCAGGGAGTGAAGCGTCTGCTCCTTGGCCTTGCGGTACAGCCGGGAGCGCTGACCGCGGTAACCACTGGCCAGTTCGAGAGTTGTGCGACGCTTCTTCTTGGCGTTCACCGCCCGCTTGACGCGTGCCACGGGTCCATCCTGTCGATCTCGGGGGGCGGGTTACGCCCCGGGGTGTTCAGAGCAAGTGCGGTCAGCGGCCGAGGAGGCGCTTGACGCGGCTGACGTCGGCCTTGGCCAGCTCGGTGGTGCCTTCGAGACGCCGGGTCACCTTGCTGGCCTTCTTCTCCATCAGGTGACGGCGGCCGGCCTTCTGGCGGCGGATCTTGCCGGTGCCGGTGACGCGGACTCGCTTGGAGGTCCCGCTGTGGGTCTTGTTCTTGGGCATTTCATCCTCTTTCGTGCGGCAGCACACCGATTTCTCGGTGTGCTGCTGACTGTGCGGGCCCGGGGCCGGTACTAGGAATCCGCCACTTCGGCTTCGGCTTCGGCTTCCTTGGCCTTCGCCTTCGGCGGCTTCACGTTCTTGTGCGGCGCCAGCACCATGATCATGTTGCGGCCGTCCTGCTTGGGCGAGGACTCCACGAAGCCGAGCTCCTGGACGTCGTCGGCCAGCTTCTGCAGCAGGCGGAAGCCGAGCTCCGGCCTGGACTGCTCCCGGCCACGGAACATGATCGTGACCTTGACCTTGTTACCAGCGGCGAGGAAGCGGGACACGTGGCCCTTCTTCGTCTCGTAGTCGTGCTGGTCGATCTTCGGGCGCAGCTTCTGCTCTTTGATGACGGTCAGCTGCTGGTTGCGGCGCGACTCGCGGGCCTTCTGGGCGCTCTCGTACTTGAACTTGCCGAAGTCCATGAGCTTGGCGACCGGCGGCCGTGCCTGCGGGGCGACCTCGACGAGGTCCAGGTCCGCTTCCTGGGCGAGCCGGAGTGCGTCCTCTATGCGGACGATGCCGACCTGCTCCCCGTTGGGTCCGACCAGCCGGACCTCGGGAACGCGGATGCGCTCGTTGATGCGCGTCTCGGAGCTGATGGGGCCTCCTTGGTCCGAGTAATGTTCTGCTCTGCTCGTTCGACCTGGTGCCCACATACCAAAGGCCCCGGCTTCCGCATCTGCATGCGGCCGCGGGGCCCTCATCCGATCGGCCGCCGACACGAGGTCGGCTGCCTTCGCGACGGCCACGCCCGAGCGGGTCGTGCCGTTTCGCGAGACCGGACCCGGCCGCCTGAAAACGGTGACACGGGTGGGAGCGGGGCTCCACTTGCCGCCCCCGATCACTCAGGGGCTGGTCGCTCGTGGAAGGGTACCAGACGTGTCGTTCAACGCTGGACACCAGCCTCAGAATTCCCCCGCGACGGACGCCGACGGCATCCGCGAGCTCGAGACGATCCCCAGTGTAGAGGTGATCAGCCGGGCCGCCGTGATGTTGATGTCGGCCGGTGCCGAGCGGCTCGGCCTCGCCGACGTGGACCCGGACAACAGCCCCCGCCGCGACCTCGACGAGGCGCGGCGCCTGATCACCGCACTGGCGGGACTGGTCACCTCGTCGGCGGAGTACCTCGGTGCGCACGCCGGCCCGCTGCGCGACGGACTGCAGTCGTTGCAGAAGGCGTTCCGCGAGGCCTCGGCCGTGCCGGACGCGCCCGGCCAGGGTCCCGGCGAGAAGTACACCGGCCCCGTGCACTGAGCCGGCCTCCCGGCGGGACCCTGGCGGTCCCGCTTTCCGACAGCTAACATGTTAGATATGAGTGGGTTGGCGCCCGTCCGCCGCGTGTTGCTGCGGGACGAGGCTTACGAGCACCTGCGGCGAGCGATCGTCACGGGAGAACTGAAGCCCGGTGAGCAGTTGCGTGAGCACGACTTGGCCGCCGAACTGGGCCTGTCCCGTGCGCCGGTGCGGCAGGCGCTGACCAGGCTCACCGCCGAAGGCCTCGTCGAATCGAAGCCGCAGAGCTTCACCCGTGTCGCGCCACTCGAAAGCGACGACGTGCGCGACGCGCTCCAGCTGACCCGCGCGCTGCACGAGTTCGCCGTGCGTTCCGCGCGGCTGACGCCGGAGCACCTGACGCGGATGCGGGCGGCCAACGCGAAATTCGCCGCCGCCATCGAAGCGCGGGAGGTCGACGCCGCCATCGAGGCGGACGACGAGTTCCACGACGTGCCGGTCGAGGCGTGCGGCAACCGGGCGGTGGCCGAGACGCTCGACCGCTACACCCCGCTGCTGCGCCGCCTCGAGCGCGCGCGGTTCTCCAGCCTGCCCGCGCACCGGTCGATCCGGCGGCACGAGCAGCTCATCGACGCCTGCGCGGCGGGTGACACGGGCGAAGCCGTCCGCATCACCGGCCGGATCTGGGCCGAACTCGGCGACCTGCTGGACGCCGGAAAGGAAAGCTGATGTCCCTCGGCTCGTTCCCCCGCCACCCGCTGCTGTTCGGCCCCTCGCCGGTGCACCGCCTCGACCGGCTCACCGCGCACCTCCGCGGCGCCGAGATCTGGGCCAAGCGCGAGGACGTCAACTCCGGGCTGGCCTACGGCGGCAACAAGACGCGCAAGCTGGAGTACCTGGTCGCCGACGCGCTCGCGACCGGGGCGGACACGCTGATCTCGATCGGCGGCGTGCAGTCCAACCACACCAGGCAGGTGGCCGCGGCGGCCGCCCGCACCGGGCTGAAAGCCGTGCTGGTGCAGGAAAGCTGGGTGGACTGGGAAGATCCCGGGTACGACCGGGTGGGCAACATCCAGCTCTCCCGGCTGATGGGCGCCGACGTCCGGCTGGTGGACGCCGGTTTCGGCATCGGGTTCAAACAGAGCTGGGAGCAGGCGGTCGCGGAGATCGAGGCGGGCGGCGGCACGCCGTACGCGATCCCGGCCGGGGCTTCGGACCACCGGCTCGGCGGGCTCGGGTTCGCGAACTGGATGCTCGAAGTCGAGGCGCAGGAACGGGAACTGGGTGTCCACTTCGACACCATCGTGGTCTGCTCGGTCACCGGCAGCACACAGGCGGGCATGATCGCGGGCGCCACGCTGGGCGAGCGGCCGCGCCGGATCATCGGCATCGACGCCTCGGCGAAACCGGCGGAGACGCGGGCGCAGGTCGGCCGGATCGCGAAGGCGACCGCTTCGTTGATCGACGCCCCGCGTGAGCCGGAGGAGGTGATCCTCGACGAGCGTTACCACGCCGGGATCTACGGCGTGCCGGACGAGTCCACTGTGGACGCCATGCGCACGGCGGGCAGGCTGGAGGCGATGATCACCGACCCGGTGTACGAGGGCAAGTCGATGGCGGGCCTGATCGACCTGGTCACCCGGGGCGAAATCCCGCGCTCTTCCACGGTCCTCTACGCCCACCTGGGCGGCCAACCCGCCCTGAACGCCTACAGCTCATTGCTATGAGTGGGGCATTACTTGCATTCAATGCTAGTAATGCCCCACTCCTAGCAGTGCCGGTCAGTCGCCGACGACGGCCAGCAGGTCGATTTCGACCAGGAGGCCGGCGGGCAGGCCGACGTAGACGGTGGTGCGCGCCGGGTACGGCTCGCCGATGAGTTCGTTGTAGACCTGGTTGAACTCGGCGAAGTGCCCGGTGTCGGTCAGGTACACCCGCGTCATCACCACGTCGTCCCAGCTCGCCCCGGCCGCCTCCAGCACGGCGGTGAGGTTCTTGAACGTCTGGCGGGTCTGGTCGCCGACCGTGTCCCCGACGATCTTGTTCGTGCCGGGTTCGAAGGCGACCTGGCCGGCCAGCTGCAGGATGTTCCCCTTGCGAACGGCCTGCGCGAAGTTCGCCACCGGTGTCGGGGCGTTCTCCGTGCTGATCGCGACCTTGCCCATGTGCCTCATCCTTCCGTGTTCCTCGCTCCCGTCCATCCACTGTGGATGGACGCCTCCTCCGCGGCCGACACCAGGTCCGGTACCAGCGCGAGCAGTCCTTCGTAGTCCAGCAGCACCTTGGGCACCGACAGGCTGGCCGCGGCCAGCACCTCGCCGCCCGCGCCGCGCACCGGCGCGGCGATGCAGTGGATGAAGTCCTCGTGTTCGGCGTTGTCCACCGCGTAGCCGCGGCGCTCGACCTGCGCCAGTTCGGCCAGGTACCCGGCCGCCGAGGAAATCGTATTGGTGGTCAGCCGGACGTAGTCGATCCGGTGAGCCACCTCATGCCGCCGGTCCGGCGTGAACGAGGCGACCAGCACCTTGCCGACCGCGGTGCAGTGCAGCGGCGCGCGTTTGCCGACCCGCGAGTACATCCGGACCGAGTGCCGTCCCTCGTACTTGTCGATGTAGACGACTTCGCCGTCCTCGTAGCTGGCCAGGTGCACGGTGTGCCCGGTGCGCGCGTTGAGCGCGGCGAGCGCGGGCTGCGCGGCGCGGCGGACGTCGTAGCCCTCCAGCGCCTGGTTCGCCAGGTCGAACAGCGCGCTGCCGAGCCGGTAGTACCGCGTGCCGTCGCGGCGGACGAAGTGGTGCTGCTCGAGCGTGCGCAGCAGCCGCAGCACGGTGGACTTGTGCACGCCGACCTCTTCGGCGAGCTGGTCCAGCGTCCGATGTTCCTTGGCCATCCCGGAAAGCAGGGTGAGCGCCCGGTCCAGGCTCTGGCTCATGCGCGCACCACTCCCTCGTCCGTCAGCCGGGTCGCCGCCCAGGCCGCCTCGTCGGCGGCGAGCAGCCCGGCGATCACGTCCGGGGGCAGCGGCGGCCCCACGTCGTCGTGCGTGCGGAGCGTCGAGGCCGCCTGCAGGTGACCGGACCGCAGCCGGGTCAGCGGATCCTCCCCGCGCAGGGTCGCGGCGAGGAACCCGGCCGCGAAGGCATCCCCGGCGCCGACCGGCTCGACCACGTCCACCTTCAGCGCGGGCGCGAACACCGGCTCGCGATCGCCTTCGAGCAGGGTCGCGCCGCGGGCGCCGTGCTTGATCACCAGCGTTTCGGGTTCCGGCAAGCGTTTGCGCAGCACACCCGGATCACCGGTTCCCCAGACGATCTCGGCTTCGTCGTCGCCGGCGAGCACGATGTCGGCCTGGCGGGCGAGCGCGGTCAGTTCGGCGGCGTGGTCGCGCCCGGTCCACAGCACCGGCCGGAAGTTCAGGTCGAACGAGACGCGCGTGCCCGTCCTCGGCCGGGCGAGCACCTCGCGCACGAGTTCGGCGCAGGAGGCCGACAGCGCCGAGGTGATCCCGCTCAGGTGGATCACGTCGACGGCACCGAGGTCGAGGCGGCGCAGCAGGTCCGGACCCATCGCCGAGGCCGCCGAGCCGGTCCGGTAGTAGCGCACCGGGCTGCCGCCGGAGCCGCTTTCCTTGACGTACAACCCGGTCGGCCGCGCGGGGTCGACGACGGCGTCGCTGACGTCCACCCCGGCCGCGCCGATCTCGTCGAGCAGCGCGCGCCCGAACGGATCCTCGCCGACGGCGCTGACCCAGCGGCTGCGCAGGCCCAGTGCGGCGAGGTGGCAGGCCACATTGGACTCCGCGCCGCCGACCGTGCGCTGCCAGGTCCGCACCCGGTGCGGTGGCCCGGCCTCACCGGGGACAAAGAGCGCCATCGACTCGCCGATGCAGAGCACTTCCGGCAGGTTGGACAAACCCGACTCCCCGCGTTTTCTCGCCGTTGACCAGTCGCGACCCGGATGCTACACCTATGCCACGCAATATGCGCAACGCCCGTTGCAACATATGCAACGCTTGGAGGCTGGCTGGTGAGCTGCGTGATCAACGAAGCGGCACTCGAGAGCGCCCGCAACGAAACCATCGACTGGCGGTTCAAGTCGATCCCGGCCGAACTGTCCGGCCGCCGGATCGGCGAGGCCGCGGCGGCCAAGCCGGACCTGTTCACCGGCGGCTTCCTCGGCCCGGTCGTGGTGCTCGAAGAGGACGCGCTCGCGCACAACCTCCGCGCCATGGCGGACTGGTGCGCGAAGCACGGTGTCGAACTGGCGCCCCACGGCAAGACCACGATGGCGCCCGCGTTGTTCGCCCGCCAGCTCGAGCACGGCGCCTGGGGCATCACCACCGCGAACGCCAGCCAGCTGCGGATCTACCGCGCCTTCGGCCTTTCCCGGATCCTGCTGGCCAACCAGCTGGTGGACCCGGCCGCGCTGGCCTGGCTCTCCGCCGAACTGGACGCCGACCCGTCGTTCGAGTTCACCTGCTGGGTCGATTCGACCGACGGCGTGGCGCGGATGAGCGCCGCGCTGACCGGGACGCGACCGGTGGACGTGCTGGTGGAACTGGGCGCGGACGGCGGTCGCACCGGCGCCCGTGACCGCGCCACCGCGATCGCCGTCGCCGAAGCCGTGCACGCCAGCCCGGCGCTGCGGCTGGCCGGGGTCGGCGGGTACGAGGGCGCGCTCGCGCACGACGCGAGCGAAGCCGCCCAGGCCCTGATCAAGTCCTATGTGGACGACCTGCGTGAGCTGGCGGTCGACCTGCACGGGCGCGGGCTGTTCGCCGACGTGGACGAGATCATCGTGACCGCCGGGGGCAGCGCGTACTTCGACCAGGTCGCCGAGGGCATCACCACCGGCTGGCCGGACGGGCTGACCATCCGCCCGGTGCTGCGCAGCGGCGCCTACCTGACCCACGACGACGGCTTCTACCGCGGGATCTCCCCGCTGGGGGAGCACCCGCGCACGACCGGCGAGCCGTTCCGGTCCGCGTTGCGCGCCTGGGCCCAGGTGACCTCGAAGCCGTCCGAGGAACTCGCGTTGCTCACGCTCGGCAAGCGCGACGCCTCCTTCGACGAAGGACTGCCCGAACCGCAGTCGCGGCGCGGTCCGGACGACCGGGTGGAGCCGCTCTCCGGGCACACCGTCACCGCGATGAACGACCAGCACGCCTTCCTCGCCCTGCCGCCCGGCTCGCCGGTGGCGGTCGGCGACTGGATCGGGCTCGGCTTGTCGCACCCCTGCACGGTGTTCGACAAGTGGCCGCTCATCCCCGTGGTGGACGCCGACGGCCGGACGGTCGTCGATTTCGTCCGCACCTACTTCTAGGGGCTGGTTATGGACCTCGTGATCTCCGGCGCGCGGATCGCCGACGGCACCGGCGCGCCGATCGAGACCGGTGACGTCGGCATCGACGGCGGCCGCATCGCCGCGATCGGCGCGCCCGGCTCGCTCAGCGGCCGCAAGAAGCTCGACGCCGACGGGCTGGTGCTGGCCCCCGGTTTCATCGACATGCACTCCCACTCGGACATCCAGGTGCTGGCGCAGCCGGACCACCTGGCGAAGGTGTCCCAGGGCGTGACCACCGAGGTGCTCGGCCAGGACGGGCTGTCCTACGCCCCGGTCGACGACTCGACGCTGGCCGCGCTGCGGGCGCAGCTCGCCGGCTGGAACGACGACCCGCCCGGGTTCGACTGGAACTGGCGCTCGGTCGGTGAGTACCTCGACCGGCTCGACCAGGGCATCGCGGTGAACGCGGCGTACCTGATCCCGCAGGGTTCGGTGCGCATGCTGGCCGTCGGCTTCGACGACCGCCCGGCCACCGAGGACGAGCTGAACCGGATGCGCGAGCTGCTGGTCACCGGGCTGGCCGAAGGCGCGGTCGGCATGTCCTCCGGGCTGACCTACACCCCGGGCATGTACGCCAGCACCGAAGAACTCGTGGACCTGTGTGCCGTGGTCGGCGCGCACGGCGGGTACTACAGCCCGCACCACCGCAGCTACGGCGCCGGGGCGCTGGAGGCGTTCGCGGAGATGGTCGACGTGTCGCGGCGCTCGGGCTGCCCGCTGCACCTCGCGCACGCGACGATGAACTTCTCGGTGAACAAGGGCCGCGCGCCGGAGTTGCTGGCGCTGCTCGACGACGCGCTCGCCGACGGCTGCGACATCTCGCTCGACACCTACCCCTACCTGCCCGGCGCCACCTATCTCTCCGCGTTGCTGCCGAGCTGGTCGGCCGAAGGCGGCCTGGAAGCGACGCTGGACCGGCTGGCCGATCCGGGCACCCGCGAGCGGATCCGCGTCGAGATCGAGGAAACCGGTTCGGACGGCGCGCACGGCGTGCCGATCGACTGGGAGGCCATCGAGATCAACGGCGTGCGGAACCCGGACAACGCGCACCTGGTCGGGCACAGCGTGGCCGAATCCGCGCGGTGGGCCGGGCGCCCGGTCTCCGAGCTGTACTTCGACGTGCTCATTTCCGAGCGCCTCGGCACCTCGTGCCTGATGCACGTCGGGCACGAGGAGAACGTGCAGGCGATCATGCGGCACGTCACGCACACCGGCGGCAGCGACGGCCTGCTCGTCGGCGCCCGCCCGCACCCGCGGGCCTGGGGGACCTTCCCCCGCTACCTGGCCAGGTACGTCCGCGAACTGGGCGTGCTGGACCTCGCCGACTGCGTCGCGCACCTCACCGGGCGCGCGGCGAAGCGCCTGCGCCTGGCCGATCGCGGTCTCGTGCGCACGGGGTACGCCGCGGACCTGGTGCTGTTCGACCCGGACACCGTCACCGACACCGCCACCTTCGACGAACCCCGGCAGCAGGCCGGCGGCATCCCGTACGTCTTCGTCAACGGGGTCGCCGCGATCGACGGCGGGCGGGCCACCGGCGCGCTCGCCGGGCACTCACTACGCAAGCGAGAAAGCACGACCACATGACCGGATTCATCGACTGGCTGCAGCACTCCACGGCCGGTCTGCTCACCCTCGCCGCGCTCTCCATCGCGGTGCTGTTGCTGGCGATCATCAAGCTCAAGCTCGAGCCGTTCATCGCGCTGATCGTGGTGGGCCTGCTCACCGCGCTCGCCGCGGGCGTGCCGGTGGGCACGCTGGTCGGTTCCGCGCAGAAGGCCTCGGACTCCCTGCTGGAGAAGGGCTTCGGCGGCATCCTCGGGCACATCGCGGCGATCATCGGGCTCGGTACCCTGCTCGGCGCGATCCTGGAGAAGTCAGGGGGCGCGCGGGTACTGACCACCACGCTGCTGCGGGCCTTCGGCGAGAAGCGCGCGCCGCTGGCGATGGGCGTGGCCGGGTTGATCTTCGGCATCCCGGTGTTCTTCGACATCGGCATCTTCGTGCTGGCGCCGCTGGTGTACGTGGCCGCCAAGCAGGGCGGCAAGTCGATCATCCTGTACTGCATGCCGCTGCTCGCCGGGCTTTCGGTGACGCACGCCTTCCTGCCGCCGCACCCCGGTCCGGTGGCCGCGGCCGGCCTGCTCGGCGTGGACCTCGGCTGGGTCATCCTGATGGGCGCGATCTGCGGGCTGCCCGCCTGGTTCATCGGCGGCGTGCTGTATTCGTCGTGGATCGGCAAGAAGATCGTGCTGCCGGTGCCCGAGGAGATGCTCGTCGAGAACGGTGACGACGAGCAGGAGAACCCGCCCTCGCTGAAGCTGGTCGCGTTCATCATCGCGGTGCCGCTGGTGCTGATCCTGGTCGGCACGTTCGGCAGCATCTGGCTGCCCAAGGACGCCACGACGCTGTCCGGCATCGCCGCGTTCATCGGCACGCCGGCGGTGGCGCTGACCATCGCGGTGCTGCTGGCCTCGTGGCTGCTCGGCACCCGGCGCGGCATGACCGGCAAGCAGCTGAGCGAGCTGTCCGCCACCGCGCTGCGGCCGGTGGCGATGATCCTGCTGGTGGTCGGCGCCGGTGCGTTCTTCGGCGCGGTGCTCTCGGCGACCGGCATCGGCAAGGCCGTGGCCGGTTCGCTGGACGACGCCGGGCTGCCGGTGATCCTGGCCGCCTACGTGATCAGCTGCGGCATGCGCATCGCGCAGGGCTCGGCGACCGTGGCCATCGTGACCACCAGCGGCATCATCGCGCCGACGGTCACCGAGCTGGGTTACTCGCAGGTGCAGCTGGCGCTGCTGGTGGTGGCCATCGCCGCCGGGTCGATCATCGCCTCGCACGTCAACGACGGCGGGTTCTGGATCGTCTCGCGGTACTTCGGCATCTCGGTGGCCGACACCCTGAAAACGTGGACAGTGCTGGAAACCGTGCTCTCGGTCGCCGGTTTCGCCGTCGCCGCACTGATCATGGCGTTCGTCTGAGCAGTACCCCGTGAAGCCGCCACAACACGATTCACCACAACTGAAGGAGTGGATGGATGGCAGGGTTCGATCGCCGGAAGTTTCTGGGGGCCGTCGGTGCGGCGGGCGCGGTCGGCATGACCGGTGTGCTCACCGGGCGGGCCGCGGCGAGCACGGAAAGGGCGGGTTGCGTGGTCTACCTGGGCAGTTACACCACCTGGGGTGAGCCCCCCGGGGCCGGCCTCCAGGTGGCCACCCGGGGCAGCGGCCCGGCGCTGACGCTGGGCGCGACCGTGCCCGGCGTGGACGACGCGTCGTGGCTGGCGGTGGCCAAGGACAAGCTGTACTCGACCAACGAGCTGGTGCCGGACGGCCGGGTGACCACGCTGAGCGCGGGCAACCCGCCGAAGGTGCTCGGCACCCAGCCGGTCAAGGGCGCCGGGACCACGCACCTGTCGGTGCACCCCGGCGGGCGGTACGTGCTGGCCGCGAACTACACCGACGGCACGGTGTCCGTGCTGCCGATCCAGGGCGGCGGCACGCTCGGCGCGCCGACCGACGTGGTCAAGCACGTCGGCGCGGAGCGAGAAGCCCACGCCCATCAGGTGGTGACCGATCCCAGCGGCCGCTGGGTGGTCGCGGTCGACCTGGGCGCGGACTCGGTCTACGTGTACAAGCTGGACCAGGGCACCGGGAAGCTCACGCAGCACCAGCAGCTCAAGCTGCCGTCGGGGGCCGGGCCGCGGCACCTGGTGTTCCACCCGAACGGCCGGTACGCCTACATCCTCGGCGAGCTGCGCGCGGAGATCACCGTCGCCGCGTGGGACTCGAACGCCGGCAAGCTCACCGCCGGTGCCGTGGTGCCGACCGTCCCGTCGTCCGCGCCGGTACCCCAGTACCCGGCGGAGATCGCCATCTCGAAGGACGGCCGGTTCGTCTACGCCTCGAACCGCGGTGAGGACACCATCGCCACCTTCGGCGTCGGCGCGGCGGGTGCGCAGCTCAAGCGGATCGGCGAGAACGTCAAGACCGGTGGGGCCTGGCCGCGCCACTTCACCCTGGACCCGAGCGAGAAGTGGGTCTACGTGGCGAACCAGCGGTCGAACACGGTGACCTGGCTGCCGCGTGACCCGGCGACCGGCCTGCTGGGCAAACCGGCGGGCTCGCTGACGGTGAACCACGTCGCCTTCGTGCTCTTCCGGTAACTCGAACGCTATGAATGGGGCATTACTTGCATTCGATGCAAGTAATGCCCCACTCCTAGCACTTGCCCAGGTGGTCTAGACCCTTGTGTGGGGGTCGGTGCCCACCTACGATTCGTTGCTAATAGCGAAACGCCCATTGCGAATAGTGCAACGGAGTGCTTGATGAACAGAAGACTCAGCCGCGTGTTCGCGGCGGTGGCGCTGGCCGCGGGGCTCACCGCCTCCGCGTGCGCGCCCACCCAGTCCGCCGGCCCGAGCCAGGGCGGGGACGAGCAGACCGGCCCGCTGCGGGTGTGGTTGTTCGACGAAGCCAAGCGCCAGCCCAAGGAAGCCGTGGTGAACGAGGCGATCGCCGAGTTCGAGGCCGCGCACCCCGGCGTGGACGTCGAGGTGCAGTGGGTCGCGGTCGAGGGCCGCGCCGACAAGTTCTCCGGTGCCTTCAACGACCCGAACAACGCGCCCGACGTCGCCGAGTTCGGCAACACCGACGCGGCGAGCTACGCCGAGACCGGTGCCTTCGCCGACCTGACCGCCGACGTCCAGGGCTGGTCCGAGGGCGCCGACCTGCTGCCGACCGTGCTCGACACGGCCAAAGTGGACGGCAAGGTCTACGGCCTGCCGTGGTTCACCGGCGTCCGCGCGCTGTACTACCGGACCGACGTGTTCGCCGAGCTCGGCCTGCAGCCGCCGAAGTCGATCGCGGAGCTGACCGAGACCGCGCGCAAGATCCGCCAGGCGAAGCCGGACCTCTACGGCATCTCCGTCGGCGGCCAGTACACCTACGCGATGCTGCCGTTCCTGTGGGCCAACGGCGGCGAGATCGCCCGCCAGGACGGCGAGCGCTGGTCGGCCTCGCTCACCTCGGGTGAGGCGAAGGCGGGCGTCTCCGCCTACGCCGACCTGATCAAGCCGGACATCTGCCCGCCGGAGCAGTGCGCCAACCTGACCGGGACGCAGAGCGTGCAGGCGTTCTCCGGGGGCAAGGCGGGCATGACCGTCGGCGGTGACTTCAACCGCAAGGCCGTCGAAGAAGGCATGAAGGACAAGTACGCGGTGGTGCCGCTGCCGGGCAAGGACCCGGGCTCGATCGCCCCGGCCTTCGCCGGTGGCAACCTGCTCGGCGTGTTCGGCGCGACCAAGCGCAAGACCCTGGCCGTGCAGTTCACCCAGCTGCTGGGCAGCGCCAAGTACCAGGCCAAGATGTACACCGCGATGGGGAACCTGCCCACGCTCGGCAGCGTCCAGCAGCAGCTGGCCGCCACCGACCCGTTCCTCAAGCCCTTCGCGGACACGCTGACCGCGGGCACCAAGTTCGTGCCGGCCACCCCGGCCTGGTCGAAGATCGACGCCCAGAAGATCCTGCCCACCGCGGTGCAGCAGATCGTCACCGGGGAGCAGAACATCGACGGCGCGCTGGCCGGGGCGAGCGAGCGCATGAACAACGCGTTCGGTTCTTAGGAGCCCGATGGCCACGCAGATCCTCCCGGTGACGAAACCGCCGCGCGGTGGTGCCGCTCGCCCGTCCCGCAGGCGCGGCGACGGGCGGGCGGCGGCGATCTACCTGCTGCCCGCGGCGATCCTGCTGCTCGCGATCCTGGCGTACCCGATCTACCAGCTGGTGCTGATCTCGTTCTACGACTACGGCCAGGCGCAGGCGGCCGGTCGCGCGCCGCTGGAGTTCATCGGGTTCGACAACTACGCGAAGCTGCTGGGTGAAGCGCAGTTCTGGACGGTGCTGGCGAAGACCGTCGGGTTCGCCGGGGTCTGCGTGGTCGGCAGCCTGCTGGTCGGCACCACGCTCGCGGTGCTGGCCAGCCGGGTGCGCGCGCTGCCGCGCATGCTGCTGTTCATCGCCGCGCTCGGCGCGTGGGCGACCCCGGCGCTGGCCGGGTCCTACATCTGGCTGTTCCTCTTCGACACCGACTTCGGGCTGGTCAACGAGGTGCTCTCCGGCCTGGGCTTCGAGTCCATGGCACGGCACTCGTGGACCTTCGACACCTACAGCGCGTTCGGGCTGGTCGCCGCCGAGGTGATCTGGTGCTCGTTCCCGTTCGTGATGATCACCATGTACGCCGGGATCAAGGCGATCCCGGAGGAGGTGCTCGAAGCGGCCACTTTGGACGGTGCTTCGTGGACGAAGATCGCCACCTCGATCATGCTGCCGATCCTGCGGCCGGTGCTGATGATCGCCACCATCCAGTCGATCATCTGGGATTTCAAGGTGTTCACCCAGATCTACGTGATGACCAACGGCGGCGGGCTGGCCGGGCGGAACCTGGTGCTCAACGTCTACGCCTACCAGGAGGCGTTCGCCGGGGCCGACTACGGCCTCGGCGCGGCCATCGGCGTGGTGATGACGGTGCTGCTGCTGTCGATCACCACGCTCTACGTCCGTTCGCAGAAGCGGGAAGCGGGGCTGTTATGACGGCGACGGCGACCGCGCCGCCGGTGGTGCGGACCGAAACCCGGGCACCGCGGCGGCGGCGCGCCCAGCGGCCGGGCAGGCTGATCGCGGAGATCATCACCGTGGTGGTGGCCGGGATCGTGGCCTTCCCGCTGTACTGGATGGTGCTCTCGGCGCTCAAGCCGGCCGGGGAGATCCAGTCGGCGAACCCGCGGCCGTGGACCTTCTCCCCCAGCTTCGACAGCTTCGAGCGGGTGCTGGGTTCGGCCGGGCTGGGCCGCTACTTCGTCAACAGCGTGATCGTCGCGGTGGTGGTGGTCGCGCTGTCCATGCTGCTGTCCTTCCTGGCCGCGGTGGCGCTGACCCGGTTCCACTTCAAGGGCCGCACGGTGCTGCTGGTGATGTTGCTGGTGGCGCAGATGGTGCCGATCGAGGCGCTGACCATCCCGCTGTTCTTCCTGATGCGCTCGGTCGGGGACGTGGCACCCGCGTTCGGGCTGAACGAACTGGGGTCGCTGGTGCTGGTGCACCTGGCCTTCACCCTGCCGTTCGCGATCTGGATGCTGCGCGGGTTCGTCGCCGCGGTGCCCGCGGAACTGGAGGAAGCCGCCACCGTGGACGGCGCCAGCCGGTTCCGGTTCACCTGGCAGATCCTGTTCCCGCTGGTGGCGCCCGGTCTGGTGGCGACCAGCGTGCTCTCGTTCATCCACGCCTGGAACGACTTCCTGTTCGCCAAGACCTTCATCATCTCCGACACCAGCAACCAGACGCTGCCGCTGGGCATCCTGGTGTTCTTCAAGCCGGAGGAGAACGACTGGGGCGCGATCATGGCGGGGTCCACGCTGATGACCATCCCGGTGCTGGTGTTCTTCCTGCTGGTGCAGCGGAAACTGGTGTCCGGCATGGCGGGGGCGGTGAAGGGGTGACCGGCTTCGGCGGACTGCTCCCCCGCCCGGTCTCGGTGACCCCGGCGCCTGGGGTGTCCACTGTGGATACGGTGAGGCACCGGGACGACGCCGGGCTGCCCGCGGAGGGGTACCGGCTGGAGATCACCCCGGAGGCGATCACGCTCAGCGCTTCCGACGCGGCCGGCCGGTTCTACGGCATGGAGACGCTGCGGCAGTTGCGTGGGCCGTCCGCGTTCCGGGCCGCCGGTTTCGCCTCGGCCGAGGTGCCGTGCGGCGTGGTGGCCGACCACCCCCGGTTCTCGTGGCGCGGGTGCCTGCTCGACGTGGCACGCAACTTCCGCACCAAGGCCGAGGTGCTGCGGTTCGTCGACCTGCTCGCCGCGCACAAGCTCAACGTGCTGCACTTCCACCTGACCGACGACCAGGGCTGGCGGGTGGAGATCCCGGGCTTCCCGCGGCTGACCTCGGTCGGCGCCTGGCGCCACGAGTCGATGGTCGGCAGGCACGACGGGCCGGAACGCGACGGCCGCCCGCACGGCGGTTTCTACACCGTCGACGACCTGCGTGAGATCGTCGCCTACGCGGCCGAGCGGCACATCACCGTGGTGCCGGAGATCGACGTGCCAGGGCATTCACAGGCGGCCATCGCCGCGTACCCGGAACTGGGTGGCGGCGAGCCGGTCGAGGTGTGGACCTCGTGGGGGATCAACCCGCGCCTGCTGGACCCCACCGAGTCCACTGTGGACTTCTATCGGCGGGTGTTCGACGCGGTGCTGGAGATCTTCCCCAGCGAGGTGATCGCGATCGGCGGGGACGAGGTGCCCGGCGCGACCGAGCGGCACGCGTGGTTCGTCGACCGGGTGATCGAACACCTCGAAGCCCGCGGACGGCGGGCGCTCGGCTGGGACGAGATCCTCGACGGCAAGCCGGCGACCTCGGCGATCATCGGTTCCTGGCGCGGTGAGGAAGCCGGGGTGCTCGCGGCGGCCCAGGGCCACGACGTGGTGATGTGCCCGGAACAGCACGTCTACCTGGACCACCGCCAGTCGGACCACCCGGACGAGCCGATCCCGGTCGGTTACCTGCGCACGCTCGCGGACGTCTACGCCTACGAGCCGTATCCAGCCGAAATGCCCGAAAGCGCGCGTCCGCGGGTGCTCGGGGCACAGGCCCAGGTGTGGACCGAGCACCTCGATTCGGTGCGGCGCGTGGACTACGCGGCGTTCCCGCGGCTGTGCGCGTTCGCGGAGGTCGTGTGGTCCACCGGCCCGCGTGACTTCGACGAGTTCTCCGCGAGGCTGACGGAATCCCACCTGCCGCGACTGGACGCGCTCGGCGTCGAGTACCGCCCGCTCGCCGGGCCACACCCGTGGCAGACCCGCCCCGGCGTCCCGGGCCGCCCCCGCTAGGTCAGCGGCTCAGGCGGCTTTCGAGGCCGTCGAGCATGCGCTCGAGGCCGTAGCCGAAGCTGTCCTCCCGCGCCTCACCCGGATCTTCGTACGTGGTGGTCTCGCCGAACAGTTTCTTCAGGCGTGGATAGGGTTCCGCCGCCGCTTCCACGGTCGGCCGCAGGTAGTCGCCCCACTCCTGCTCGGTCTTCCCGCTGCGCGCGAGCATGGTCAGCCACGCCGCCTCGGTGATGCCCATGCCGATCACGTAGGAGACCATCGCGCCCAGCGCGCGGTCCGCCTCGGCCAGGGTGAACCCGGCCGACTCGAAGATGCCGAGCATGCCGTCGTTCAACCGCATCACGTTCGGCCCCAGGTAGGACAACCCGACCTGGCCGAGCGCCGAGGCGATCCACGGGTGGCGCACGATCATCGACCGGATGCTCTGCGCGCAGCCCCGCGCCACCGCACGCCACTCACCGCCGGACGGCACCTCGATCTCGCCGTAGACCTCGTCCACGACCAGCTCGATCAGCTCGTCCTTGTTCGCCACGTGCCGGTAGAGCGAGGTCGCCCCGGCCCCGAGGCGGGTGCCGAGCGTGCGCATGCTCAGCGCCTCCAGCCCGTCGGCGTCGAGCAGCCGGACCGCCTCGGCGACGATCTGCTCCCGGCTCAGGGCCGGCTGCTCCCGGCCGCGACGCGGCCGCGTCCACACCGAGGGGATCGCCTGCTTGTCACCTGCCATGCCCTCAGCCTAGCGCACGGTGTGCGCATTGACGTACGTTGATCCTCATGCGTACAGTGTGCGCAACAGGAGAACAACGTACGCAAGCACAGGAGTAGGACATGACTTTCGATCGCACCCGCTGGCAGGCACGGTTCGACGAGCTGCGCGCGGCCCACCAGGTGCCCGGCGCCTCGCTCGCCGTGCTGGCCGATGGCGAGATCCACGAGCTGGCCAGCGGCGTGCTGCACCGCGGCACCGGCGTCGAGGCCACCACCGATTCGGTGTTCCAGCTCGGCTCGGTGACCAAGGTGCACACCGCGACCCTGGTCATGCAGCTCGCCGACGCCGGGCTGCTGGACCTCGACGCACCGGTCCGCGAGGTGCTGCCGGACTTCGCGGTGGCCGACGCCGAGGCGACCAAGACCGTCACCCCGCGCCAGCTGCTCACCCACACCAGCGGCATCAGCGGCGACTTCACCCTGGACACCGGCCGCGGGGACGACTGCCTGGCCCGTTACGTCGACGCGTGCCACGAAGTCACCCAGGACGTGGCCCCCGGCGCGGCGATCTCCTACAGCAGCACCGGGTACAACGTCCTCGGCCGGATCATCGAGGTGCTCACCGGCCAGACCTGGGACGACGCGCTCCGGGACCGCCTGCTCACCCCGCTCGGCATGACCAGCTCGGTCACCCTGCCCGAGGACGTCCTGCGGTTCCGTGCCGCGATGGGTCACGAAGGCGACGAGCCGATGCCGTCGTGGACGCTGATCCCGCGCTCGGGCGGCCCCTACGGCGGCACGCTGTGCTCCACCGCCGCCGACGTGGTCCGGCTGGCCCGCATGCACCTCGACGGCGGCACCGCGCCGGACGGCACCCGGCTGCTCGAGGCCGGGACCGTGACCGGGATGCAGCGGCACGCGGTCGACGTGCCGGACCGGTGGACGGTCAGCTCCGACGGCTGGGGCCTGGGCTGGACGCTCTACGACTGGGACGGCGTCACCGGTTACGGCCACGACGGCGCGGCCACCGGGCAGTACTCCTATCTCCGGGTGTTCCCCCAGGCCGGGGTGATCGCCGTGCTGCTGGCCAACGGCGGTCACTCCCGGCACCTCTACGCGGACCTCTTCGGCGAGCTGCTCGGCGAACTGGCCGGCGCGCGGATGCCCGCCGCCTTCGGGGTCGCCGAGCAGCCGCCGGTGGTCGACTTCGACCGCTACCACGGCACCTACCTGCGCGAGGGCGTGGAGCTGACCGTGTCCGAGCGCGACGGCAAGCCGCACCTGCGGTACGCCTTCGTCGGCGGCATGGCGCACTTCGCGCCGCCGATGGAGCTGGACCTGGTGCCGGTGTCGGAGACCGTGTTCGCCGCGCCCGGGCTCGGGGCCTTCGCCGGGGACTGGATGCCGATCGTGTTCGCCACCCTGCCCGACGGCACCCTCTGCCTCTACTCCGGCATGCGGGCCGCCCCACGGGCGTGATCAGTTGACGCAGGGGGCGGCGCCACCCTGGCCGCCGCTCCCCGGCGCACCGGCGAAGAATCCGTCCACGAAGGACTTCACCGCGACCGGGTCCACCTCCAGCACCGAACCGGCGCCGGTCTCCGCGGACCGGAGCACGGGGATCACCCCCATGTCGCCCGCCGCGTCGACCCGGGCGGCGAAGTCCGCGAGGTCCCAGTCCGGATCGGTGCGCAGGTTGCCTGCCGCCAGCTTGCGGTAGTCCAGTGTGGACCCGGCGAGCTTGGTGGTCAGGCTCTGCAGGAACGCGCGCTGCCGGGCCGCGCGGTCGAGGTCGCCGTTGGGCAGCCCGGCCCGCTGTCGCAGGAAAGCCAGTGCGTGGTCACCGGAAAGGGTCTGCTTCCCGGCCGGGAACCGCGCCCCGCTGCGTGGATCGTCGGCCGGGTGCCGCAGGCAGACTTCGACTCCGCCGACCGCGTCGCTCAGCCGGACGAACCCCGCCGCGTCGAGCACCGCGTGGTGGCCGGGCCGGACCCCGGTCAGCGCCTGCACCGCCTCGACCAGGCCGTCGACACCCCGGGCGGCGAAGATCTGACTGAGTTTTTCCTCGCCCGTCCACGTGTCGCGCGGCAGGGAAACCGCCCGCAGCACCCCCTTCGTGTCCAGCCGGGCCAGCAGGATCGCGTCGGCGCGCCCCGATTCGTCCGCCCCGATCAGCAGGACGTCCGTCTCGGTGGGTGCCGCGGCGACCGGTGCGTCCGGGGTGGCGGACGGTCCGGCGACCAGGAAGGCCGCGACGAGCCCGGCGGCCACCACGAGCGCGGCCGCCACCACCGGCAGGACCGGGCGGCGGCGGCGCTTCTCCCGCAGCCCGGCCAGCACCTCCTCGGCGGGCGGCGCCTGCCCCGCCTGGTCGGCGATCGCCTGGCGGATCAGTTGTTCGTCGGTCATCGCGGCACCTCCGCTGGAATCCGGGCGTCCGCGCGCAGCGTGGCGAGCGCGCGGGAGATGTGGCTGCGCACGGTGCTTTCCGTGCAGCCGAGTACCTGGGCGATCTCCTGGTCCGTGCAGTCCTCGTAGAAGCGCAGCACGATCGCCGCGCGCTGGCGGCGCGGCAGCACCGCGATCCGGACGCGCATCGCGTCGCGCTCGGCGTGCCGGACCGCCGGATCGCCCGCCGGCGGGGTCAGCGCGTCGAGGGTGCCCAGGGAGGACGCGATGTCCCTGGCGGCGCGGCGGTGACGCCACGACAGGTACTCGTTGGTCACCATCCGCTTGACGTAGAGGTAGGGCGCGTCCAGCTGTTCGATCCGGGACCAGCGGCGCTGCACGCGCAGCAGCACGTCCTGCACGATGTCCTGGGCGAGGTGGCGGTCGCAGGTCACCGCGGTGGCGTACCGCAGCAGCCGATCGAGCCGATCGGCGGCGAACTGGTCGAATCCGTCCGGCACCACAGCTCCCTTCTGCCTGGTTCGAGTGGGGCGAACGGGAAACCCCGGCAGAAGCCCGGATTGTTGAATACTGTGACCGGCGTCACGCCGGGCGGTACCAGACCTCCGGCCTGCCGACCTGCCCGTAGTGCGGTTCCCGCCGGGCCAGGCCGCTGTCGGCCAGGTACTCCAGGTACCGCCGCGCGGTCACGCGCGACACGCCGACCACCGTGGCCGCCGCGCCCGCGGACAACCCCTCTCCCGCCGTGGCCAGCGCCTCGGTGATCGCCTCCAGCGTCTGCGCGCTCATGCCCTTGGGCAGCGCGTGGTGGTCCGGCGAGCGCAGGGTCGCCAGTACCCCGTCCACATCGGCCTGTCCGCTGACCTCGCCGGACTCGGCGAACCGGTCGCGGAACCGCGCGTACCGCTCCAGCTTCTCCCGCAGCGAGGCGAAGGTGAACGGCTTGAGCAGGTACTGCACCACGCCCACGGACACCGCCGCCTTGACCACGGCCAGGTCCCGCGCGGAGGTCACCGCGATCACGTCGACCGCGACCCCGGCCGCCCGCAGCGCCCGGCACACCGCCAGGCCGTGGCTGTCCGGCAGGAAGAAGTCCAGCAGCACCAGGTCCACCGGCATCCGCTCGCAGGTCCGCAGCGCGTCCCCGCCGGAGTGCACCACGGCGACCACGGTGAAGCCCGCGACGCGTTCGACGTACCGCCGGTGCGCCTCGGCCACCACCGGGTCGTCCTCGACCACCAGCACCCGGATCATCCGCGACCCCGCACCGGCAGCCGGACGGTGAACACCGCGCCGACGTCACGGGAGATCCCGATCGTGCCGCCGTGGCGGCGCACCGCCTGCCCGACCAGCGCCAGCCCCAGCCCGCGCCCGGCCGGTCCCTCGGCGGGCTTGCTCGTCCAGCCGCGGCGGAACACCTGCTCGGCGCTGTCCGGGTCGACGCCCGGCCCGGTGTCGGCGACCCGCAGCAGCAGTTCGCCGTGCTCCTGGCGCACGGTGACCGAAACCGTCGGCCTGCCCTGGCTCGCACCGGCGATCGCCGCGTCGATCGCGTTGTCGACCAGGTTGCCGAGGATGGTCACCAGATCGCGGGTGTCCAGCCCGCCGGTGCCGGAGTCCATCGCGGTGTCCGGGGTGAGCACCAGTTCGGCACCGCGTTCACTGGCTTCGGCCGCCTTGCCCAGCAGCAGGGCCGCGATCACCGGTTCGGAGACCGCGCCGACCACCTGATCGGTCAGCTGCTGCGCGATCTCCAGTTCGGCGGTGGCGAACCGCACGGCTTCCTCCGGCTCGCCCATCTCCACCAGTGAGACCACCGTGTGCAGCCGGTTCGCCGACTCGTGGGCCTGCGACCGCAGCGACTCGGCGAAGCTGCGCACGGTGTCCAGCTCACCGGTCAGCGTCTGCAACTGGGTGTGGTCGCGAAGGGTCACGACACTGCCGAGCGAGCGCTCGCGCGACCGCACCGGCTGCGCGCTGAGCAGCAGCACGCCGGTTTCGGTCACGTGGATCTCGTCGGCCCGCGGTTCACCGGAGAGCAGCGCGGCGGTCAGTTCCTCGGGGAGCCCGGCCTCGGCGACCGGAGTGCCCTGCACGTCCGGCGGCAGGCCGAGCAGGGTCCGCGCGCCGTCGTTGATCAACGCGATCTTCCCCCGGGAATCGATCAGCACCAGCCCTTCGCGGACGGCGTGCAGCACGGCCTCGTGGTAGTCGAACATCGCGCTCAGCTCGGCGGGCGCCACCCCCCGCGTCTGCCGTTTGAGCCGCGCGCTCACCAGCAGGCTGGCGGCGAACCCGACCGCGAGCACCAGTCCGGCCACGGCGAGCACGGTGAGCACCCGCTCGCGCAGTTCCGCGCTGAGCGCGCTGACCGTGATGCCGACGCTGACCAGCGCGATGACCCGCCCCGGCTCGGCTTCCACCGGCACCACCACGCGCATGGACGGCCCCAGCGTGCCGGTGTAGGTCTCGGTGAAGGTCTCACCCCGCAACGCGGCGGCGGTGTTGCCGACGAACGGCTGCCCGATCAGCGCCGGATTCGGGTGGGTGTACCGGATGCCGCCGGTGTCCATGATCGTGATGAAGTCGACCCCGGTGTCCGCGCGGACCCGTTCGGCGAACGGCTGCAGCTCGGCGCTCGGGTCCGGCCCCAGCACCGCGGTCCGCACGCTCGGCGAGTCCGCCACGGTGACCGCCACCGTGGTGACCTCCTCGGTCGCGCGGTCCTCGGTGGCCCGTTCGGCGTCCACATAGGCCAGTGTCACCCCGCCGCCGACCAGCACCGCGACCAGCACCACCTGCACGAGCAGGAGCTGGCGCGCGAGGCTCCACCGGTTCGACACGCCCACATACCAGCACACCCGCCGCGCGGGGCGTCGATGTGGCGCGGTTCGTGAACGAAATGAACACAACCGTGACGCCGCTCACCCGGGTGCGCATAGTCACCGGAAACCTTGACGCAACCTGGAGGCAACGGTGCCATCACCGACGACCACAGCCGGTTCGGCTCCGCCCGCCCAGCGCCGGGACCGGATGCACTACCTCTACCTCGCCGTGATCGCGGCCGTCGTGCTCGGCGTGGTACTCGGCTTCGCCGCGCCGGACGTGGCCAAGGAGCTCAAGCCGCTCGGCACCGGCTTCGTGAACCTGATCAAGATGATGATCTCGCCGATCATCTTCTGCACGATCGTGCTCGGCATCGGCTCGGTGGCCAAGGCCGCCAGCGTCGGCAAGGTCGGCCTGATGGCCATCGTCTACTTCCTCGCGATGTCCACCTTCGCGCTGGCGATCGGCCTGGTCGTGGGCAACATCCTGCACCCGGGCGAGGGCCTGAGCCTGTCCCCGGAGGCCGCCGCGAAGGCGCAGCAGCAGGCGGAAGGTTCCGAGGGCACCGTCGACTTCCTGCTGGGCATCATCCCGGAGAGCCTGGTCTCGGCGTTCACCGAAGGCTCGGTGCTGCAGACGCTGCTGGTCGCCCTGCTCACCGGGTTCGCGCTGCAGAAGATGGGCCGCGTCGGCGAGCCGGTGCTGCGCGGCATCGAGCACATCCAGCGGCTGGTGTTCCGGATCCTGGCGATGATCATGTGGGCCGCGCCGATCGGCGCGTTCGGCGCCATCGCCGCGGTGGTCGGCGAAACCGGCTGGGACGCGCTGAAGAGCCTCGCGGTGATCATGCTCGGCTTCTACGCCACCTGCCTGCTGTTCGTGTTCGTCGTGCTCGGCTCCGTGCTGTGGTTCGGCGCCCGGGTCAACCTGTTCTCGCTCCTGCGTTACCTCGGCCGCGAGTTCCTGCTGATCGTGTCCACCTCGTCGTCGGAATCGGCGCTGCCGCGGCTGATCGCGAAGATGGAGCACCTCGGGGTGAGCAAGCCGGTCGTCGGCATCACCGTGCCCACCGGGTACTCGTTCAACCTCGACGGCACCGCGATCTACCTGACCATGGCGACGCTGTTCATCGCCACCGCGCAGGGCAGCCCGCTGCCGGTCACCGAGCAGATCTCCCTGCTGGTGTTCATGATCATCGCGTCCAAGGGCGCGGCCGGGGTCAGCGGCGCCGGTATCGCCACGCTGGCCGGTGGCCTGCAGTCGCACCGGCCGGAACTGGTCGACGGCGTCGGTTTCATCCTCGGCATCGACCGGTTCATGTCCGAAGCCCGCGCGGTGACCAACTTCGCCGGCAACGCGGTGGCCACCGTGCTGATCGGCTCGTGGACCAAGGAGTTCGACCGCACCCAGGCACAGCGGGTGTTCGGCGGGGAGGACCCGTTCAACGAAGCCACCCTGGTCGACGACCACAAACCCGCCGGCGGCGACGAAGCCACGCCGCCGCAGCGGGAGCCCGCGGCGGTGAGCTAGCCCTCCACACCGCCGCCTGACGCGGTCGCGAGCTTCCCCCAGGGCTCGCGACCGCGTCAGCCTTTGTCCGCCACGAATCCCAGCAGCCGCTCGACCGTCCGCTCCGGCTGCTCCCCCACCAGCGCGTGCGTCGCCTCCGGCCACAACTCCACCTCGGCCCGCGGGAACAACTCACGCGCCCGCTCGGCCGCCACCTCCGGGTCGTGCACCACGCTCCGGCCGCCGATCAAGGCGAAAACCGGTAGCCGGATCGACCTCAGCACACCGTCGTCCGGATAAGCGAGAGGCGGCAGCCCGGTCCGGAACTCGCTCATCCCGGCGAGCAGCACCTTCGCCGCGGGCACGTCCATCGACGGCGGATTGCCCGAGCACCAGCGCAGGAACCGCCTCATCATCGCGTCACCCGGCCAGAGGTGGGCGATGGTCGCCCCGGCGAAGAAGCGCTTGGTCAGCTTGCCGAGGGTGTTCGCCGGGTCGAACAACGCGATCGAGGCGAGCCTGCCGGGGAAGTGCCGCGCCTGGTTCAGCGTCTGCCAGCCACCGGCGGACAACCCCGCGAGGTGGAAACCTTCCAGCCCCAGTTCCTCGAACACGTCCTCCAGCGCCCCGGCGCGCTCGGCGCCGTCGCGCATCGGCAAGGTCTGCACGCTGCGCCCCGGCTCGCCGAGCGTGTCCACGGTGTAGACGGTGCGCTCGGCGATGAGGCCGGGAAGATTGGGTGCCCACATCGCCGAACTCGCGTGCGACCCGTGCAACAGCACGATGGGCGCGCCGCCCGCCGAGCCGTAGCGGTAGACGCGCACCGTGCCGTACCGGCTCGGCACGTCCAGTTCCGTGCGCTCCGGCGGGCACTCCCGCATCGCCTCGTCATACGCCGCGAAGTAGCGGGCACGCCCCTCGACCGTGGTGAAATGACCGATTCTCCCCATGGAGCCAGTCAATCACCTTCCGGTGACCGCGCCCACCCGTTCGGCGAGGCCACGGCGGCCGCGGCGCATCATCAGCGCGTGGTTCGCCCGGAACACCGGCGCCGCCACCGGCGACAGCAGCCGCAGCAGCGGTTTGTGCACCACCACGTGCTGGGTGATGTCCAGCCGGGTGCCGCCGTCCTGGGCGGAGAGCAGGCAGCCGAGCGAACCCTCGAGATCCCCGCCGAGGTCCACCAGCAGCCTGCCGTCGCGCTCGTTCTCCTCGACCCTGGTCATGGTGATCCTGAGCTCGTACGGCAGCCGCGCGCGGCAGAGGAGCTCCGCGGTGTCGTCGGCCACCTGCCGCACCGATCGCACATCCGGCCACCACTCGGGATAGGCAGCGAGGTCGACCAGTGCGGCGAACACCGGCCGCACCGGAGCCTCCACCAGCCAGACGTCGCGAAACCGGTAGTCGTTCACCCGCACGCGGCCATTATGGACAGATCCGCCCGATCATTCAGCCGATCGGCAGGATTTCCCGGAGGAACTCGCCCGTGTAGCTGCCTTCGGTCTCGGCCACCTGCTCGGGCGTGCCCTCCGCGACCACCGTGCCACCACCGGAACCGCCCTCGGGACCCATGTCGATCAGCCAGTCGGAGGTCTTGATCACGTCCAGGTTGTGCTCGATCACGATCACCGAGTTGCCCTTGTCCACCAGGCCGTTGATCACGCCGAGCAGCTTGCGGATGTCCTCGAAGTGCAGCCCGGTGGTCGGCTCATCGAGGATGTAGACCGTCTTGCCGGTCGAGCGCTTCTGCAGCTCGCTGGCCAGCTTGACCCGCTGCGCCTCACCGCCGGACAGCGTCGGCGCGGGCTGGCCGAGCCGGACGTACCCGAGGCCGACGTCGACCAGGGTCGCCAGGTGCCGGTGGATCGCCTTGATCGGCTCGAAGAACTCGGCGGCCTCCTCGATCGGCATGTCCAGCACGTCCGAGACGGTCTTCCCCTTGTAGTGCACCTCGAGCGTCTCGCGGTTGTACCGCGCGCCCTTGCACACCTCGCACGGCACGTAGACGTCCGGCAGGAAGTTCATCTCGATCTTGATCGTGCCGTCGCCCGCGCACGCCTCGCAGCGCCCGCCCTTGACGTTGAAGGAGAACCGGCCCGGCTGGTAACCGCGGACCTTGGCCTCGGTGGTGGCCGCGAACAGCTTGCGCACGTGGTCCCACACACCGGTGTAGGTGGCCGGGTTCGACCGCGGGGTGCGCCCGATCGGCGACTGGTCGACGCGGACCAGCTTGTCCACGTTGTCCAGGCCCTTGATCCGGGTGTGCCGGCCCGGCACCTGGCGGGCGCCGTTGAGCTTGTTCGCCAGCACCGTGGCCAGGATGTCGTTGACCAGGGTGGACTTGCCGGAGCCGGAGACGCCGGTGACCGAGACCAGGCAGCCCAGCGGGAAGGAGACCTCGAGCCCGCGCAGGTTGTGCTCGCGCGCGCCGACCACGGTCAGCTGGCGCTTGCGGTCGATCGGGCGCCGGATCTCCGGCACCGCGATCTCCCGGCGCTTGGACAGGTAGTCCCCGGTCAGCGACTGCTTGTTCTTCAGCAGCTTCTTGTACGGTCCACTGTGGACGATGTGCCCGCCGTGCTCGCCGGCGCCGGGACCGATGTCGACCACCCAGTCGCTGGAGCGGATGGTGTCCTCGTCGTGCTCGACCACGATCAGCGTGTTGCCGAGGTCACGCAGCCGGGTCAGCGTCTCGATCAGCCGGTGGTTGTCGCGCTGGTGCAGGCCGATGGACGGCTCGTCCAGCACGTACAGCACGCCGACCAGGCCGGAGCCGATCTGCGTGGCCAGCCGGATGCGCTGCGCCTCACCGCCGGAGAGCGTGCCGGAGGCGCGGTCGAGCGAGAGGTAGTCGAGGCCGACGTCGAGCAGGAACTGCAGCCGCGCCTGGATCTCCTTCAGCACGGCACCGGCGATCATCGCCTCGCGCTTGCCCAGCGACAGGCCGTTGAGGAACTCCGAAGCCTCGTCCACCGAAAGCGCGCAGACCTCGGCGATCGAGCGGGGCCCGTGCGTGCGGTGCTCCAGGGTGACCGCGAGGATCTCCGGCTTGAGCCGTGTGCCCTGGCAGGTGGGGCACGGGACCTCGCGCATGTAGCCCTCGTACCGCTCGCGCATGTACTCGGACTCGGTCTGCTCCTGGCGGCGCTCGAGGAACGGGATGACGCCCTCGAAGTTGGCGTAGTAGGAGCGCTGGCGGCCGTAGCGGTTGCGGTAGCGGACGTGCACCTGCTCGTCGACGCCGTGCAGCACGGCCTTCTGCGCCCGCGCGGGCAGCCGCCGCCACGGCGTGTCCATCCGGAAGCCGATGGTCTCGGCGAGGGATTCGAGCAGCCGCAGGAAGTACTCGGCGCTCTGGCCACCGGCCCACGGCGCCACCGCGCCCTCGCCGAGTGAGAGTTCGTCGTCCGGCACCACCAGTTCCGGGTCGACCTCCTTGCGGATGCCGATACCGGTGCACTCGGGGCAGGCGCCGTAGGGCGAGTTGAAGGAGAACGAGCGCGGCTCGAAGTCCTCCACGGCCAGCGGGTGGCCGTTGGGGCAGGCGAGGTGCTCGGAGAAGCCGCGGATGCGGTGCGTGTCGTTCTCGGGCAGGTCGACGAACTCGAGCTCGACCAGGCCGTCGGCCAGGCGCAGCGCGGTCTCGATGGAGTCGGTGAGGCGCTGCTTCGAGCCGGTCTTCACGGTGAGCCGGTCGATCACCACGCCGATCTCGTGCTTTTCCTGCTTCTTCAGCTTCGGCGGGTCGGTCAGCGAGTGCACCGCGCCGTCCACCCGCACCCGCGAGTAGCCCTGCTGCTGCAGGTTGGCGAAGAGGTCGACGTACTCGCCCTTGCGGCCGCGGACCACCGGCGCGAGCACCTGGAAGCGGGTGCCCTGCTCCATCTCGAGGACCTGGTCGACGATCTGCTGCGGGGTCTGCTTGCTGATCGGCTCGCCGCACTTGGGGCAGTGGGGCTTGCCGGCGCGGGCGTAGAGCAGGCGGAGGTAGTCGTAGACCTCGGTGATGGTGCCCACCGTCGAGCGCGGGTTGCGCGAGGTGGACTTCTGGTCGATCGACACCGCGGGCGAGAGGCCCTCGATGAAGTCGACGTCGGGCTTGTCCATCTGGCCGAGGAACTGCCGGGCGTAGGCCGAGAGTGACTCAACGTAACGCCGCTGGCCCTCGGCGAAGATCGTGTCGAAGGCAAGGCTGGACTTGCCCGAACCGGACAGGCCGGTGAACACGATCAAGCTGTCCCGCGGGAGGTCGATGTCGACACCGCGGAGGTTGTGCTCACGGGCACCGCGAACAACGAGGCGATCTGCCACGCGAGGTCCCTTCACTGGATTCGGAACGGCCGGGTGTGAGGCGGCCGCCTCCATGCTAGGTCGCACCACCGACAATTTCGGATCCTGGAGGTCCTGCCTGGTGGGGCTGCGAATTCGCGCCGGGTTCGAGGGTACGTGCCCCCGCGCGGCGGGTTCGATCGGGTGAGGTGATTCGTACTAGAGTTCGACGCGTGAACGTCGTGGACACCTACACCGGCCATGTCGAACCGGGCGGCGACGCCACCCGGCGGACCCTGCCGAAGCTGACCATCACCAAGCTGTCGGTCGGGCCGATGGACAACAACGCTTACCTGCTGATCTGCCGGTCCAGCGGCGAGGCCCTGCTGATCGACGCGGCGGCCGATCCGGAGCGCATTTCGGATCTGATCGGCCACGGTCCGGACCGCCCGGCGTTACGCACCGTGGTCACCACGCACCAGCACGCGGACCACTGGCAGGCACTGGGCGCGGTGGCCGGGGCGAACGGCTCGAACACCGCCGCCCACCCCGCCGATGCCGACCCGCTACCCGTCCCGCCCGACTTCCTCGTCGAACACGGCGACACCTTGACGGTCGGCGAGAATGTGCTCGAAGTCATCCACCTGCGGGGCCACACCCCGGGCTCCATCGCCCTGCTCTACCGGGACCCCACCGGCCCCCCACACCTCTTCACCGGCGATTCCCTGTTCCCTGGAGGCGTCGGCAAGACCGGCTCACCGGAAGAGTTCACTTCTCTGCTCGACGATGTGTCGTCGCGCGTTTTCGATGTACTGCCGGACGAGACCTGGTTCTACCCAGGCCACGGGGACGACTCGACGCTCGGAGAGCAGCGCCCGCACCTGGCGGAGTGGCGCGCCCGCGGCTGGTGAGAACGCGGGAAGACACCGGCGACATCATTCACACAGCAACGACTTCGACCATGTTGCCCAGTCCTATTAAGTCGTCTGCGTTGCGGGTGTACAGCGGCAGTCCACGCGAAGACGCGATGGCGGCGATCATCAGATCCATCCGGCGAGGCCGGGGGTCTCGCTTCGCCGAGAGGACCAGCGCCACCAATGTCCCGTAGCGGGCGGCCGCCTCACCGTCGAACGGCAGTGGCACGAAGTCGACGATGGCGGCGCCGAGTTTTTCGGTGCGCGTCGCACGGACGGCGGCGTCCTTTGCCATCGCCACGCCCTGATGCAGCTCAGCCATGGTGACCGCGGTGAGTTCCGGGATCTTGGGCAGTGCAGCAGGGTCAAGCAGGCCGAGGTCGATATAAGTACAGGTGTCGAGCACGCCCATCTCGTGACGCTCAGCCACGAGACTGCTCCCACACGTCATCGGAATCCACCCGATCGTCGGTGCCGAAGAACTCGTCGGCCTCTCGGCGCATCTGAGCAGCCTCGACCGTGGGCAGCCTCCGATGCCGCTCCACCAACTCCTCGGCAGTAAGGCGACGCCTACGCGGTACCGGCCGCAGCTCAGCCACTTCGACGCCGTTGCGAGTGACGTGGTAGACCTCGCCGGCCTCGACGGCGTCCATGACGGCAGCGGAGTTGTTGCGGAACTCGCGCTGGGTGATCACCTTCATGAGACGAGTGTAGCCACGCGTAGCTCACCGAGCTACACGTGGCTGGTCGCGTACACCGCCGACGCGATACCCCCTGTTCGTATCAGCGGTATCGACCGAGGGTGGGCAGGCCACCGGATCTGGTGGACACCGAGGTACCACCGTGGACGTCTTGATCGCCGCGATGGAGGACGTCGTTTTCGAGGTCTTCCAGTTGACGACGCTGTTCCGTGGTCAGCGCGGCACGTTCGGCGGCATCGAGGTCACTCAAGGCGAGCCTGCCTTGCCGGACCAGGGTACGTAGTTCTCGGAACGGGCGGGCGGGCGCACAGGCGCACCTACGGCCGACCGTCAGACCACATCGTGCGCATTCCATCTCTTACCACCCTTGTCCGCAACGCTCGACCTGGTGAGTCAGTCGGGCCAACGCGATTCGGTGTTACACCCGGCGATGGGCAAGGCTCCCTCAAACGCTCGAACGAACGACTGCACCCAGTGCACGAACAATCAACATTTCTACGGCATCGGAGTGGAATCGCGTCGGGAGCCACCTTTGTCGATGATCTTGGATTTACCGTTGCCGGCCAGAAGCTTTGTTTCGGGGAGGTCGCGTGAATCTGAGCAGGCACGCCGCACGGCTTGTGGAGCGAGAAGCGTCCGAGAGGCTGAGACGAGCTTTCCCCGATCTCACGCCCTTGCAACGACGGGTGTTCGAAGGGCTGCTTGTCCGGACCTCGCAAAGCTGGTCACTTTTGCTGCGACGCGCTCTTCCCGCGAAAGACAGCACCAGAGCCGATGCGTTCCTGTTCGGCCCGACTGGCGTATACGCCGTGATCGTCGCCGAGCAACCGCCTGACGTGTCCGCGGCCCAGGCGATACGCCGCCACGCCGAGGAGCGACTGGCCGGTATCCGCGATCATCGAGGCCAACTCCTCGCCGGCAGCGCCGTGCACCTGGTTCTTGTCACGGCCGGCCGGACCACCGTGAATTCGCACCGGAACGATCGGCCGTATTGGGCGGTGGACGAAACGAAGCTGAACGAACTTTTCAAGCGAGACCTGGCCCATCTCAATCGCAGGCAGATCACCGCGATCACCGAGCAGGCAGCGCCACGCCTCGCTGACTACCTTCGATTGACGGTCCCCAAACCGGAACGCGCGCCCGAGCCGGACGGGCTCCTCCTCGCCGAAGATCTCACCGCGGACCAGGTGGCAGCCGCCCAAACCCGGTCCTTCGATTCCTGGCTGACCTTCCTGCACCCCCAGCAGCTGGCGATCGTGACCCGGAGGTACAACGGCCCGGCCCGGATCAGCGGGCCGGCGGGCACCGGCAAGACCGTTGTCCTGCTGCACCGGCTCCGACACTTGGCGAGGCATGCGCCGGGTCCGCTGTTGCTCACGACCTTCGTGAAGAACCTCCCTCCGGTCACCGAAGCTTCCTTCCGGCGCCTGGCGCCGGAGGTCGCGGACCGGGTGGAGTTCCTCAACCTGCACGCCTGGCTGGGCAGGTTCCTGACCGCCCGCGGCCATCGGCTCAACGTCAACTCCTCCCAGATCCGAACCGCCTTTTCCCGTGCCTGGTCACTCCACCGTGAAGTACTGGAGCCGATCGTTCCCCACCAGGAGTACTGCTGGACCGAAGTGGACCGGGTCATCAAGGGCCGTGGTATCACCTCGTTCGAGGAATACGTAGGTATCTCACGGCGGGGTCGCGGGCGCCTGGCCCCGCGGCACAAAGAACTGATCTGGCAGCTTTACCTGACCTACCAGGAGAAACTGGCCGAACGCGATCTTCACGACTACAACGACATGGTCAGCGTCGCGCACACCGAATTATCGGAACGGCCGCTGGACGAGCCGTACGCCGCGGTGGCGGTGGACGAGGTCCAGGACATAACGCTGACCGGCTTGCGGTTCCTCCGCGAGCTCGCCGGGGACGGCCCCGATCGGCTGTTGCTGGTCGGCGATGGACAGCAGCAGGTGTACCCGGGCGGCTGGCGCCTTTCCGACGCCGGGATCCCCATCCAGGGACGCGGCGAGGTGCTGCGGGTCAACTACCGCAACCGGGCCGAAGTGCTGGCTTTCGCCCAGCGCTTCGACGCGGACAACGAAGTCGACGACCTCGACGGCGCGAGCGGGGTCGCTCTGCTGGACGTCGAATCGGTGAATTCAGGTGGCACCACGCTGTCCTGGCGCGGCCCGGCAGCCGACCTCGGAGCAGCGTTGCGCACCCGGCTCGAGCAGCTTTCCGTGCCACTCGGGCAAACCGCACTCGTGGTGTTCCACCATCGGGACTTGTCACTGTGCACCAAACCGTTGCGTGAGGCCGGGATCCCCATGACCCTGCTGGAGAACTACCGCGGGGAAACGGATGACCGGTTGAAGGTCGGGACGGTGCACCGGGCCAAGGGACTGGACTTCCAAGCCGTTCTGGTCGTCGATGTCCCGGACAAATCGGTCGAGAACGAGCAGGAAGCCCGTGAGCTGCGCAGCCGACAGCGCCTTGTCGCCGCGACCCGCGCACGCGACTTCCTCTGGTGGGGTGTCGTTGCGGAAACCGAGCTCGATCGAAAGCCCGAACCGCCCCCGGCCGTGGTGGAGTGCGTGCACGAGATGCCGATCGAGTGGTGCGGGACCTGCAAGAAGCCCCCACGCGGAGTCCTGCCTCGGGGCTACCGGACGCGGGGCGGCAACGCCTACCACAACGATCAGCACTGCAACTGGCTCCGAAAGGGCCAAAGCCGGTCACAGCGCCAAGGCAAGAACGTGCACGACAAGGTCCCGGTCGCTTGGGCGGCGGTACGGCCAGGCGAACTCGAGCCCTGTGAATTCTGCTGCAGTCCCGAGTGGCTGAAGCGGCACGGGCACTGACAGCGGTTATTCGCGGCGGGCTCGGGCTCGGCGTTTTCCTTCGTGCATGGCTTGCACGCGGGCGATCGGGATGGTGTGGCCTTCTTCGACCAGGTCCGCGGGCAGGTGTTGCGGCTCGGGCATTTGGGTCGCCCAGGGGTCTGACTCGCCCAGCAGGGACAGCGCGGTGTGCACGGTGAAGTCGGCGGGTTTCACCCGATCGAGGTCGTCCCAGGCGACGGGGAACGAGACTGGGGTGCCGGGGCGGAGGCGGGGGCTGTAGGCGGCGACCACGGTGGCGCCCCCGGAGCGGGTGGAGTCCAGGAACACCTTGCCTTCCCGGTCTTCGCGAATGAATGCCGTGGTGGCGAGCACCGGGTCGAGGCGTTCGGCGCGGGCGGCGACGGCGCGCGTCGCCGCGGCGACGTCGTCGATGGGTTGGGCGGGCGCGAGCGGGACGAAGATGTGCACGCCCTTCGAGCCGCTGGTTTTCACCACACCCCGCAGGCCGTCGTTCGCCAGCGCTTCGCGGACCAGGAACGCCGCCCGCACCACCACGTCGAAGTGGTCGCCGGCGGGCGGGTCCAGGTCGAGCACGAGGTGCGTCGGGTGCACGCGCTCCTCGGCGAGGCTGAGCGTCGGGTGGTACTCGACCGCCCGCTGGTTGGCGAACCACAGCAGGGTGGGCCGGTCATCGCAGAGCGCGTAGGAGACCTCGCGCTTCGAACTGTCCGCCCACAGCGCCACGGTCTTCACCCACTCCGGCGTGTTCTTCGGGACGTTCTTCTGCATGAACGGCGCCCGGCCGCGCAGCACGCGCACCACCGACAGCGGCCTGCCGCGCAACCCGGGGATTATCCGGTCCGAGACGGCGTCGAGGTAGTCGACGAGGTCCCGTTTGGTCGCCCCCGACTCGTCGAACAGCGGCTGATCCAGGTTGGTCAGCGGCACCCCGTCGCGCTCTTCGTCCGCAGCCATCGGCCCACCTCGTCCGGGTCAGGAAGTCCTGCGCACACGATAGGTCAGATGCTCGGCCGCCGGGGTCGACACGGAGGCGACACGGTCGAGCCGCACCGGCGCGTCCGGCGCGAACAGTGGCGTGCCCCCGCCGAGCACCACCGGCGCGAGGTGCAGCACCAGCTCGTCCACCAGCCCAGCCTGCAAGAACGCGCCGCAGGTCTCCCCGCCGCCCATGATCACCACGTCCTTGCCGCCCGCGACGGCGTGTGCCTGCTCGAGCGCGCTTTCCAGGCCGTCGGTGACGAAGTTGAACCGGCGGCCCGACAACCGCACCTTCTCGGGCACCGAATGGGTGATCACGAAGACCGGCGGGGCGTCGCTCTGGTCACGCTCCGCGCCGTAGCCGACCTCCTCGCTCCAGCCGGTCGGGCCGTCGATGAAGTCGAACAGCCGCCGTCCCATGATCACCGCGCCGGACCGCTCGTAGGCGGCGTCGAGCACCTCCTTGTCCCGCTTGCCCGAGCGCGCCCCCATCGCCCAGAGGTGCAGGTCGTCGCCGCCGATGCCGAGGCCGTGCTCGGTGTCCGGGTTCGGCCCGGTGACGTAGCCGTCCAGCGACATCGAGATGTCCACGACCACCAGCCCTCTGGCCGGGCCGACCAGCGCCGCCAGGCGGTCCATCGAATCGCGGATGCCGTACTCCATCCCGCTCTCCACCGCGGTGTCGCGGGCCTCCACACTCGGGAAGACGCTGCGGTTGCGCAACCGGGTGCGGCCCCCGAGGTCCTCGAAGGTGGAGGACTCGAGGCTGACGCTGCCGGGCCACCCTTCGTACTCGAAGGTTTGAACAATCTGCTGGTTCGGCACCACCGTGTGGAAGACCCCGTTGAAGTAGTAGTCGCCCTCGTTGTCGGTGTGCACGTAGCGGTAGCGCCCTCCCGGGCGCGCGTCGAACTCGAGCACCCGAATCTCGACCTCGCGCGGTCCCATCCACCGCGCCAGCAGTTCCGGGTCGGTCGAAGCGCGGAACAGCAGCTGCGGCGGCGCGTCGAACTCGCGCACCACCTCGATGAACGGGGTGCCGGGCTGGGCGGTGATCGTCGTGCCGGTCATCGGTCGACTCCTTAGTCAACGAACTTGTTTATCAACTGAGGCGTTGACGATAGGGGGCGCCGTCGAGGCAGTCAAGGAGCAGCCCGGGCGTGATGATCCCGTGACTCCATTCGGGTGACCCGCGGCCCGGCTCGCGGTTACCGTGTCCCGAATCCGGAGGACCACGACGTAGAGGAGGTATCGGATGCCCGTGTTCCTGATCCGCCTCATCCGCCGCGCCCTCGGCTCGCGCGTCGGCCTGCCGCCGCTGGCCGTGGTGCTCTCCGTGTTCGTCACCAGCTGGCCGTTGATGCTGCTGGCCGAGCCCGCCGGGAGCGAACTGGTCGAGCCGGCGAACTTCTGGTGGTGGTTCGTGGTCACCGCCTCGACGGTCGGCTACGGCGACTTCTACCCGGAGACCACCTGGGGACATCTGGTCGGCGGCTACGTGATCATCGGCGGCATCGCCACGCTGACCACGCTGTTCGCCCAGCTGGCGTCCATGATCGAGAAACGGAGGGGACGGCGCATGCACGGCTCCGGCACGCTCGAGGTCGCCGGCCACATCGTGGTCCTCGGCTACACCCCCGGCCGCACCGAGCGCATCCTCGACGAACTGCATTCCGACGAATCGCTGCGCATGGTGCTCGGCGCGTGGCCCGAAGTGGAGTCGAACCCGCTGCCGGAACGCACGGTGGAGTTCGTCCGCGGCGACCTGACCTCGGAGAGCGTGCTGCGCCGGGCTTGCGTGCACCACGCCCGTGCCGTGCTCATCGACGCGCGTGACGACAACGAGGCGCTGGCCATGGCGGTGACCGTCGACCACCTGCAGACCCAGGCGCACGTGGTGGTCGCCCTGCGCGACCTCGACCGGGCGAAGCACTTCCGGTACGTCAGCGAGGCCATCCACTGCGTGCAGTGGCACAACCCGCACATGCTGACCGAGGAGTTGCAAGATCCCGGCATCACGCAGGTCTACGAGGAACTGATGACCCACGGTGGCAACGGGAACACCTATTCACTGCGACTGCCGGAGACCACGGCCTTCGGCGACTGCCAGACCGCGCTGGGCCGCCAGCACGACGCGACGGTGCTCGCCGCCCGCACCCCGGACGACCTGCTGGTCAGCCCGTCGTGGGACACCGCGCTGCCCGCCGGTTCGGTGCTCTACTTCGTGAGCCGGGAACGGATCAGCGAGGCGCAGTTGACCGCGGCGCTGCGCCGGCACCGCACCCGGGTCACGAGCGAGTAGCGCTCAAGGATTGCTCTCCAGCTCGGCTTTCAGGTCGGCCAGCGCGGAGACCCGCTGCTCGGTGTACTTGTCGATCCAGCGGTTG
Source organism: Amycolatopsis magusensis (assembly GCF_017875555.1). GTDB lineage: Bacteria > Actinomycetota > Actinomycetes > Mycobacteriales > Pseudonocardiaceae > Amycolatopsis > Amycolatopsis magusensis. The sequence goes on along the minus strand of NZ_JAGGMS010000001.1, from coordinate 4,266,338 downwards.
TGGATGAGCCGGATGGGGACCGCGTTCAGGAAGTGGAGCTTCTCCCGGCCCGATCGCCGTGTGAGCACCAGGTTCGCCTCTTCGAGCACCTTGAGGTGTTTCATCACGCCGAACCGCGACATCTCCAGTTCCGACTCGAGCTCGGTGAGGGTGCGCCCGTCCCTGGCGAAGAGCAGGTCCAGCAGGAACCGGCGCGTCGGGTCGGCGAGCGCCTTGAACACCCGGTCGTCGTCGGTCATCCGCCCAGGATACGTGACCGAAAAGTCACACGCCACCGTGGCTCATTTCCGGGTTTCGTTGAGGTAGTTGTAGATCGTGTACCGGGTCACCTCCAGCTCGGCCGCCAGGAAGTCCACCGCGTCCTTGATCAGGAAGAAGCCCGCCTCGTCCAGCTCGCGCACCACCGCCGCCTTGTGCCGCTTCTTCATCAGCTCGACCGGGATGTCCACCTTCTCCACCGCCCGCTCGATCAGGAACCGCTGCAGGCTGTCCACGTCCGGCGGGAAGCTCTCCCGCCGCACGGCCGCCGCGTCGTCGGCGCCGGTGGTCTCGCTGTTCACGCACAGGCAGCCGACCGCGGTGCCGTCGGCATCGCGCAGGAACATCGTCGACGAGCGGATCGGCCGCCCGTCCGGGCCGTGCGTCTCGTAGTTGATCAGGTCCTGCGTGGTGCCGCGGCGCACCAGGCCCAGCAGCAGGTCGGTCATCGGGCCGCCCGCGTCCCGGCCGGTCAGCCCGCCGGCGATCGCCACGATCGAATCCGGCAGCCGCGAAAGGTCGTGCAGCACCACCTCGTTGCCCGGCCCCAGCATCGCGGCGAGCCCGTCCACGGCCGGGACCAGCGCCGACAGCACGTCGTTCACGCTGCCCGCGACCCGCGCCGGAACGCCGTGCACCGAAACCGCCGGACCGTTCAGCCGCGACAGCGTCAGCCGCAGCGCTTCGGCGGCACCGGCGTGCGTCGAGGCGTGCGGTGAGAGGCGGACGTGCTCCGGCCGCACGGTCGCAGTGATCCCGTCGGCCTTCAGCGCCGCGCCGACGCGTTCACTCGGCACCTCGCCGAGGGTGAACGCCACGATGCCGCCCCGCTGCTCGGTCGCGGAGACGATTTCCCCGCCGCAGGACCGGATCACCTCTTCAAGTTCACCGACCCGCTCGGCGATCCGCGCCTCGATCGCGGCCACGCCCGCCTCCTCGACCAGTTCCAGCGCGGCGGCGAAGGCACCCGAGGTGACCGGGCTCAGATTGCTGATCGACCAAGAAGCCGCGGTGTCCGCCGCCGGGTGGATCTCGTCGTCGAACAGGCCCGGATCACGCGCGCCCGTCCACCCGGACAGCAACGGGTCCATGCGTTCCTGCGCGCGATCCGACAACACGGCGAAACCGGTGCCCCAGCCCGCGCGCAGCCACTTCTGACCGCCTGCCACCAGTACGTCGGCGACCTCCCACGGCGCCTCGACCACGCCGAAGCCCTGGATGCCGTCGACCACCAGCAGCCGGTCACCGACGACTTCGCGCAGGGCAGCGAGGTCCGCGCGGAAACCGGTGCGGAAGTCGACCGCGCTCACCGAAACCACGGTGATCTCCGGCGTCAGCGCGTCCGCGACTGCCTCCGGCGTGACGAACCCGGCGGGCAGCCAGCGGACCTTCGCCCGGCCGCCCTGTTCCGCCCGCGCCCACGAATAGGTGTTCGCCGGGAACTCGCTCGCCGACACGAGCACCTCGCCGGTGGCGTTGAACGCCGCCTGGAACAGCCCGGTACTGGTGTTCGGCACCAGCACCACGTGGTCGGTGTCGGTGCCGCACAACCGCGCCACCGCCGCCTTGGCCCGGACCTCCTGCAGCATCAGGTCGTCCACAGTGGACTGGCCGGCCTTGACCGAGCGGTCCAGCAGGGTGGCGGTGGTGTCCAGCACCGCGTGCGAGGGCGGCCCGAACCGGGCGAAATCCAGGTAGCCGGGCGTTTCGTCGAACTGGACCAGGTACCGCGCGGAGATCCGGTTCACGGCAGCACCCGCGCCAGGAACTGCCGGGTGCGCTGCTCCCGCGGGTCGCCGAGCACCTGCTGCGGCGGCCCGGTCTCCACCACCGCGCCGTCCGCCATGAACACCACCTCGTCGGCGGCCTCCTTGGCGAAGGCCATCTCGTGCGTGACCACCAGCATGGTCATGCCGTCCTCGGCCAGCCCGCGCATCACCTCGAGCACCTCCCCCACCAGTTCCGGGTCCAGCGCCGAAGTCGGCTCGTCGAACAGCATCAGCTTCGGCCGCATGGCCAGCGCCCTGGCGATCGCGACGCGCTGCTGCTGCCCGCCGGACAGTTGAGCGGGATAGGCGTCCGCGCGGTTCGCGAGGCCGACGCGGTCCAGCAGGGCGAGCGCGGTCTCCCGCGCTTCGGCCGGGGCGATGCCGCGCACCCGTACCGGGCCTTCGACCACGTTCTGCAGCACGCTGCGGTGCGCGAACAGGTTGAACCGCTGGAACACCATGCCGATGTCGCGCCGCTGCTTGGCGACCTCCCGCTCACGCAACTCATACAGCTTGCCGTTGCGCTCGCGGAAGCCGATCGGCTCGCCGTCGACCCACACCTGGCCGCCGTCGATCGCCTCCAGGTGGTTGACGCAGCGCAGGAACGTGCTCTTGCCGGCGCCGGACGGGCCGAGCAGGCAGACCACCTGTCCTTTGCGGACGGACAGGTCGATCCCGCGCAGCACCTCGGCCGAGCCGAACCGCTTGCGCACGCCGACCGCGCGCAGCAACGGGTCCTCAGATGGCATCTTTCCCCCTCCGCAACGGCACCGTGCGCAATGCCCGCGCCGCCCGTGACCACGGCCCCGCCGCGACACCCGCGCGGTCGGCGGCGCCGAAGGCCCGTTCCAGGTAGTGCTGCCCGATCCCGGCGACGGTGACCACCACCATGTACCAGATCGCCGCGGCCAGCAGGGTTTCCATCACCAGCAGGTTGTTCGACGAGATGTTGTTCGACGCGTGGATCAGCTCGGTCACGCCGATCACCGAGGCCATCGAGGTCGCCTTCAGCATGTTGATGAAGTCGTTGCCGGTGGGCGGGATGATCACCCGCATCGCCTGCGGCAGGACCACCCGCCGCAGCGTCGTGGCCGGCGTCATGCCGATCGCCTTGGCCGCCTCGGTCTGCCCGCCGTCCACGCTGTTCAGCCCGGCGCGCACGATCTCCGCCATGTACGCGCTTTCGTTGAGCGTCAACCCGAGCAGGGCCGCGACGAAGGCGCTGACCAGTACGTTCGTCGGCTCGTGCAGCAGGTAGCCGCCGGTGAACGGCAGCGGGATCGAGATGAACTCGAAGACCAGCGCCAGGTTGTACCAGATCAGGATCTGCAGCAGCACCGGCAGGCCGCGGAACAGCCAGATGTAGACCACCGCGAACCAGCGCGCGACCGGGTTCGCCGAGCGGCGCATCAGCGCCACCACGATGCCGAGCACGATCGCCAGCCCCTGCGAGATCACCGCCAGCAGCACGGTGTTCAGCAGGCCCACGGCCATCACGCGGTACCAGAGGAACTCCGGCACCGACTCGTAGTCGATCTTCGCCTCGGCCAGCGCCACGCCGAGCGCCGCGAGCAGCGCCAGGATGATCGCGCCGCTGACCCACCGGCCCCAGTGGCGGAGCCGGACGATCGGCAGCTCAGGAGCCGCCATTGAGCTTCACCTCGCCGACCGCGCCCTGCTCGACACCCCACGCCCGCAGGATCTCGTTGTAGCTCGCGTCGGACACCAGCGCCTGCAAGGCTTTCTGCACGCTCTGCGCCAGTTCGGCGTTGCCCTTGTTCACGCCGATGCCGTACGGGCCGCCGTTGATCGGCTCGCCGGGGATCACCTCGAAGAACTGGCCCTCACCGGCGGTCTTGGAGATGTAGACCGCGCTCGGCAGGTCGTTGAGCACCGCGGCCACCCGGCCGGTGCGCAGCTGGTTCTGGTTCTGCGTGTCGCTGTCGGTGGCGGTGACCGTCACCTCGGGCTTGCCGCCCTGCTTGCACTGCTCGCTCTGCTCGGTGGCGAACTTCTGGTGGCTGGTGCCCTGCACCACGGCGACGGCCTTGCCGCACAGCGTCTCCGGCCCGTTCACCCCGTCCGGGTTGCCCTTGCGGACCATGATCGTGATGCCCGAGGTGAAGTAGTCGACGAAGTCGATCTGCTGCTGCCGCTCGGGCGTGTCGTTCATCGCCGCCATGGTCAGGTCGATCCGGCCGGACTGCAGGCTGGTGATCAGCGAGCTGAACGCCATGTCCTCGTGGGCCACGGTCAGCCCGAGCTTGGCGCCGATCGCCTTGGCCAGGTCGACCTCGTAGCCGACCGGGGTCTTGCCGTCGGCGGCGTAGAAGTTGTTCGGCGCGGACTGCAGGTACGAGCCCACCCGCAGGGTGCCTGCCTGCTTGGTGGCCGCGGGCAGGGCGGCGTTGAGCTGCTCGTCCTTGGTGATCTTGGCGAGCAGGGCGGCGGTGTCCGGCACGCCTGCCGACACCCCGCCACCGGGTTGCTGAGCGGGCTCGCCGCCGGCACCGTCCGGCCCACCGCCACAGGCGGTCAGGGCCAGCGCGACCAGCGCGAGAGCGGGCACGAGTTTTCGAGCGGGCATGGGCCACCTCCGCGACCAGGGAAAATGCTGAAGCAGGACGCTACAACTCGTTGTTGAAGACGTCAACTACGAGTTGAAATTTCGCCGCCTGCCCCGATCGCGGCCATGCAGAATCAGCCGATCGCCTCCCACCGCTGCGCGCACGGCGTCGCCGGCGGCCGAGCGGAGGAGCCACCCCGGCGGCGCCAGTCGTCGAGCACCGGGTGCACCGCCCGGCGCGCCTGCACCGGGATCTCCACGGGCACCTCGGGCGGCTCACCGTCGACCGCGGCGAACTCCCAGTTGACCGCCCCGCCGCCGATGATTTCGGCGTAGCGTTCGGCGGCCAGCCCAGTGCGGAACCGGACCCGCTGACCGGTGATCCGGCTGGTGATCTCGACCGCCATGACGCCCTCCTGTAGCTGGGACCGGCCCCGATCTTCCCCATCGGAGCCGGCGCGATCAGTAGAACACATGTTCGATCAGGATGCGAGCCCGGGCCGTGGCCCGTCGCACCGAGCAGGTGTTCGGGGCGACCGTCGACGAGATCCGCCGGTCCCTGCGGTGACTACGCTTCAGTACCGGCCAGGCGCCGCGACCACGAGCGGCTCCACGTTGTGCCCGCTCAGTTCGACCACGGGAGCCGTCCCGCCGAGGTCCGCCGACCGGTACGTGGCCGACAACCGCAGCGTCTCCCCCGGCCACAGCGTCACATAGTTGTCCGACCAGTCCGTCGGCAGCACTTCGGGGCCGCCCGCGCCCTTGCGCACGGTCGCCTTGACGAAGAACGCGACCTGCCTGCCCGCCGCGTTGTTCGTCAGGGTCACCTCGGTCCGCGTGCGGTCACCCTCCACAGTGGACTTCGCATGGGCGGCGATCGAGCCCTTCGGCAACTGGTCGAGGCCGGTCAGATCGGCGTAACCCGTCTGAGGGGTGTGGTACCAGGTCGAACTGCCGTAGTCGAGCGTGTCCGCCCTGGTGGAGAGCCAGTAGACATTGCGGTCGAGCACCTTGCCCGCGGCGTCGGTGAGCAGCAGGCGGGTGAAGTAGGTGGTCGAAAGCCCGGCGGGTTGCGGCAGTGTGCCGACCCGCACCGAGCCGTTCGCCTTGGCCTCGACCGGACGAGTCTCCTTCGCCTTTTCCGTGCCGTCCGCATTGAAGACGGTTACCTCCACGCGCAGTCCTGGCACGGTTTCCAGCCCGGTGTTCACCACGGCCAGCGATTTGTCGTCATAGGAATACTGGACGTGCAGCGGCCGCAACGCGGTTTTCGCGCCGAAATAGGAGCCCGCGGTGTCGAGGTAGTAGTCGTAGAGGTGCCAGTAGGCGGTCGGCCAGGCGTTGTTCAGCATCCAGTAGATGACGCCGGTGGCCGGTTTGCCCGAGTCCGACCAGTCGCGGCCGAAGGCCTCGAATTGCGCGCGATTCGTCTCGTAGTTGGCCAATTGCGCCTTACGCACCAGGGCTTCCGGGTTCGCGGGACGGCCATAGCGCCGATCCAGCGCCGTGCCCCAGAAGCTGAGCTTGTTGAAGGTGGTGCTCGGCGAAAGGTGGTACTGCGTGGCGTTGTAGTCGGTGAGCTTGGCGATGTCCTCCGGCGTGAGGAACTTCTTCAGCTCTTCCATTTCCGGGATGGTCGGGCCGGGACCGATTTCCGAGGCGAAGCCGAACGCGCCGCCCTTCTGCTCGTTGTACCAGTAGTTCGGCGGCTCCCACCAGTACGGGCCGTCCATCTTCATGCCCGGGCTGCCCAACTGCGGCGAACTGAACGCCTTCGCCGAGGAAATGACCGGCAGCTTCCAGTCCGCCCGGTTCAGCGCGTCGAGGTAGATCTTCTCCAGGCCGGCGCCGGGCGCGGCGTCACTGCCGATCATGAAGCCCAGCATGCTCGGGTGGTTGCGAATCCGCTTGGCTTCGCTTTCCGCCGACTGCCCGGCGACGACGTTGTCCTCGGCATCGAAAGAACCGTAGTCCTCCCATTTCGAACAGCATTCCCAGCCGGTGAGCAGCATGATGCCCAACTGGTCGGCCAGGTCGTAGAACTCGTCGTTCTCCGGTTTGCCTTCGAGCCGGATGGTGTTCATTCCCATCGAACGCACCAGGTTCAACTGGTCACCGATGCGCCGCAGATCCGTGCGCAGGAACAGGTCCGATGCCCAGCCGCCGCCACGTACCAGGAACGGCTTGCCGTTGACCGAGAATTCACGCGCACCCTGGTTCAGCCGCGAAGTGACCTCGCGGATGCCGAACTTGGTTTCGACCGAATCGGAGAGTGCGCCACCGACGGCCGCGTCGAGTGAAGCCTCGTACATCGGCTGGCCGCCCATGGTGAACGGCCACCAGACCTGTGGTTGCGCGATCTTCAACGCGGGCGTGTCGGCCGGTGAGAAGGTGAGCGTCCTGGTTTCGCCGGGCGCCAGGGTGACCATGCGGTTGAGCGGGATTTCGCCGACCTTACCGGAGATCTCGGTGGTCACCGATTGCGCGCTGTTGTTGCGGACGTCGGCTTTGACGGTGACGTCGGCGCTGCTGAGATCGGGCAGCGGCAGGTCGCCGTCGGCGCGGATGTCGCGCAAGGACACCGCGCCACTGCGGGTCAACTGGACGTCGCGGAACAGGCCCTGGTTGCGGTCCGGCGGCAACTGGGCCCAGTCGATGAAGTGGATCGACAGGTCCTGCTGCGGATCGGCGGGCATCGCCTTGATCGCCAGGGCGTTGCCCCCCTTGCGCAGCAACGAGGTCACGTCGAACTCGTGGGTCGGGTAGGCGCCGACGACCTGGTCGGTCCCGGCCACCTTGACGCCGTTGAGCCACACCTCGCCGCGCGAGATGATGCCGCCGTTGAGCTTGAGGAAGGTGTGCGCGCCCGGCTGCGGATCCGCGGTGAACGCCTTGCGGTACCACCACGGCACGGTGAACTCCGACCGCTCGGCGCGCTGCAGGTTGGTGCCGTAGTTGACGTCGCCGTACTTGCCGTTGGCCACCAGCCCGGCCAGCACGGTGGAGCGGGCGGGCACCGGGTACCAGCCGCTGTCGTCGTAGGCGGGCTGGGAGAAGGTGTCACCACCGGCGGTGACCACCTTGCTGGTCTGCAACCGCCAGTCCGGAACGGTGCTGATCTGGCCGGAAGCCGCGGGCGCGGTCATCGGCGCACCAGCCGGCGCGGGTGGCCCGGGCGCCTGCGCGGACAAGAGGGGCACGAACACCGCGAGTGCGGCGAGCAACTTCGGCGTACGGCGTAGGCGCATGGCTGCTCCCGGGGTCAGTGGTCCAAACCACCCTGGAACACTTTCCGATTTCCGGGCAAGGGCCGCCAGGCTGGTTCTCGGGGCAGGTAGGGTCCGCGAACGTGACGATGCCCGAGGACCCCGCCGAGCCCGAGTACCGCCAGCGCCGCTTCACCGCCCCGCCGGGTGCGGCCGACCTGCTGCTGATCCGCCACGGTGAATCCGCGCCCGCCCGGCCGAGCAAGCCGTTCCCGCTGGTCGACGGCCAGGGCGACCCCGAACTCGCGCCCGAGGGGCTGGTGCAGGCCGACCTGATCGCGCGGCGGCTGGGTGAGGAGCACTTCGACGCGCTCTACGTGACCACGCTGCGGCGGACCGCGCAGACCGCGGCGCCGCTGGCCGAGCGGCTGGGGCTGACCCCGCGGGTGTGTCCCGAACTGCGGGAGATCTTTCTCGGCGAGTGGGAGGGCGGCGTGTTCCGGCAGAAGGTCGCGGACCGCGATCCGCTGGCCGAGAAGCTCTGGGCGGAGGAGCGCTGGGGCGTGGCGCCCGGCGCGGAGGACGACGAGGTGTTCGCCGCGCGCGTGCGGGCGGGCATCGAGCGCATCGCCGCGGACCACGCCGATCAGCGGGTCGCGGTGTTCACCCACGGCGGGGTGATCGGTCAGGTGCTCGCGCTGGCGACCCGGTCACGGCCGTTCGCCTTCGTCGGGGCGGACAACGGCTCGTTCTCGCAGGTCGTGGTGCACGGTCCACAGTGGATCGTCCGGGGGTACAACGACATCGCCCACCTCACCACCTGATCCGGCTCGCCGCGACGAACTCGACGGTGGCCAGCACGGCCACCGACTGCGCGGCCAGCAGGCCGATCAGCACGAGCAGCTGCGCGACGCCGGCCTGCACCGGGCTGGCGCCGCCGAGCAGCATGCCGACGTAGGCGCCGGGCAGCGTGACCAGGCCGACCGTGCGGGTCTGGTCGAGGCCGGGGACCAGCGCGTACCCGGCGGACGGGCGGCAGATCTCCAGCGCGGCGGCGCGGGGCATGAAGCCGAGCGCGAGTGCGGCCTCGTACTCGCCGTGGCGGGTCTTGAGCTCGTCGAGCGCGCGGCGGGCGGCCTGCGCGGTGGCGGTCATCGCGCCACCGATGACGATGCCGGCGATCGGCACCACGATGATCGGTTTCCACGGCACCACGCCGGGCAGCAGCACGAGGGCGAGCACCGGTGCGACCCCGGCGGCGATCGCCGCGGCGAACCAGGGCCAGCCACCGGGCGCCTTGACGCGGCGGTAGGTGGTGAAGGAGGCGACGGCGAACATGAACGCCACGAAACCCGCGGTCCACCAGCCGGACCGCAGGATCGCGGTGATCACCACCGAGACCGCGGCGAGCTGCGCGACCGCCCGCACCGCGGCGATCAGCACCCCGCGGCCGGACCCGAGCCCGCCGCGCCAGACCACCGCGGCCGCGAGCAGCACGAAGATGGCGAGCACCACCGCCAGCACCGGCCCCGCCTCGATAGCTGCACCCACCCCCCGATCCTCCCCGACTCCCGCCCACCCCACCCGCCAACCCCCACACCCGCCCTAAACCACCCAGGTCCCACCTTCCGACTGCCGAACCCCACGTTCACGCACGCGACCCCCACACACAGGCAGCCGACTTCCACGTTCAGGCACGCGAACCCCACGTTCAGGCAGCCGACTTCCACATTCAGGCACGCGAACCCCACACTCACGCCCGCGAGTCCCGCACTCAGGTAGCCGACTTCCACGTTCAAGCACGCGAACCTCACACTCACGTCCGCGAGTCCGCATTCAGGCAGCCGACTTCCACAGCCGGGCAGCTGAGTCCCACGTTCGGGCAGCCGAATTCCGCACTCGGGCAGCCGAATCCACACTCGGGTAGGTGGGTTCAGGCAGCTAAGTTTCCACACACGCGAGCGGGCTCGCGTCGCTGATGACGCGGTGGGCGATCGCTGGCTGGCGCCAGAATCTACGGATCGACGATGGCAGGGACACCGATCGTGGGATAGCCCGAGGTCAACAAGCCCTGGCCATCCGGCTTGTGAAGATCGGCTTCACCAATGAGGTACTCGGCTACCTGAACGTAGAACTCAGGTGCCCGAACGTGTACTTCGACTACCCGAGTGTCGAACTCGCTGCACGGACGTGTAACTCGCGTGCGTGAACGTGGGGTTCGGGTGCGCGGGCGTGGGGTTCGGAGGTGGGGGCGCCGCATGCCGGTGGCGGCGGGCACGGCATGCGGCGCTCGGTGAGTGGTCACCGGCTGTGTGAGCAGGTGACCACGTTCTTGGCCACGGTGGTCGACTTCTGGGACACCACTTGGCCGTCCACCACGATGCGGCAGGTGAGGCTCCCCGCCGCCGGGTTCTGGGCGGAGATGCTGAAGTACCCCGAGCTCGGGGTCAGCTGCTCCAGCGTCCGCGACCACGGCAGTTCCGCGGAGGTCTCCTGCGCCACGGTGAGTTCGTTGCCCACGTAGGTGATGTTGCGCGCGCCGCTGTCTCCGCTGAGTTCGTACGTCACGTACTTCGACGGCGTCGGCGGCACGGCCGGCGCCACGTTGTCCGCGGGCTGCCGCGCCAGGTGCTGCGGGTTCGACCGCGCGGGCCGCTCCCCCGCGGTCACCTGCAGCACCACGCTCGCGGCCCCCACCACGGCCACGCCCAACACCAGCGAAACCCCGCCGAGCACTCGGCGCGCCCGTCGTTCCGCCAGCAACCGGGCTTCTTCGGAAGTCTCCGTCACGGGTGCCGCTCCCCACGTCACCGCGCCCCAGGTCGGGCACGCTGTTTAATACTCGCTTAATCGCGGAAGGCCGTTACCCCCGAAAGCCGGAATATTTGAATGTTCACTCTTTCGGGCGTTCCGCGGTACGGACGATGTTGCGGACCATGCCACCGAACACCAGGCCGTGGAACGGCGCGACCGACCACCAGTACAGGTGCCCGGCCAGTCCCTTCGGCACGAAGACCGCACGCTGCCGGTACACCGAGCCGTGCTCCGCCGGCTCCACGGCCAGTTCCAGCCACGCCTTCCCGGGCACCTTCATCTCGGCCCGCAACCGCAGCAGCCCGCCGCGTTCGATGGCCTCGACGCGCCACCAGTCCAATGCCTCACCCAGCTGGAGCCGATGCTGGTCACGGCGGCCACGCCGCAGCCCGACCCCGCCCGCCAGCCGGTCGAGCCAGCCGCGCACCGCCCAGGCCAGCGGGAACGAGTACCAGCCGTTGCTGCCGCCGACGCCCTCGATCACCCGCCACAACTCCTCGGGGGACGCCGCGCAAGGTGACTGCCGGTGATCGGTGTAGACCGAGCCGCCGGACCACTCCGGGTCCGAGGGCAGCGGCTCGGCGGGCGCGTCCGGCACCGAGGCTCCCGACCAGTGGGTCGGCACCTCGGCGTCCCGGATCCTGGCCAAGGCCAGCTCAACGGCCCTGGCGTAGTCCACCAAACCCTCCGGCGGGTCGGGCACGTACCGCGCGATGTCCCGCTCCCGGCACACCATTTCGTGCACCAGTGAATCGATCAGCGGCCGGGCGATGCCGCGCGGGACCGGCGTCACGATGTTCACCCAGTGCGACGAGAGCCGCGGCGTCAACACGGGTGCCGGGACCATCACGCGCCGGATTAATCCTGAAACCTCGGCATAGCGGCGCATCATGCTCTGGTAGGTGAGCACGTCCGGGCCGCCGATGTCGAAGGCCCGGTTCACCTCGGCGGGCAGGTCCGCGCAGCCGGTCAGGTACCGCAGCACGTCCCGGATGGCGATCGGCTGCACCCGGTTGTGCGCCCACTTCGGCACCACCATCACCGGCAGCCGTTCGGTCAGGTACCGCAGCATCTCGAAGCTCGCCGACCCCGACCCGAGGATGACCGCCGCCCGCAGCACGGCCGTGGGCACCCCCGACCGCAGGAAGATCTCCCCGACCTCGGCGCGCGACGCGAGGTGCTCCGAAAGCTCCCCGTCCGGCTCCAGCCCGCCGAGGTAGACGATGCGGCCGACGCCCCGGTCACGCGCGGCTTCCGCGGTGAGCAGTGCGGCCCGCCGGTCGATACCGGCGAAACCCTTGCGCGACAACGAATGCACGAGGTAGTAGAGGACGTCGATGCCCTCGGTCGCGCCGTGCAGGCTGTCCGCGTCGAGCACGTCGCCGCGCACGATCTCGACCTCACCCGCCCACGGCACGTCCCGCAGCTTCGCCGGGTCCCGCACCAGGCAGCGCACGGTGTGCCCCGCTTCGAGCAGGCTCGGCACGAGCCTTCCTCCGATGTAACCGGTCGCCCCGGTGACCAGACAGCGCATTCACGCCATTCTCGGGTACCGGCGCCGATCCGGCAGGCTCAGCCGAGTCCGGCCAGCCTGCTCAGGTCGGCGTTGCCGCCCGAGATCACCAGCACGGTCACCCCGCCTTCCGGAGCCCGCACCACGCCCGAGCGCAGCGCCGCGAGGCAGACCGCCGACGCGGGCTCCACCAGCAGCTTGCTCGCCTCGATCAGCTCCCGCCACGCCGAGTGGATCGCGTCCTCGTCCACTTCGACCACCTCGTCCACGTAGGCCTGGACGTGCGGCAGCGTGTACTGACCAGCGAAGGGCGCGGTCAGCCCGTCCGCGACGGTGGCCGATGGATTCGGGATCCGCACCACTTCACCCGCCGCCAGGCTTTGGCCCATCGCGTTCGAAGTGGCGGGTTCCACGCCGATCACGCGGGCCGCGGGCGCGAGCTTGCGGACCGCGGCGGCCACCCCGCTGAGCAGGCCGCCACCGCCGACCGGCACGAGCACCAGATCGGGCGACGGCCCGTCCGCGCACAGTTCCAGCCCGGCCGTGCCCTGCCCGGCGATCACTTCTGGCTGGTCGAACGGGTGCAGGATGGGGTAGCCGTGTTCCTCGGCGAGTTCGGCCAGCGTCGCGGCGAGATCGTCGGTCGGCACGATCTCGCCGCCGAAGCGCTCGACGTTCGCCACCTTCGACGGCACGGGCTTGCTCGGCATCGCGACGATCACGCGCACGCCGAGCCGCTTGCCCGCGTACGCGATGGCCGCCGCGTGGTTGCCCGCCGAGAAACTGACCACACCTTCGGGCAGTTCGCCTCGCTCCTGCCAGGACAGCAGCGCGTTCAGCGCCCCGCGGACCTTGAAACTGCCGGAGTGCTGCAGGTTTTCGGCCTTGAGCAGCACCCGCGTGCCGAACTCCCCGGAGAGCCGCTGGTTGTCGATCAGCGGGGTGCGCAGCACGAGGCCGTCGATGCGGGCCGCGGCATCGGAAATGTCGTCGATGGTCACCAGATCCACGCTCCCGACCGTACTCCGCGAAACTGTCGGTGGCCGGGGGCATGATGGACGGCGTGTACCGCGAACTGCCCGCACCCGCCCCACTGCGCTCGGTGGTGCGCTGTCGCTGGCTGTCCGTGTCCGGCCGGGACGAACACGAGCACGGCAAGCGGATCGTGCCGGACGGCTGCCTCGACCTGATCGCCGGTGGCGGCCGGGTTTTCGTCGCCGGGCCGGACACCGCGGCCTGGCGGTCGGAAATGCCCGCCGGTACGCGGTTGCACGGCATCCGTTTCCGCCCGGGGCACGCGCCGCGGGTGCTCGGAGTGCCCGCGGACGAACTGCGCGACCAGCGGATCGACCTGGCCGACCTGTGGGGTGCACGCGGGCGGGCGTTCACCGAGCGCGTGCTGAACTCCCCCGCCGACCTGATCGACGTGGTGCGCGAAACGGCCGCGCCGGATCCGGTGCTCGACGTGGTGCTCGCGCGGCTGGATCGCGGGGTGCCGCGGGTGTCGGCCGCGCTCACCGGCCTCGACCTGGGCGCGCGGCAGTTCCGCCGCCGCTTCGGGGCCGCGGTGGGGTACGGACCGGCGACCTACCTGCGGATCGCCCGGCTACAGCGGGCGATCTCGCTGGCGGAGGAGGTGCCGGACCTGGCCACGCTCGCCGTGGGCGCCGGGTATGCCGACCAGGCGCACCTGAGCCGCGACTGCCGCGAACTGACCGGCGCCACCCCATCGGTGTACTTCCGTTCTGTTCAAGACCGCTCTGTTCAAGACCGCGGCCGCCCGGCAGCCCTACGGTCGTCGGCATGAACAGCGAAATCACCCGGAAGGCCGGGGAGTTCCTGGCCACCCACGCCCGCCTGCTGGAGCGACGGCTCGCCCAGGTGCTCGGCGGGGACCACGAAGCCGCACCCGGGGTGCTCGCCGCGCTCGCCGCCCACCGCAACCCCGACGGCGGCCTCGGTCACGCCCTCGAACCCGACGTCCGCGCCCCGGAAAGCCAGCCGCTCGCGGTCGACTTCGGCCTGGAGGTGGTCGAGCGGCTGGTCGGAGCAGCGCCGTCGATCCGGGAGCAGGCCAGGGAGTTCGCCGCCGGACTGCTGCCCTACCTCGAATCGGTCGCGTCCCCGGGCGGTGGCCTGCGCATCGTGACGCCGTCGGCCGCCGCGCACCCGCACGCCGCGCACTGGGGCGAATGCGACTTCCCGCCGGGCCTCAACCCGACCGGGAACATCGTCGCACGGCTGCGAGCGCTCGACCTGTCCTCGCCGTGGCTCGATGACGCGGATTCGTTCTGCCGCACCGAAGTCGACCGCGCGCTCGCCGCGGAAGAACTGGACGCGCACACCGCGTTGAACGTGCTGACCTACTTGGAGAGCGTGCAGGACCCGAAACTGATGGCCGCCTTCGAGGCCAGGGTTCCCGAGCTGACGTTGTTCCACCTCCACCCCGGCGCGGGCTACGGACTCACCCCGCTGGACTTCGTGCCCGGCCCGGAAAGCCCGCGGGCCCGGCTCTTCCCGCGTGAAGCCGTCGAAGCGCATCTGGACCAGCTCGAGAAGAGCCAGCAGGCCGACGGCGGCTGGCCGGTCGCCTGGGCCCCGCCGGGTCCGGCGGCCGAACTGGAGTGGCGGGGCGTCGTCACCGTGCACGCGATCACGCAGTTGCGCGCCCATGGCCGCTGAACTGCGACTTCCGGGCATAACCTCCGGCTATCGCACCAGGTCTTCGACACGGGTCCGGTTTCCGGCCAGGATGAAAGCATGATCATCCCCACCCGCTCGCTCGGCGGCCTCGACGTCTCCGCCATCGGTTTCGGCGCCATGGTGCTTTCGCCCGGTATGTACGGTGAGATCGACGACGAGACCGCCGCGAACGCGCTCAACCACGCCGTCGACGCCGGGGCCACGCTGATCGACTCCAGTGACGGTTACGGCGCCGACGGGCACAACGAGAAGCTCATCGGCAACGCCGTGCGCGGCCGTCGTGACGAGGTGGTGCTCGCCACCAAGTTCGGCTTCCGCGTGCCCGAAGGCGCCGAAGCACACACCTTCCCGGTGAACTACTCGTTCGGCGAACTCGCGGTCAACGCCGAACCCCGGTACGTCCGCGGGTACGCCGAGCAGAGCCTCCGCAACTTCGGCACCGACCGGATCGACCTGTACTACCCGCACTTCCCCGATCCCGTGGTGCCGATCGAGGACACCGTCGGCGCGGTGGCCGAACTGGTCGAGGCCGGCCTGGTCCGCCACCTCGGATTGTCCAATGTGGACGCCGAGCAGCTGCGGCTGGCGCACGCCGTGCACCCGGTCAGCGCGGTGCAGGCGCAGTGGTCGATGTGGCAGCCGATCGAGCCCGAACTGCTCGCCACCGCCCGTGAACTCGGCGTCGGCGTGGTCGCCTGGAGCCCGCTCGGCAGCGGCTTCCTCACCGGCAAGGTGGGCGCGGTCTCCGACTCGGACTTCCGCAGCAACATCCCGCGCTTCGACGCCGAGAAGCTGAAGACCAACAACGACAAGTACGCGCCGGTGCGCGCGGTCGCCGCGGACCTCGGAGTGAGCCCCGGGCAGCTCGCGCTGGCCTGGTTGCTGCACCAGCACCCGGCCGTGGTGCCGATCCCTGGTTCGCGGACGCCCGCGCACATCACCGAGAACCTCCAGGCAGCCGAGATCGAGCTCACCGGTGAGACGCTCGCGCGGGTCGACGACGCGCTGCGCGAGTTCGCCCCGGCGGGCGAGGGCAGCCTGCGCTGAGGCTATTCGGCCGCGCGTTGCTCGGCGGCCAGGAAGTGCGCGATCTCGCTGGTGGCCGGGTAGAGCGCGCGGTACCGCTGGTAGAAGCGGTCGTACACGCGTGCTCGCCCGGCGTCGGGCCGGACCACCGAGCGCACCGGGTTCCACGCCGTGATGTCGGGTGACCAGCCGAGCGCGACCGCGGCCAGGTAGGCGTCACCGAGCGCGGCGCCCACCGTCTCGGCGGGCACTTCCTGCTCGAGGCCGGTGACATCGCTGACGATCCGGGTCCACAGTCCACCTTGGACACCGCCGCCGACGGCGACCAGCCGCCGGGCCGCGCCACCCGCCTCGGCCATCACCTCGAGGTTGTGCCGGACGCCGTACGCGATGCCCTCCAGCACTGCGCGGTACAGCTCGCCGAGGCCGTGCCCGGTGGTCAGCCCGGCGATCACCCCTCGGGCGTCGGGGTCGAACAACGGGGTGCGCTCCCCGGCGAAGTACGGCAGCATCAGCAGGCCGCGGCTGCCCGCGGGCACCTCCGCGGCAGCCGAAACCAGCTCGCCGAACCCGTGCCCGGCCAGCTTCCGCAGCCAGTCGGTGATCGCGCCGGAGGTCGCCATGCCCGCGGCGAGTGAATAGCTGCCCTGGCGCACGCCGCGCGTGGTCCACAGGCCGGGGTGCGGGCTCGGATCGGCGAGCAGCTGGATCAGGAACATGGTCGTGCCGTACATGACCATGGTGTCGCCGGGCTCGGTCACGCCGACGCTGGCCGCCTCCGCCCAGGCGTCGACCGTGCCCGCGGTGACCGGGAGCCCCTCCGGCAGCCCGGTTTCGGCGGCCGCGGCGGCGGTGACCGTACCGGCGATCTCGGTCGGCCAGCACAACCGCGGCAGCCGGATGCCGGGCGCGACCACCTCGGCCCAGTCCGCCGCCCAGTCCGCCGCGCGCAGGTCGTACATCGGGTCGGCCTGGCTGGCGGAGTGGTGGTCGAGCACGTACTCCCCGGTCAGCCGGTGCACCAGGTAGGAACTGGCCATCAGGAACAACCGCGACGCGCCGAACACCGCCGGCTCGTGCCGCGCCAGCCAGCGCCACTTCGGCCCGACCGCCTGCGACGACAGCACCGTGCCGCCGCGCTCCACAATGGACTCAGCACCGAACTCCTCGGTCAGCTCGTCGATCTCGCGGCTCGCCCGCGTGTCGACGCCGTAGAGCACCGCGGGCCGCAGCGGCCTCCCCTCGGCGTCCGCGGGCAGCAGCACCGGGCCGATGCCGCTGACGCCGAGCCCGGCCAGCGGCCGGTCACCCGCCGCGGCGGCCAGCTCACCGGCGATCGCGGTGAAGTCACGCCACCAGATCGACTCCGCGTCGTGCTCGACCCAGCCCGGGTGCGGGCAGGAGGTCTCGTGCGGCCGGGAGGCCCTGGCCACGATCGTCCCTTGTGGATCAACGAGCACGCCCTTCGAACTCGCCGTGCCGATGTCCACCCCGAGCAGCAGCCCGTCGACCACGCTTCACCCCTCCAGCCGTGCGGCCACTCCGGCGGTCAGTTTCGCGGTTGGGCCGGGCACCGCCTGGGTAATCGTTTACCGAGACGCTATTGTGCGGGTTGAGTAGTGTCAACAGGCGCCGGAGCACGAGGGAAAGGGGGCCCGCCATGGCGACCATCAGCGACGTGGCGGCCAGGGCCGGGGTGTCCACCGCGACGGTGTCGAGGGCGCTCAACGGCAAGTCCACTGTGGACCCCGCGCTGGCGGAGAAGGTGCGCGAGGCCGCCGCCGCCCTCGGCTACCAGCCGAACGGGCTGGCCAGGAACCTGCGCCGCCAGGAAACCGCGGTGCTCGCGCTGGTGATCTCCGACGTGGAGAACCCGTTCTTCACCGCGATCGCCCGCGGCGTGGAGGACGTGGCGCAGACCTCGGGGTATTCGGTCGTGCTGTGCAACTCCGACGAGAACGCCGAGAAGGAACGCCGCTACCTGGACGTGGCGCTGCAGGAGCGGGTGGCCGGCGTGGTCCTCTCGCCCACCGGCGGCGGCACCGACGTCAGCCCGCTGCTCGGCCGCGGCACCCCGGTGGTCGCGGTGGACCGCCCGCTGGACGCGGTCGACGGCGACCAGGTGCTGGTCAACACGAAGTGCGCGGCCGACGAAGCGACCCGGCACCTCATCGAGGGCGGCTACCGGCGGATCGGCTGCCTCACCGGGCCGGAGGGCGTACGCACCGCGGACGACCGCCTGGCCGGCTACCGGAGCGCGATCGCCGACTCCGACACCCAGCAGGAGACCTACTTCCGCCGGTGCGAACTGCGTACCGCGCACGCGAAGGCGGCGACGCTGGACCTGCTCGACGCCGACGCGCCGGACGCGCTGCTCGTGGTCAACAGCACCATGGCCATCGGCGTGCTGGAAGCGTTGCGGGAGCGCGGGTTGCGGCCGGGGCGCGACGTCGGGCTGGTCAGCTTCGACGACGCGCCGTGGGCCGCGCTGGTGGACCCGCCGCTGACCGTGGTGGCCCAGCCCGCCTACGAGATCGGCAGCATCGCCGCGCGGCTGCTGCTCGACCGCATCGCCGACAGCTCCCGGCCGCCCGAGGCCAGGGTGCTGGCCGCCGAACTGATCGAACGCGGCAGCAGCCACCGGTGATCAGCCGCCGGCGTTGAGGCGGGCGTAGACCTCGGCCGCGTTGTCCTTGGTCACCCGCTCGATCGCCAGGCCCTGCACCTTCGGCACCTGCTGGCAGTCGACCAGGATCTTGCGCGCCGAGTCGACCGCCTCCTTGCCCCCGGTCGGGTAGACGAAGGTGGCGGCCAGCCTGCCCGCCTCCACCGCCTTGATGCCGCCGGCCTCGATCGGCAGCCCGTCGATGCCGACGATCTGGATCCCGCTCAGCCCGGCGTCCTGCGCCGCGAGGTAGGCGCCCTCGCCCATCGGGTCGTTGTGCGCGTAGACCACCTGGACGCCGGGCGTGCCCTTGAGCAGCGCGTCGGCCTGCTGGCGGCCCCGGTCGCGCAGCCAGTCGCCGTCGGCGCTGGCCACGACCTCGATGGCCTTGCCGCCGATGCCGAGCCTGAACCCGTCGCTGCGTTCCTTGGCCGGGCTGGAGCCCGCCAGGCCCTTGAGCTCGGCCACCCGGCCGCCGCCGGGCAGCAGCGTCTGGGCGACGAACTCGCCCGCCCGGCGGCCGATGTCGAAGTTGTCGGCGCCGATGAACGAGGTGTAGGCGTCACCGTTGACCTTGCGGTCCAGCACCAGCACCGGGATGCCGCGCTCGTAGGCCTTCTTCACCACCGAGGTCAGCGGGCTCGCCTCGTTCGGGCTGATGATGAGCAGGTCGACCTGCTGGGTGATGAAGTTCTCCACCTGCTCGACCTGCTTGGAGTTGTCCTGCTGCGCGTCGGCGAAGTGGACGGTGAACTGGGGCACCGCGGTGGCGGCCTGCCGGATGTCGGCGTCCATCCGCTCGCGGTACGGCTCGGCCACGTTGGCCTGGCTCACCCCGATCGTGTACTTGCCGCCCGCGCCGCCGCACGGTTTCGGCTCGGCCTTGCCGTCCGCGTTCTCGCTGGTGGTGCCGCAGCCCGTCGTCACGGTCGCCACCAGTGCCGTGCCGAGCAGCAACGCCAGCGCGCCACGCTTGCGAATTGGCATGAGTTCCTCCCTTTACCCCACCGCGGCCGGTCGCAGGCGCTGCAGGCCCGCGGCCGCCACGATCACCAGTCCGATGATCAGCAGCTGGACGTTCGAGTCGACGTTGTTCAGCGTCAGGATGTTGCGCAGCACCCCGACCAGCAGCGCCCCGGCGACCGTACCGACCACCGTGCCCCGCCCGCCGGACAGGCTCGCCCCGCCGATCACCACCGCCGCGATGGCGTCCAGCTCCGCCATCGACCCGTCGTTGGGACCGCCGTAGTTCAGCTGGCCGGCGTGCACGATCCCGGCCAGCCCGGCGAGCAGCCCGCACAGGCCGAAGACCAGGATCTTCACCCGGTCCACCGGCACGCCCGACAGCCGTGCGGCCTTCTCGTTGCCGCCGATGGCGTAGACGTGGCGGGAGAAGGCGGTGACCCGCAGCAGGACCGCGGCCAGCCCGGCGACCACGGCGAAGATCAGCGCCGGAACGGGCACCAGCCCGCCGAACGTGCGCTCGCCGAGCAGGGAGAAGGCCGTCGGCGCGCGGCCGGGTGCGTCCCCGTACGCGATCTCCACCCCCTGCCCACCCGAGAAGATCCGGGCGAGCGCCCGCGCGATCTGCATCCCCGCCAGCGTCACGATGAACGCCTGGATACCCAGTTTGGCGGTGACCACGCCTTGCAGCAGCCCGAAGACCAGCCCGGCGGCGAGCACGGCCAGCACCGCGGGCAGCACGCCGAAGTCCTGGCGCACCAGGAGCACCGCCGCGCCGACGCTGGCCAGGCCGAGCACCGAGCCGACCGAGAGGTCGATGCCGCCGATGAGGATCACGAACGTCATGCCGACGGCGAGGATGCCGATCTCCGACATCGCGCGCACCACGTTGAACAGGTTGCCGCTGTCCAGGAAGAGCAGTTCCCCGTTGCGCACCGGCGAGAAGACCACGGCCGCGAGGAACACCAGCACCAGCCCGAACAGGCTCTGGAAGCGGAACAGCCAGGCGGTCATCCGGTCTCCCCCGAAAGTGTGGCCGCCTCGCCCATCGACGCGGCCAGCAGCTCGGCCTCGCCCGCTTCGGCGGTGTGCAGTTCACGCACGCTCCGCCCCTCGCGCAGCACCACCACCCGGTCGCACACCCCCGTCAGTTCCGCGAGTTCCGACGATGCCAGCAGCACGCCGACGCCCTGCGCGGCGATTTCGGCCAGCAGCCGGTAGATCTCCGCTTTCGCGCCAACGTCCACCCCCCGGGTCGGATCGTCCAGCAGGAGCAACGCCGGTTCGGTCAGCAGGTTGCGGCCGAGCACCACCTTCTGCTGGTTGCCGCCGGACAGCGAGCCCGCAGGCGCGGCGAGGCCGGACAGGGTGATGCCGAGCCGTTCGGCCGTGCTCATCGCGGCCCGCCGTTCCCGTGCGGCGGGGACCACGCCGAACCGCGCGATCCGGCCGACCACGGACAGCACCGTGTTCGCCAGCACCGAATGCTCCAGCGCCAGCCCGGACGTGCGGCGGTCCTCCGGCACGAACGCGATCCCGTGCCGGAGTGCTTCGCGCGGACCCTTCGGATGGATCTCCTTGCCGTGCAGACGGACACGGCCCGTCCACCGGCCGGGTGTGCCCACGCCGTACAACGTCTCCAGCAGCTCGGTGCGCCCGGAACCGAGGAGCCCGGCCAAGCCGACGATCTCGCCTTCGGCCACCCGCAGCGAGATCCCGGCGGGTTCACGCCTGCCGGGCACCGGCCGCCGGGGACGCACCGCGAGGTGCTCCACCTCCAGCAACGCGAGGCCGTCCGCTCTGCCGTGTCCAGTGCCGTAGAGCTGGTCCACCCGGCGGCCCACCATCGCTTCGGACGCCTGCTCGGCGGTCATTTCACGGGCGTCGAACTCGGCGACCACCCGGCCGTTGCGCAACACCGTGGCGCGATCGGCAAGCCGGCCGATCTCCGCCATCCGGTGCGAGATGTAGACGATGCCCGCACCACTCGCCCGCAGCTCGGCGATCACCCGGAACAACTGCTCGGCTTCGGCGGGCGGGAGCGCGGAGGTCGGCTCGTCCATGATCAGCACGCGGGCGTCCAGCGAGAGCGCCTTGGCGATGGTGACCAGTTGCTGTTCCCCGGTGCGCAGGTGCTCCACCGGCCGTTTCGGCTCGAGGTCGACGCCGGTGCGGGCGAGCAGCTCGCGCGCGGCCGTGAGCATGCGCCGCCGGTCGAGCGTGCCGAGGCGGGTGCGTGGTTCCCGGCCGAGGAAGATGTTCTCCGCCACCGAGAGCGCCGGAACCAGGTCCAGTTCCTGCGAGATCATCGAGATGCCCGCGCGCTGGGCATCGGCCGGGCCGCCGAAGCGCACCGGCTCCCCGTCGATCCGGATCTCGCCCCGGTACCCGCCCACCTCGCCGGCGAGCACCTTCATCAGCGTGGACTTGCCGGCGCCGTTCTCGCCGAGCAGCGCGTGCACCTCACCGGCGCGCACGGTGAACTCGGCGTCCCGGATGGCGCGCACCCCGCCGTAGGACTTGCTGATGCCCGTCATGGCGACCAGCGGTGCCCGATCGGTCATGCCCGCCCCCTGCCGGCGGTGGCCTGAGAAAACGATTGCCCAAGCTAGGGTGGCCCGGCGCGGGTGTCAAGCACCGCCCTTCCACCGATCGAAAGGTGCACCACACCGGTTTCGGTGCCTGCCCACCGGGCACCCTCGTCGAAGCCGGCCGGGACGGTGGCGGTCACTCGTGGAATAAGCACGGGTCGTCTCTGTCACGAACCACCGAAGGACTCTGGACAACAGCACCCGGGACGGTCACACTGACCAGCGTTCGTCTACCGTACGTGTTGAGTTATGTGCGTTCTGTGTCGATCTTTGGTGACTTGCCACACAATAGCGGCACGAGACCGCACGAACCCGCACACACAGGATAGTCTGGGTGCATGTCTATGGCGCTGGAGACCGTACTGGCGAAAGCCGGGCTCAAGGTGGACGCGACCGAATTCCTCACGCACGTGGAGGACGCGGCCCGCAAACTGTCCCCGCCGAATCCGGACCCGGCGGATTATTTCTCCGCCGACCAGCAGGACGCGCTCATCGACGTCGGACTGGACCTGTCCCCGCAGGCGAACAGCGAACCGGACATGCGCGCCAGGACGGTGGCCGCGCACGCGGTGCTGGCCGACTCGTCGCTGACCGTGCTGGCCGCGGCCGAACGGCTGGGCGTGGACGACAGCCGCATCCGGCACAAGATCAAGGACCGCAGGCTGGCCGCGTGGAAGGCGCAGGGCGGCTGGCGGCTGCCGTCGTGGCAGTTCACCGCCTCCGGGTTGCTGCCCGGGCTGGACGTGGTGCTGCGCGCGGTGCCGGAGGACCAGCCACCGCTCGTGGTGGCCGCGTTCATCAGCACCCCGCAACCGGACCTGGTGATCAACGACCGGCCGGCGACTCCCCGGCAGTGGTTGCTGGCGGGCGGTGATCCCGAGCCCGTCGCCCGGCTGACCGAGACGCTGGGCACCCCCGCCTGAGCGCTCCGGCTCTCCCCCGAGATCACCTGTCCGCACGAGAAAGTGTTGAACCCCACGCATGGCCAGGCTCCCCCTGCCACCCGCGCGTGCCGTCCTGGTCAGGGAACTGCGGCGCACCGAGGACGTCGTCGCGGTGCACCCGGCGACCAGGCTGGTGCGCATCTTCACCGCGCACGGCAACCACCCCCAGCAGTGGAACACGTTCCGCTACACCGGACCCCTGCCGCACGGCCGCTTCGACCCGCAGCGGCCGGGCCGCGGCGGCGTGCCGGTGACCGACCCGAAGAACGGGGTCCTGTACTTCGGGCTCACCGTGCGCACCAGCGTCGCGGAGGTGTACCAGACCACGTCGACCGTGGACCGCAAGACGCGCGGCCCGCGCCTGGTCGTGGTCCGGCCGACGCGCACCCTGCGCCTGCTCGACCTCGGCGGCCTGTGGCCGACGAGGGTCGGGGCCTCGCAGGAGATCTCCAGCGGGCCGAAGAAGATCACCCAGGCGTGGGCGCGAGCCATCCGCTCGGCCTTCGGCGACCTGGACGGGCTGTGGTACCGCTCGTCGATGGACTCCGGTGACCCGGCCCTGTGCCTGTGGGACCCCCCAGCGGGCGGGGCGCTCCCGCTGAAGCCGGAGGTCCTGCTACCGCTGGACCACCCGGGGCTGGACGTGCCGCTGGGCCGCGTGTGCCACGAACTCAACTACGACATGGTCAACTGAGCGGCCCGCTTCCCTTCGGAGGAGGGCCGCCGAGCTTCGCGGGGAGCCGCCGCGGTGCCGTGAATGTGGCTTTCACGGCGGAATCGGCCGTGAAAGTGGCTTTCACGGCACATTCGGGCGCCGGGGCGGTTCGGCCAGGTAGGCCTCGGTGGTTTCGCGTGCCTGGGCACGCGCTGCTTCCACATCACGACCGGCGGCGCGGTCACGCGTGGCCTTCTCGGCTTTGACTTCCCGCCAATTTCGGTTCACGGCCCGCCTCTCCACAGTGCGCCCATGCTCTCAGGGAAGCAGGCGTGAGTAGCGGATTTCCACGGCGGAGCGGTCCGCGATCTGCGAGGTCTGGGTGACCTGGTCACACAGCCATCCGTGGTTCTCGTAGAAGCGGCGCGAGAGGAAGTTCTCCTCGAAGACCCAGACCACGGCGTGCGAGAAGCCGCAGGTGGTCAGGTGGGCCAGGGCGGCTTCGTGCACGGTGTGGCCCGCGCCGGTGCCGCGCCATTCGAGGGCGGCGTAGAGGGCCCCGAGCATGCCGGGCCTGCTGTCGCCGACGGCGGTGGCGTAAGCACCGATCTCGCCCGCCGGGTTCGCCGCGACGTAGGTGACCGTCCGCTCGGTCATCGCCGCCAGGCGGGCGGCGAACTTGTCTTCCCGGTCCTCCTGGCGCAGCGAATCCAGGTAGGCGTCGGGCAGGATGCCGCGGTAGGCCGTCCGCCAGCCGGTCAGGTTGATTTCGGCCAGCCGAGGGGCGTCGGCGGCTTCGGCTCGGCGGACGGCCCATCGCACGCTCATGCCAGGTGCCGCCCCCACCACTCGAGCACCGCGTCGAACCGCTGCACCCGGTGCCGCGGCCGCCCGGACCGGCTCAGCTCGTGCCCCTCACCGGGGAACAGCAGGAACTCCGTCTCCACCCCGTTGCCCCGCAGCGCCACGAACAGCCGCTGCGCCTGCTCGATCGGGCACCGCCAGTCCTCCTCGGAGTGCACCACGGCGAACGGGATGCCGATCTTCGCCGCGTAGGTCAGCGGGCTGCGTTCGCGCTGCACCTCCGGATCGGTGCCGACGTAGCACTCGGCGAACTCCCAGCCGATGTCGGAACTGCCGGCGAACGAGTCCCAGGCGTTGACCGCCCGCTCGCTCCACGCCGCCCGGAACCGCTCGCCGTGGTGCGCCGAGAGCCACGTGGTCATCAGCCCGCCGTACGACCCGCCCATCACGCCCACGCGCGACGCGTCCAGGTCGGGCCGCTCCAGCGCGGCGTCCAGGAAGCTGAGCAGGTCCGTGACGTCCACTGTGCACAGAGCGCCGACGATCGCCCGTCCGTGTGCCTCGCCGTACCCGGCCGAGCCGCGCGGGTTCGCCATCACCACCGCGTAGCCCGCGGACGCGTACACCTGCGCCTCGTCGAACAGCGACCACTCGTACGGCGAAAACGGCCCGCCGTGGATCACCAGCAGGACCGGGTGCGGCCCGTCGCCCTCCGGCAACACCACCCAGCCGTGTACTTCGTGCCCATCCGATGCGGTGGCCGTCAACTCCACCGCGGTACGCACCTTCCCCCGCAGCGGCGCGGAGAACTCGGTCAGCGTGCGCGACTCGCCGTTCTCCAGCAGGACCACTTCCCCGGCGTCCGACGGCGAAGCCACCACCGCGGCGATGCGCTCACCATCCGAGGTGAACGCCTGGACCGCTGCCTTCTCGCCGAGCAGGCACCGCAGATCGGCGAGCTTCGCCAGGTGCGCGTCCGAGGGCACGGCCCGCAGTTCGGCCGCGCCGTGCGTGCGCACGACCACCAGGACCTCGTCCCCGAGCACGGCGGGCCTGCCCGCCCCGCTGTCGGTGTCGACGGTCTCGGCGTCGGTCAGCCGCCGGGCGGTGGCGGGCTCGCCGTCCGTGCGCAGCGGCGCGGTCCACAGCCCGCGGTTGCGCACCATGTCGACCCCGGTGAACGCGACACCGTGGAAGTAGACGGTGCCGTCCGCGGTGACCAGCGGTGCCGCCGCGTCGCCTTCGGTGCGGACGGCGAGCACCGGCTCACCACCGGCGGCGGGCACGGCGTAGAGGTCGGAGTTCAGCGTCTCCACCCGGCCCCAGTCGCGCGGCGCCACGACCAGCACGAACTCGCCGTCGGGTGTCCATTCGGGATCGTGGACGTCCACCCGGTCGTCGGTGAGCGGGGCAGGCTCGGCCGGTTCCTCGATGTCGCTGTCCACGACGAACAGTCGTTGTGGACGGTCGAGCAGGAAGCCGACGTGGTCGATCCGGTAGTCGAACCGGGTGATCCGGCGCGGCGCCTCGGCACCGGCGTCGGGGGTCCGGCCGTCGGCGTCGGGCGTGCCGTACCGCCCTGGCTCGGGCACCCGGGCGGTGAACGCGATCCGCCGGGAATCCGGGCCCCAGCGGTACCCCTCGACGCCCAGCGGCACATCGGTGATCCGCTTGGCTTCGCCGCCGTCGGCGGGCATCACGTGCAACTGCGCGCCCCGCTCGCCCGTCACCCGCAGGAAGGCGACCCGCGATCCGTCCGGCGAGATGGCCGGGGCGCTGTCTCGCGGGCCGTAGGTCCACGGCCGGTCGCCGCCGGCCAGGCCGACCCGGCGAACCACGCCGTGGGCGCGGTTCGCCTCGAGGTCGGGCCGGGACAGCCCGGTCAGCAGCAGGTCGCCGTGCAGGGCGGGCGAGCGGGGAGCGGTCAGCAGTTCGATGTCAGTCGGAAGCACGATCCCGACCGTACAACTTCCGGCCGCTCCCGCGGCGGAATCAGCGCTCGGGCTGGGCGGCCTCACGGCCGTCGGCGGCCTGGGCCTCGGCCTCGGCCACGCGCTCCTCCGGCGACTTGGCGTTCAGCTCGAGGTTCGGCCCCTGCACCGACTCCGGGTCCTTGCGGGCCTTGCGCAGGCTGAGCACCGTGGTCAGGGTCAGCACGGTGACGATCACGCCGAGCGAGACCCAGTTGTTGATGTCGAGCCAGTCCGGCACCAGGTGGTACTCGTGCAGCGCGTGCAGGAACAGCTTGGCGCCGATGAAGCCGAGGATGATCGCCAGCCCGTAGGACAGGTAGACCAGCTTGGTGACCAGGCCGCCGAGCAGGAAGTACAGCTGCCGCAGGCCCATCAACGCGAAGGCGTTGGCGGCGAAGACCAGGTAGGCGTCCTGGGTGATGCCGAAGATGGCGGGGATGGAGTCGACGGCGAAGAGCAGGTCCGCGCTGCCGATGGCGACGATGACCACGAACATCGGGGTGATCCAGCGCTTGCCGTCGCGCTTGACGAACGACTTGTGGCCGACGTAGTCCTCGGTCACCGGGAAGATCCGGCGGACGAACTTGGTGACCGCGTTCTCGTGGTATTCCTCGTGGTCGTCGTTGCCGCGCACCATGCTGACCGCGGTCCAGATCAGGATCGCGCCGAAGACGAAGAACACCCAGACGAACTGGGCGATCAGGGCGGCGCCGACGGCGATGAACGCCCCGCGCATGACCAGCGCGAGCAGGATGCCGATCAGCAGCACGCGGTGCTGGTGGATCGCGGGCACCTTGAACGAGGACATGATCACCATGAAGATGAACAGGTTGTCCACGCTGAGCGAGTACTCGGTGATGTAGCCGGTGAAGAACTCGACGCCGGAGTCGTGGCCGCCGAAAACCCAGATGCCGATCCCGAACAGGACGGCGCAGGCGACGTAGAAGGTGACCCACCGGGCGGCTTCACCGGTGGTCACCTGGTGCGGCTTGCGATCGACCACGACCAGGTCGATGGCGATCAGGACCAGCAGGCCGCCGATCGTAGCGATCCATAGCCACAAAGGAACCGTCATGAAACTACCCTCCGGTATAGCGGGGACGACCAACCACTACCCGGAGGTCTCTTCCACCGGCCCTGGGACCGGTCGATGGCGCCGGGCGCCACTGAGGACGGCCGTGCTGACGACGCCACCGCGAAGGAATACTCCCCTCCACGTGCTTGACCATCTTCACCGTTGAGCGGGCCGAATGCCAGCCGGGGTCACCGGTGTCACCGAATTGCCCGGCGTAACCTGCGTCACGTCCGAGCAACCAGATACCCACAGGACACTCTCAGCAAACGTCCCATACGGTCTGTGGCGTGCCCCCGAATCCACTATCCAGAGCCGGGCTGACCACGCCCCGGCGCCGGTTGACCGCGCTGGCGCTGGTCGTCGCGGTCGCCGCGGCCGGTGTGCTCGTCTGGTCGCAGAGCGGCGAGGAAACCTCGCCGATCCGCACCGAGGACGCCACCGTCGAAGTCGCCGCGGCGCCCGGTTCGCCCGATCGTGTCCGCCTGGACACCACCCTCTACCTCCCCGAGGTGACCCCCGCGCCCGCTGTGCTGATGCCCCACGGTTTCGGCGGCAGCAAGAACAGCGTCGCCGCCGACGCGCGGGAGCTGGCCGAACGCGGGTTCGTCGTGCTGGCCTGGTCCGCGCGCGGCTTCGGCCGCAGCACCGGGCAGATCGCGCTGAACGACCCCGACTACGAGGTCGCCGACGCGCAGCGCCTGCTCGACAACCTGGCCCAGCGGCCGGAGGTCCGGACCGACGGCCCCGGCGACCCGCGGGTCGGCGTCACCGGCGGTTCCTACGGCGGCGCGCTCTCGCTGCTGCTGGCCGGGATCGACAAGCGCGTGGACAGCATCGCGCCGGTGATCACCTACAACGACCTGAGCCAGGGCCTGATCCCCAACTCGGCGACCCCGGCGGCCGCGGCGGCGGGCACGCCGGCGGAGAACGCCTTCGCGCCGGACGGGGTGTTCAAGCGGTCCTGGGCGGGCATCTTCTTCTCCGCCGGGTCCGGGGGCGCGTCCTCCGGTGACCCCGGCAGCGAAGCCCCCGAAGCCGGGCAGGAGCAGGACGACTCGTCCGGTGGCGGCATGGGCGGCGGCCAGGACACCGCGGCCGCCGCGGGGGCGATGGCGGGTGCGGGCCAGCCAGGCGGGCAGGCCGGTCAGGGCGGTCCGCCCGGCGCGGGCGACCCGTGCGGCCGGTTCACCGAGGCCGCCTGCAAGGCCTACGCCGACGTCGCCGCGACCGGCAAGGCCGGGCCGGAGACCCTGGAACTGCTGCGGCGCGTTTCCCCGGTGTCGGTGACCTCGAACATCACCGCGCCGACGCTGCTGGTGCAGGGCGAGCGGGACACCCTGTTCGGCCTCGACCAGTCCGACGCCACGGCCCGGCAGATCGCCGCGGCCGGCGGCAAGGTCAAGTCGATCTGGTTCGCCGGCGGGCACGACGGCGGCCGCCCCGGCCCGAAGCTGCGCGCGCAGATCGGTGACTGGATGGCCTTCCACCTCAAGGGTGAGGGCACCGACCCCGGCACCGGCTTCGCCTACGACGTCCAGGGTGCGCTGCGGACGGACGGCGCACCGTCGGTCCGCACGGTCGAGGCCCCGGCGTACCCGGGCATCGGCGCTCCCCCGGCCGAACGGCGGCAGATCGCGCTGACCGGGCCGGAACAGCCGATCGTCAACCCGCCGGGCGGCAATCCGGCGGCGGTGAGCGGCATCCCCGGGCTCAACGGGATCGCGGCGGGTTCGTCGCGGCTGGCCGGGCTCTTCTCGGTCGAGCCGCCGGGCCAGTCCGCGCGGTTCACCTCCGCACCGGTCGACTCGCAGGTGCTGGTCACCGGCTCGTCGACGGTCCGGCTGCGCGTCGCCGCGAACGGTCCGGTTTCGCCCGACGGCGCGGTGCTGTTCGCGAAGCTGTACGACGCCAGCCAGGACGGCACCCGCACGCTGCCGGGCAACGGGGTCGCCCCGATCCGGATCCCGGCGCTGCCCGCCGACGGCTCGGCCGCCGAGGTCACCGTGACCCTGCCGCCGATCGTGCGGCCGGTCGAGGCCGGGCATTCGCTGGTGCTCGTGGTGAGCACCACCGACCAGGCCTACGCCACGCCGGTGCAGGCCGCCACCTACCGGATCTCGCTCGCCGAGGGCAGCGCCCTCGGGGTGCCGGTGGTGCCGGGCACCGCGGTCAGCACCGGCTGGCCGGTCGGGCAGGTGCTCGGGATCGCGGGCACGCTGCTCGCGGCGCTGCTGGTGGCCGTGCTCGCGGGCATCCGGCGCAAGCGCGCGCACGTGCTCGACGAGGACCTGGCGGAGACGCCGCTGGTGATCGAGAACCTGACCAAGGCGTACCCGGGCGGGGTCACCGCGGTGAAGGACCTGTCCTTCCGCGTGGAACCGGGCCAGGTGCTCGGCCTGCTCGGGCCGAACGGCGCGGGCAAGACCACCACGCTGCGCATGCTGATGGGCCTGATCACGCCGACCTCGGGGAAGATCCGGGTGTTCGGCCACACGATCACCTCCGGCGCGCCGGTGCTGTCGCGCATCGGGTCCTTCGTGGAGGGTTCCGGCTTCCTGCCGCACCTGTCCGGTCACGACAACCTGCGGCTGTACTGGGACGCCACCGGGCGGCCCGCGAACCGGGCGCACTTCACCGAGGCGCTCGAGATCGCCGGGCTCGGCGACGCGGTGCACCGCAAGGTCCGCACCTACAGCCAGGGCATGCGGCAGCGGCTCGCGATCGCGCAGGCCATGCTCGGCCTCCCGCAGCTGCTCGTGCTCGACGAGCCGACCAACGGGCTCGACCCGCCACAGATCCACCAGATGCGCGAGGTGCTGCAGCGCTACGCCGCGACCGGGCGCACCGTGGTGGTGTCCAGCCACCTGCTCGCCGAGGTCGAGCAGACCTGCAGCCACGTCGTGGTGATGCACCGCGGCAGGCTGGTGGCCGCGGGCGAGGTCAACGACATCGTCGCGGCGGGTGGCGAGGCGACCTTCCGGGTGGACCGCCCGGAGGCGGCCGCCGAGGCGCTGCGCGAAGCCGGGGTGTCCGATGTGGACATCGAAGGCAGGCTGGTGCACGCGGACCTGGACGGCACACCGCGCGCCGACGCGGTGGCCCTGCTGGTCAAGGCCGGCATCGCGGTCGAGCAGGCCGGGCCGCGGCGACGGCTGGAAGACGCGTTCCTGCAACTGGTCGGAGAGGAGGCGAGCGCATGAGCAAGGTGGAGAAACTGGCCGACGCCAACGCGGCGGTCGACCACGGCGTGCACACCGATCCGGCGGCACTGCAGGAACTGACCGACGCGGCCAGCGCCGAAGCCACCGAGTTCGGCCCGGACGGGGCCGTCGCAGGCTACCGCGCCGGGCGGACCCTGGGGCTCGGCGTCGAACTGCGGCGCCAGCTCAAGCGGCGGCGCACGCAGCTCGTGCTCGGGCTCGTCGCGCTGCTGCCGTTCGTCCTGGTGATCGCCTTCGAGATCGGGGAGTCGAACCCGAACCGCCGCACGGGCGGGTTCGTCGACCTGGCCACCGCGAGCGCGCCGAACTTCGTGGTGCTGGCGCTGTTCGTCTCGGGCACGTTCCTGCTGCCGATGATCGTCGCGTTGTTCTTCGGCGACACCATCGCCAGCGAGGCGTCCTGGTCGAGCCTGAAGTACCTGCTCGCCATCCCGGTGCCGCGGCACCGGGTGCTGCGGCAGAAGGCGATCGTCTCGGCACTGCTCTCGGCGATCGCGCTGGTGCTGCTGCCGCTGGTGGCGTTGCTGGTCGGCGTGGTCTGGTACGGCGCAGGGGACGCGATCAGCCCCACCGGGGACGCGGTGACCTTCGCCGACAGCCTGCTCGCGCTGGGCATGGCGATCGTCTACATCATGATCCAGCTGGCCTGGGTGGCCGGGCTGGCACTGCTGCTCAGCGTGCTCACCGACGCGCCGCTCGGCGCGGTCGGCGGCGCGGTGCTGGTGGCGATCGTGTCGCAGATCCTCGACCAGATCACCGCGCTCGAGGACCTGCGGAACTACCTGCCGACGCACTACTCGTTCGCGTGGATCGACGTGATCTCCACGGACATCGACTGGTCCAACATGGCCAGCGGGGCGCTGTCCTCGGTGCTGTTCGGCACGGTGTTCGGCCTCCTGGCCGCCCGCCGGTTCGCCACGAAGGACATCACCAGCTGAGTCCGGCTGTCGTGGCCCCGGTCGTCCGCTGGACGGCCGGGGCCTTTTTCGTCTTTCGTCGCCACCTCCGGATAGCCGATTGCCCACCACGACCGGATTCTGTGAGGATTCGGCGATGCGCAGGTTCGGTGCCGCGATGGCGGCCTTGCTGATGGCCGTGGTGCTGGTTTCCCCCACGGCACAGGCCGCCGAGGACATCGCGGACGCGTTGGAGCGCGTGCCCGGGCTGACCGTGGTGTCCGAGGGGACCGCGCCCGCCGGGTTCCGGTTCTTCAAGCTGACCTTCACCCAGCCCGCGGACCACCGGCGTCCCGGCGCGAGTTCGTTCGAGCAGCGGCTCACCCTGCTGCACCGGGACGTGAAGGCGCCGATGGTGATGTACACCAGCGGGTACAACGTCTCGGAGAACCCGAACCGGTCGGAGCCCACGCAGCTGGTCGACGGGAACCAGCTGTCGATGGAGTACCGGTACTTCACGCCGTCGCGCCCGGAACCGGCGGACTGGAGCAGGCAGCTGACCATCTGGCAGGCGGCGACCGACCAGCACCGGGTGGCGGTGGCGTTCAAGGGGTTGTACGGGGCTCGCTGGCTCGCCACCGGCGGCAGCAAGGGCGGCATGACCGCGGTGTACTTCCGGCGGTTCTACCCCGCCGACGTGGACGGCACGATCGCCTACGTCGCGCCGAACGACGTGATCGACGGGCTGGACGTGTACGACCGGTTCCTGTCCACTGTGGGCGATGACCCGGCGTGCCGGGAAGCCTTGCGCGCCAACCAGCGGGAGTCGTTGAAGCGGCGGGACGAACTGGGCGCGCTGGCTTCGGCGGAGGCTGCTGCGAAGGGGTACACCTTCGACATCGTCGGCTCGCAGGACAAGGCGATGGAGATCGCCATCGTCGACTCGTACTTCACGTTCTGGCAGTACCAAACGCAGGCGGACTGCGCCTCGGTGCCGGGCCCGTCGGCGTCCACGGCGGAGATCTTCGCGTTCTACGTGGACGTGGAAAGCCTGAACACCTACGCGGACCAGGAACTGGCGGGGTACGTGCCGTACTACTACCAGGCTGCGGTGCAGCTGGGAGCTCCGCGGTCGTATGAACGGCACCTGCGAGACCTGCTGCGATACCCGGGTACGAATGTGCCGGCCACCTTCGTCCCCTCTTCGGTGGCGTTGCCGCGGTTCGACCCGGTGTCCATGCCGGATGTGGACTTCTGGGTGCGTACGCGGGGTTCGGAGTTGCTGTTCGTGAATGGAGAGAATGATCCTTGGGGCGCTGAACCCTTCCAGCTGGGCTGGGGTACGCGGGACTCGTACTCCTACACCGTCCCAGGCGGGAACCACGGCGCGAAGATCAGCCAGCTACCCGCCGCGGATGCCGCCGGGGCCACCGCCACCATCCGACGCTGGGCCGCCGTCGACTCGGTCACCACGCACCAGCTCCCCACCCTCGACTCGAACCCCGTCCTAGAAACCCGCCCCCGCCTCTAACCCCGCCCACTGCCTCCGGCCCCCGCCCGCCCGCCCGCAAGATTCACCTGCCCGAACGCAGCACTCAGGCGCCTGAACGCGAAACTCGCCTACCTGAATGCGGCACTCGCCTACCTGAATGTGCACTTCGGCTGCGGGAACGTGACACTCGGGTGCCTGAATGTGGAACTCACGTGCCTGAGTGTGGGACTCGCCGGTGCGGGGGCTGGGCGAGTCTCACGCTCGGGTGGCCGAACTACGCATTCAGGCAGACGAGTCGCACGTTCGGGAGGGCGAAACTCACGTTCAGGAGCCCGAGTCCCACACTCAGGCAGCTGAACCACGCACTCAGGCAGGCGAACCCGGCACTCGGGTAGGTGGGGCTTAAGGTTCGTGGGGGGCTGGGGTTATTTGATGCCGGCGGCGTCCATGCCTCGTAGTTCTTTCTTGAGGTCGGCTACTTCGTCTCGCAGGCGGGCGGCCAGTTCGAACTGCAGGTCCCGCGCGGCCTGCATCATCTGGTCGGTCATCTGCTGGATGAGGTCCGCGAGTTCCGCCCGCGGCATGCCGGCGACATTCTTGTCCACCAGGACGCCGGAGCTCCGGCCCCCGCCGCCCTGTACGGGCTTTTTGCCCCGCGAGGCATTGCGCCCCGAGCCTCCGACGGCGACCTCGTCGGTGTCTTCGGCTTCGGTGTACACCCGGTCCAGGATGTCGGCGATCTTCTTCCGCAGCGGCTGCGGATCGACCCCGCGCTCGGTGTTGTAGGCGATCTGCTTCTCCCGGCGGCGGTTGGTCTCGTCGATCGCGTGCCGCATGGAGTCGGTGATCTTGTCGGCGTACATGTGCACCTGGCCCGACACGTTCCGCGCCGCCCGGCCGATGGTCTGGATCAGCGAGGTCCCGCTGCGCAGGAAGCCCTCCTTGTCCGCGTCGAGGATCGCCACCAGCGACACCTCGGGCAGGTCCAGCCCCTCCCGCAGCAGGTTGATGCCGACCAGCACGTCGAAGTCGCCCGAGCGCAGCTGCCGCAGCAGCTCGACCCGCCGCAGCGTGTCCACCTCCGAGTGCAGGTACCGCACCCGGATGCCCAGTTCGAGCAGGTAGTCGGTGAGGTCCTCGGACATCTTCTTGGTCAGCGTGGTGACCAGCACCCGCTCGTCCTTCTCCGCCCGCTCGCGGATCTCGTGCACCAGGTCGTCGATCTGCCCCTCGGTCGGCTTCACCACCACCTCGGGGTCGATCAGCCCGGTCGGCCGGATCACCTGCTCGACGAACTCGCCGCCGGTCTGGCCCATCTCGTACGGCCCCGGCGTCGCCGACAGGTACACCGTCTGGCCGATCCGGTCGGAGAACTCCTCCCAGGTCAGCGGCCGGTTGTCGGTGGCGCTGGGCAGCCGGAAGCCGAACTCGACCAGGTTCCGCTTGCGGGACATGTCGCCCTCGAACATGCCGCCGATCTGCGGGACCGTGACGTGCGACTCGTCGATGACCAGGAGGAAGTCCTCCGGGAAGTAGTCGATCAGGGTGGCCGGGGCGGACCCGGCCGGGCGGCCGTCGATGTGCCGCGAGTAGTTCTCGATGCCCGAGCAGAAACCGACCTGGCGCATCATCTCGATGTCGTAGCTGGTGCGCATGCGCAGCCGCTGCGCCTCCAGCAGCTTGCCCTGCTTCTCCAGCTCGGCCAGCCGCTCCTCCAGCTCGGACTCGATGCCGCGGATCGCCTTCTCCATGCGCTCCGGCCCGGCGACGTAGTGGGTGGCCGGGAAGATGCGCACCTCGTCCAGCTCCTGCACGATCTCGCCGGTGAGCGGGTGCAGGTAGTACAGCTTGTCGATCTCGTCGCCGAAGAACTCGACCCGGATGGCCAGCTCCTCGTACGCCGGGATGATCTCCACGGTGTCCCCGCGCACCCGGAAGGTGCCGCGGGCGAAGGCGATGTCGTTGCGCTGGTACTGCACGTCGACCAGCGCGCGGAGCAGGGTGTCGCGCTCGACCTCGGCGCCGACGGCCAGCCGGGTGGACCGGTCCAGGTAGGACTGCGGCGTGCCGAGGCCGTAGATGCAGGACACACTGGCGACCACGATCACATCGCGCCGGGAGAGCAGGTTCATCGTGGCCGAGTGACGCAGGCGCTCGACGTCGTCGTTGATCGACGAGTCCTTCTCGATGTAGGTGTCGGTCTGCGCGATGTACGCCTCGGGCTGGTAGTAGTCGTAGTAGCTGACGAAGTACTCGACCGCGTTGTGCGGGAAGAAGTCACGCAGCTCGTTCGCCAGCTGGGCGGCCAGCGTCTTGTTCGGCGCCATCACCAGCGTCGGCCGCTGCACCCGCTCGATCAGCCAGGCGGTGGTCGCCGACTTGCCGGTACCGGTGGCGCCGAGCAGCACGACGTCCTTCTCGCCGCCGGTGATCCGGCGCTCCAGCTCCTCGATCGCGGCGGGCTGGTCACCGGCGGGCGCGTAGTCGCTGACCACCTTGAACCGCCCGTCGGCCCGGGGGACCTCGGAGACGGGGCGGAACTCGGACTGCGCCAGCACGGGGTGTTCGGTTGCGAAAGCCACGGGATCCAGGGTAGGCGCACCCACCGACAGTTTTCAGCTCAGCAGCTGCAGTCGCAACAGTCGCAGTCACAGCAGTCGCAGTTGTCACACCAGGCGTCCCGGGGTTTGCCGCTCCACGGCCCGGGGTAGGGGTCGCGGCAGCACACCTGGCAGCTGCAGCACTCGTAGAAGGCGACCAGGCAGCCCAGCACCGCGCCGCGCTTGCGCGGGGGCACCCGGAACTTCGGCACCCAGCAGCAGCCGCCGTCACCGTCGTGCGGGCCGGGGTGCCGCTTCTTCTTGGGCGGCTTCCCGCCCGGCCCGGTCGCCGCGGGCGGCGCGGGCGGCGACGACGGGTGCTGCTGCCCGTACGGTCCGTAGTGGCCGGGGTGCCCGTGGGGAGACTGCCCGCCCGGGTGGTGGGCCTCGATCTCGAGGTGCCCGAAGGTCCGGCGGACGGCCTGCTCCAGCTCGTGCACCAGCAGCGCGTGCACCAGCGTGGCGTCTTCGAAGCGGGCTTCCTTCATCGCGAGCCGGACGCCCAGCACGGCGTCGTCGCAGTGGCGGCGGACGTCGGCGACGGTCGCGCCGGTGGCCAGCAGCGGGTTCCACGCGCCGGTCTCGGTGTCCTCCGCCAGGTCCTCGACCGCGTCGAGCAGGTGCGCGGCCCGGCCGAAGAGCCTGCCGACCTCGGTCAGCGGCGCGACGTTGCCCGGCCGCCCGGCCAGCACCGCGGTCTGCGCGAAGGCGGCGGCGGTGGCTTCCTCGGTGGGCTCGGTGGCCAGCAGCACCGGGTCGCCGAGCCGGACCGCGCGCTCGACCTCGCCCTGCCGGTCGACCGCTTCGGTGAGCACGGCGGTGTCGAAGCCGATCCGCGCGCCCGTCCGGCTGCCCTGCTCCGCCCAGCGCGAAGCCACCCGGCGGGCGGCGCCGGCCACGGCTTTGCGGCCGAAGGCGCCGTCGCCGTCCTCGACGTGGTCGCTGACCTTGGCCGAGGCGAGCACCAGCGAGACCGCGGCGGCCAGTTGCGCCCCGGACCCCCGCGCCACCGAGGTGGGCCGCATCGCGCGCAACGGGCACGGCCCGGCGTCGCGACGGCCCTCCGGCCGCGGGGCCTGCGCCTCGACCAGCGCGGAGATCACCAGGCCGTCGTAGTTGGTGACCATCCTGGCGAGCTGCCCGTGCTCGTCGCGCAGCGCCAGGCACAGGCCGCAGAGGTGGGCCAGCCAGTCCGCGTGCTGGTCCGGTGACAGGCGGTGGCGGCAGGGCCGGATGATGCCGAACATGTGGTGCTTCCCCTCGCTTTCCGTCGTCCCGCAGGACACGCGGAAGATCCTGCCGAATCAACTGCGGTCGTGGTGGCGGAACCGGGAAGATGGGCGGATGAGCGCACCGCATCCGCCCAAAGTGGAGACCTTCGACCCGGACACCGCGGCGAACATCGACAACAAGGGCATCAGCCGCGAGGTCGACGAGTTCCGCGTCGAGCCGTACGGGCTGTACATGGCGCGCCCGGCGCCCGGCCGCGCGCAGTTCCACTACATCGAGTCGTGGCTGCTGCCCGCGCGTGGCCTGCGGGTCACCGACTTCTGGTTCAGCCCCGGCCACGAACGCGACCAGGACTTCTACCTCGACGTGGTGGACGTGGAGACCGACGGGAACACCTGGCGCGCCACCGACCTCTACCTCGACATCGTGCTGCGCGACGGCAAGGGCCTCGAGGTGATCGACACCGACGAGCTGCTGGAGGCGACGGTCGCCGGGCTGATCACCGAGAAGACCGCCCAGCGCGCGCTGGAGACCACCTACGCCACCGTCGCCGGGCTCGCCGCGCACGGTTACCGGCTGCGTGACTGGCTCGCCACCACCGGCGAACACCCGACCTGGCGCCGCAAGTGACCGCTTGGCCGTCCACAGTGGACGAGGCGGTCGATGTCCAGGCACGCCTGGCGCCCTCGGTGGTCCGCGAGGTGCCGCCGGGGTTCGCGCCCCGGACCGCGGCCGGTCTCGACGTCGCGTACGGGCAGCGGCTGCGGGCCGCGGTGACCGTGCTCGACCTGGACACGCTCGCGGTCGTCGACCAGGCCGTGGTCGAAGGCGAGGCCACTTTCCCTTATGTACCGGGGTTGTTCGCCTTCCGTGAGCTGCCGGCCCTGCTCGAAGCGCTGGACAAGCTGTCTACCACCCCGGACGTCCTCGTCTGCGACGGCCAGGGCCTGGCCCATCCGCGCCGCTTCGGACTCGCCTGCCACGCCGGAGTCCTCACCGGACTGCCGTCGCTCGGTGTCGGCAAGAACGCGCTGGGCGCCTACGAACCGCCCGCGGCAGAACGCGGCGCGTGGTCGGAACTGCGTGACGAAGGCGAAGTGGTCGGCCGCGCGCTGCGCACCCAGGACGGCGTCAAACCGGTGTTCGTCTCGATCGGCCACCGCATGGACCTCGACACCGCCTGCGAGCTCGTGCTCACCCTGACCCCGCGCTTCCGCCTCCCCGAGACCACGCGCACCGCGGACCGGCTGTCCAGGGGCTGATCCGCCGCTCCACCGATCGGTGGATGCCCGGCACCCGCCGGTGGACCGCGCTTCTGGCCGCCGGGACGATCCGCCGGGCCCCTTCCCCAGGCCAATCTCATGGCACACAGGGAAAGGGGACCCACAGATGCCGATCATCGAGGTGTCCGGGCTACGCAAGCGCTACGGGGACAAGCTCGCCGTCGACGGGGTTTCGTTCTCCGTCGAACGCGGCGAGATCTTCGGGATACTCGGGCCGAACGGGGCGGGCAAGACCACCACGGTGGAAATCCTGGAAGGGCTGCGCAAGCCCGACGAGGGCACGGTTTCCGTGCTCGGGCTCGACCCGCAGCGCGACACCGCGGAACTGCGCCAGCGACTCGGCGTCCAGCTCCAGGAAAGCGAACTGCCGGAGAAGCTCAAGGTGCGCGAGGCGCTCGACCTCTACGCCTCCTTCTACCGCAATCCGGCGGATCCCGAGCGGCTGCTGGCCGATCTCGGGCTCACCGACAAGCGGGACACCGCCTACAAGAAGCTCTCCGGCGGCCAGAAGCAGCGGCTGTCGATCGCGCTGGCGCTGATCGGCAGCCCCGAGGTGGCCGTGCTCGACGAGCTGACCACCGGGCTCGACCCGCAGGCCCGCCGCGACACCTGGGAGCTGATCGACGCCATCCGGGCCAGTGGCGTGACCATCGTGCTGGTCACCCACTTCATGGAGGAGGCGGAGCGCCTCTGCGACCGGATCGCGGTGATCGACGCGGGCCGGGTGGTCGCCATCGACAGCCCGGCCGGGCTGGTCGCCGGGGTGGACGACGAGCAGCGCATCCGGTTCCGCCCGTCGGGGGCGATCGAGGACGCGGCGTTCACCGTGCTGCCCGAGGTGCGCCACGTGGACCGCCAGGGCGGGCAGGTGGTGATCACCGGCACCGGCAACGTGCTGCACGCGGTCACCTCGGTGCTGGCCAGGCGGCAGATCATCGCCGGTGAGCTGCGCGTGGAGCAGACCACCCTGGACGACGCCTTCGTGGCACTGACCGGACGGAAGCTGGAGGACGCGGGATGAACGCGCGAGCGATGGGGAAACTGACCGCGGTCGAGGCCAAGCTGTTCCTGCGCGACCCCGGGGCGCCGATCGTGGTGCTCGGGATCCCGGTGGCGCTGCTGGCGGTGTTCGGGCTGATGCCGGGGGCGAGCGAGCCGTCCGAGGACTTCGGCGGGCAGGTGCCGCTGGACACCTTCATCGCGCCGCTGTCGATCTCGGTCCTGCTGGCCATGCTGGCGCTGACCATGTTCCCCGGGGTGATGGCCACCTACCGCGAGAAGGGCGTGCTGCGGCGGCTGTCGGCCAGCCCGGTGCCGCCGGTGCGGCTGCTCGTGGCGCAACTGGTGGTGAACCTGGGCGCGGCGCTGGTGGTGCTGCTGCTGATCGTCGGCTTCGGCTCGGCGGTGCTGGACATGGCGCTGCCCGCCAACCTGGGCGGCTTCCTGCTGGTGACCGTGCTGGGGACGATCTCGCTGTTCTCGGTCGGCCTGCTGATCGCGGCGCTGGCCCCGACCGGGCGGGCCGCCGGCGGGATCGGGGCGGCGGTGTTCTTCCCGATGCTGGCCCTCGGCGGGGTGTGGGTGCGCAAGGAGGACCTGCCGGACTTCCTGCGGCCGGTGGCGGACGTGCTGCCGATGGGTTCGACGCTGAACGGCATGCGCGAGACCTGGACGGGCGGCAACCCGGAGCTGCTGCAGCTCGGCGCGCTCGTGGTGGTCGCGGTGGTCTGCGGTGGGCTCGCCGCCAGGTTCTTCCGGTGGGAGTGAGCGTGACCACCACCACGGAGGTGACGCGGACGGCGGCGCCGTCGGCGCACCCGTTCGCCAAGGGGCCGGTGTTCGCCGTGGCGGGCGCGGTGGCGGCGGTGCTCCTGCTGCTCAACGGCCGCTACGGCTACATGGGTGACGAGCTGTACTTCCTGGCGGCCGGACGGCACCTCGACTGGGGGTACGCCGACCAGCCGCCCGTGCTGCCGCTCCTCGCGCAGTTGATGGATTCGCTCGTCCCCGGCTCGGTGTGGGCGCTGCGGCTGCCCGCGGTACTGGCGGTGGTCGCGGCGGTGGTCCTCACCGCCGCGACCGCCAGGGAACTCGGCGGCGGCAGGCGGGCGCAGCTGCTCGCCGCCGGCGCGACCGGCGGGAGCATGCAGTTCCTCGGCAGCGGCCACTACCTCGCGACGTCCACGCTGGACCCGGTGCTGTGGACGGCGGTGCTGTGGCTGCTCACCCGCTGGCTGCGCACCAGGTCGGACGGCCTGCTGCTGTGGCTTGGCGTGGTCACCGGGCTGGCGCTCAACGTCAAGTTCCTGATCCCGGCGTTCTGGGTGGTCGCGCTGCTGTTCGCGGCCTGGCTCGGCCCGCGTGAGCTGCTCACCCGGCCGAAACTCTGGCTGGGCGCGGGCATCGCGGTGCTGGCGGCGGTGCCGACGCTGCTCTGGCAGGCGGCGAACGGGTGGCCGCAACTGGCGATGGGCGAGGCGATCGGCGACGAGAACCCGGACAAGCTGGTCGCCGCGCTGAGCATGCCGGTGGTCGGGCTGGTCACCGCGGGGTTCGTGACCGGGACGGTGCTGGTCCTCTATGGACTGTGGCAGCTGCTGCACTCGCCGTCCCTGCGTTTCCTCGGCTGGACGATGCTGGCGCTGACCGTGCTCTTCGCGGTGGCCGGTGGCCGCTTCTACTACGTGGCGGGCCTCTACCCGCTGTGCTGGGCGATCGCGGCGGTCCGGCTCGAGGCCGGGCAGGCGCGGCGCTGGTGGCGGTGGGTGGCGACCTGGCCGGTGTACGCGCTCAGCGCGCTGATCGCCGTCCCGCTGACGTTGCCCGCGGTGCCCACCTCGGTGCTCGACGCCAATCCCGAGCTGCCGCAGCCGTTGCTGGCCTCGGCCGAACGCGGCTGGCCGGAGTTCGCCGACTCGGTGGCCGCGGTCTACCGGTCGCTGCCACCGGAGCAGCGCGAGCGGACCGCGATCGTCACACAGGTGTACTGGCAGGCGTCCGCGCTGGACCACTTCGGGCCGGAACGCGGGCTGCCCGAGCCGTACAGCGGCAACCGGGGGTACTGGACGCTGGCCACTCCCCCGGCTTCGACGGACACCGTGCTCTACGTCGGCGAGGACAGCCCGGTGCTGCGGGCGCGCTTCGCCCAGGTCAGCCGGGCCGGGGTGGTCGACACGGGCCGGCCAGCGCCGATGTTCACCCAGGGCGCGCCGATCTGGCTGGCCACCGGGCCGTCCGCGCCGCTGCCGGAGCTGTGGCCCGAGTTCCGCGACCTGAAGCTCTGACCATGGCCGATAATGCGCGGGTGGGGAGCAAGCAGGAGCCGCCGAGCTGGGTCGGCGTGTCCGAGGACACGACGGCGAACTGGGGGCCGTGGCCGAACCGGGTGGAGCAGGCGTTCCCCTACTTCATGCTCGGGCTCGGGGTGCTGATCCACCTGTTCTCCTCCGAGCAGCCCGCCGCGCACCAGCGCGTCACGCTGGCGCTGGCCGGGGCCGCGTTGTGCTGGGTGGCGCTGACCGACACGCTGCCGAGGCGGTTCCGGCCGGCCGGGAGGTTGCTGCCGCTGCTCTCGCTGACCGGGGTGCTGGTGCTGGCCGCGGTGCTGATGGCGCGCGAGGTGCCCTACCTGCTGTTCATGATCGTCGGCTTCTTCCACGCGCTGCGCCTGCGGCCGCTGTGGGCGATGTGGGCCGGGCTGGCGGTCACCTCGGTGCTGATCAACAGCGTGGCTGGCGGCGGGCCGGAGGAGACGCTGTGGAACAGCCCCGAGCTGTTCCTGCCGGTGGTCGTGGTGCAGACGCTGGCCATCGGCGGTGGCTCGCTGATGGCCGACAAGCTGCTGGAGCAGAGCGCCAAGCGGCGGGAGGCGCTGGAGCGGCTGGAAGCGGCGATGACCGAGAACGCCGGGCTGCACCGGCAGCTGCTCGCCCAGGCCAGGGAGGCCGGGGTGCTCGACGAGCGGCAGCGACTGAGCCGCGAGATCCACGACACCCTGGCGCAGGGCTTCACCGGCATCATCACCCAGCTCGAAGCCGCCCGCAGCGA
This sequence comes from Amycolatopsis magusensis, assembly GCF_017875555.1. Taxonomy (GTDB): domain Bacteria; phylum Actinomycetota; class Actinomycetes; order Mycobacteriales; family Pseudonocardiaceae; genus Amycolatopsis; species Amycolatopsis magusensis. The sequence goes on along the minus strand of NZ_JAGGMS010000001.1, from coordinate 4,224,044 downwards.
TCCCGTCGAGCAGGAGCGGCACCTGGCCACCGCGACCGCGCTGGCCAGGGAGAACCTCGCCGAGGCGCGGCGCGCGGTGCACGCGCTGCGGCCGGAGGCACTGGACACCGCCCAGTTGCCCGAGGCGCTGCGCGGGGTGGCCGGGCGCTGGGCCGACCGCGCCCGCGTGCCCATCGAGGTCACCACCACCGGTACCGTGCGCCCGCTGCACCCCGAGGTGGAGGCCACCCTGCTGCGGATCACCCAGGAGGCACTGACCAATGTGGACAAGCACGCCGCGGCGGGCAGGGCCGGGCTGACACTGTCCTACATGGAGGACCAGGTGACCTTGGACGTGCGCGACGACGGGCGCGGCTTCGACCCGGGCAGCCCGCGGCCGGACGGCTACGGGCTCAGCGGGATGCGCCACCGCGCCGAGCGGCTGGCCGGCACGCTGGTGGTGGAGTCCGAACCGGGCGGGGGCACGGCGATCTCGGTGAACCTGCCCGCCATCACCGCGGCGGAGGACCGATGATCACCCTGCTCATCACCGACGACCACCCGGTGGTCCGCGACGGCCTGCGTGGCATCTTCACCGCCGAGCACGGGTTCGAGGTGCTCGGGGAGGCGGCCCACGGCGCGGAGGCGATCGAGCTGGCCGAGCGGCTGCGCCCGGACGTGGTGCTGATGGACCTGCGGATGCCCGGCGTGGACGGGGTCGCCGCGATCACCGAACTGGCCAGACGCGGCAATCCCGCCAGGGTGCTGGTGCTGACCACCTACGACACCGACTCCGACGTGCTGCCCGCGATCGAAGCGGGCGCCACCGGTTACCTGCTCAAGGACTCCCCGAGGGAGGACCTGTTCCGCGGGGTGCGGGCGGCGGCCAGGGGCGAGTCGGTGCTCTCCCCCGCGGTGGCCAGCCGGATGATGGCGCAGATGCGCGCCCCGGCGCGGGAGCCGCTGAGCGGGCGCGAGCTGGAGGTCCTCGGGCTGATCGCGCGGGGGTCGACGAACAAGGAGGCCGCGGTGAAGCTGTTCATCAGCGAGGCCACGGTCAAGACGCACCTGCTGCACGTCTACGCCAAGCTCGGGGTGAAGGACCGGGCCGCGGCGGTGGCGGTCGCCTACGAACGCGGGCTGCTCACACCACGGCGAGGGTGACCGGGCGGCCCGGGTCGGCGCTGCGGTGCAGGCCGGGCGGGTCCTCCGGGTCGTGCGGGAAGCCGGCGTTCGCCAGTTCGTCGGTCACGTCGGCGTTCGCGGTGAGCCGCAGGTCGATGACGTCGGGTGCCTCGGTGCCCGGCTCGGTGGTCGGGCCGATGTGCTCGATGTTCTCGCCCTTGGGGCCGACGGCGGCGCGCACCCGCGCGATGACCCGCTCGGCCTGCACCGGCCAGGAGTCGTCGTAGGGCACCGGCTTGAGCGAGGGCAGCGGGCGCACCCGGCGCAACCGGACGTTCGCCTCGTACGGCACGATCCGGTCGGCCCACAGCGCGTCCACTTCGGACAGCACGATGTCCGGGGCCCCGCCGTTGTCCAGCCAGACGTCGGCGACCAGGCGGCGCTGCTCGGTGTCCGCCTGCGCGGCGATCCGCGCGCGGGCGTCCGGCTCGGCCATGCCGCGGGCCTCGACCAGCCGCCGCACCCGGACCTCCGGCTCGGCGTCGACCACCAGCACCAGGTGGTAGTGCGCGGCGAGGCCGTTCTCCACCAGCAGCGGCACGTCGTGCACCACGATGCCGTCGGGGGCGGCCCGCTCCATCAGTTCCGCGGTCCGCGCGCCCACCCGCGGGTGCACGATCGCGTTGAGCCGCCGCCGCGACTCGTCGTCGGCGAAGGCCTTGGCGGCCAGCGCGGGCCGGTTCAGCGAACCGTCCTCGGCCAGCACGTCCTCACCGAACGCGGCCACCACCTCGGCCAGCCCGTCGGTACCCGGCTCGACCACCTCGCGGGCGATCCGGTCGGCGTCGATCACCAGCGCCCCGTGCTCGGCGAGCCGGGTCGCCACCGTCGATTTGCCCGCCCCGATCCCGCCGGTCAGCCCCACACGCAGCATGGCCGCATTCAACCAGGCCGGTTTCCCCGCGCCACCGCGAGTGGCCGTTACCGAACCGATGTGGGTGACGGTCCGTGTCACTACCCGGGCTCGCCGGGCGCCGTGCGTACGGTGCCGGTGATCGATCCACGGAGGCACGATGCGCGCGAGCAAGCACGTCGGACGGCACCGGCTCGGCACCCCGGGCCTGGCCCACTGCGTCCGCCACCGGCCGGTGGCCGAGGCGCTGGTGGAGTACCGCCGCACCTGGCTCACCGCCCTGCTCGTACCCGCGAAGCACAGCCTGGCCGGGCTGAAGCGCCGCGCCAGGGCCGCCGCCACGATCGACCGCGGGTGGGCGCCCGCCCCCATCTGATGAAGTATGTTTCCCCGGCGGGGCCGAGGAAACGGGGACAGCATGGCGGCACGGGAGGGCGCGGCGCGGTCGGCCGCCGAGACCAGGGAACGCTTCCTGCGCGCCGCCATCCGGGTGCTGGCCGAACAGGGCGTGGCCGGGCTGACCGTGCGCAACCTCGCCGAAGCCGCCGGTTCCTCCACCATCGGGGTGTACAGCCGGTTCGGCGGGCGCGCCGGGGTGCTCGACGCCTTGTACGAACGGGCCTTCGAGCAGCTCGACTCCGCTTTCGCCGCGCTGCCACCACGCACCGGTGACCGCGCGCGGGATGTGCTCGAACTCGCGCTGACCTACCGCCGGTTCGCACTGGAGAACCCGGCCAGGTACGCGTTCATGTTCGAGCGCCCGGTGGCCGATTTCGATCCGGACCCGGCGCTGCGGCTGAGCGTGTTGCGCGCCAGTTTCACCCAGGTGATCGAGCGGGCGCGCCCGGCCGAGGCGTCCGAAGAGGACGGCAGGCAGTACGCCTACCTGCTCTGGACCACGATGCACGGGCTGATCAGCGTGGAGCTGACCAACGCCGCGCGCACGCAGCTCCAGGGGTGGTTCGTCGCCCCGGACGAGCGGGCGCGCGAGGAGATCTACCGCGCCGGGGTGGGCGCCATCACCTGCGGCCTGGACGCCCGGTTCTCCGCCTGACCGGATTCATGAATTGTTGACGTCGGGGTCACACGGAAAATATACGGCGTTTTGACAAACGCTTGCCAAGCACTTGGCCGCCGCTTGGTCGCGGCTTGACCCGCAGGTCAAGACCATTGACTCGCCGGTAGCAAGCCACCTAAATTGACCCGGCATCACACATCTGAGAATCATCGCCGCCACTCACGAGTGATGTTTTCCGGCAGAACTCACAGCAGTTCGTTCCACCACTCGTCCCATCACTCGTCCCACCACTGAGGAATTTAGGGGTGAATTCGGTGACTACCCGATCGGCGGCCGGCTCCGCCGTTCTCGCGCTCGGCCCCCGCGGCTTTCCCAGTGCCCGGCTCGCCGCGGCGGCCGGTCAGGCCGGCGCGCTCGGTGTGCTGGAACTCGGCGCCCGGGCCCGTCCGGACCTCGGCCGCCTGGTCGACTGGACCACCGGTGACTTCGGCGTGCGGCCGGTCCCCGGCTGTCCGCTGCGGCCCGCCGACCTGCCCGAACGGGCGCGCACCGTGGTGCTCGGCCCGGATTCTCCTTGGGACGTCTCGGAAACAGCCGGTGAACGCCAGGTGCTGGCCGAGGTGACCAGCCTCGACGAAGCGCTGCGTGCCATCGACGAGGGTGCGCACGGGCTGATCGCGCGCGGCCACGAATGCGCCGGTGTGGTCGGTGAACTGAGCACGTTCGTCCTGCTGCAGCGGCTCGTCACGGCCACCGGGGTGCCGGTGTGGGCCTGCGGTGGGATCGGGCCGCGGACCGCCGTCGCCGCGATGGTCGGTGGCGCCGCCGGCGTGGTGCTCGATTCCCAGCTCGCGTTGTTCCCCGAAACCGGGCTGCCCGCCGGAATCGCCGCCGCGCTCAGGGGAATGGACGGTTCGGAGACCACCGTGGTCGACGGCCGCCGGGTGCTCAGCCGCGGCGGGCACACCCTGGAAATCGGGCAGGACGGCTTTCTCGCGGCGAAATTCGCCGGTCGCTGGGGCACCGTGCGTGCCGCGGTCCGCGGTATTCGCGACGCGGTGGAAAGCGTCGGCGCGGAGTTCGGCGCGCAATTGCCGATCGCGCAGGGACCGATGACCCGGGTGAGCGATCGCGCCGGATTCGCCGCTTCGGTGGCCCGAGCGGGCGCACTGCCGTTCGTCGCACTGGCCCTGTCCGGCCGCGACCAGACGCGGGAACTGCTCGACCGCACCAAAGCGGCGGTCGGCGACCGGCCGTGGGGCGTCGGCGTGCTGGGCTTCGCCCCGGAGGAGACCCGGTCCGCGCAGCTCGAAGCCGTGCACGAGCTGCGGCCGACGCACGCCATCGTGGCCGGTGGCCGTCCCGCGCAGGCGTCCGCGCTCGAAGCGGCGGGCATCCGCACCTACCTGCACGTGCCGTCCCCCGGGCTGCTGGCCCAGTTCCTGCGTTCGGGCGCCAAGCGGTTCATCTTCGAGGGCGCCGAATGCGGTGGGCACGTGGGTCCGCGCACCAGCTTCCCGCTGTGGGAGGCCCAGCTCGACACGCTGCTGGCCGAGGCCGACTTGGACGGTGTGGAGGTCTACTTCGCCGGGGGCATCCACGACGAGCGGTCGGCGGCGATGGTGGCCGCGATGGCCGCGCCCCTGACCGGGCGCGGCGCGAAGTTCGGCGTGCTGATGGGCACCGCGTACCTGTTCACCGAGGAAGCCGTGGCCGAGGGCGCGATCCTGCCCGCGTTCCAGCGGGAGGTGGTCGCCGCGACCGGGACCGCCCTGCTGGAAACCGCGCCGGGGCACGCGACCCGCTGCGTGCGCAGCCCGTTCACCGAGGACTTCGCCGGGATCCGCGACCGGCTGCGGGCCGACGGCGTGCCGGACAAGCAGGCGTGGGCCGAGCTCGAACAGCTCAACGTCGGCAGGCTGCGGCTGGCCAGCAAGGGCGTCGAACGCGTCGGGGACGAACTGCGGCAGGTCGGCGAAGACCGCCAGCTCGCCGAAGGCATGTTCATGGCCGGTGAGGTGGCCGTGCTGCGGTCCGCGGTGACCACCATCGCGCGGCTGCACGAGTCCGTCAGCACGGGTGCCGCCGGGTTCCTGGCCGAGCGCGCGCGGTTGCTGCGCCGGGCGGACCGGCCGGAGCGGGTGGCCCAGCCACTGGACGTGGCTATCGTCGGCATGGCCGGCATGTTCCCCGGCGCCGCCGACCTCGCCGAATTCTGGGCGAACGTGCTCAACGGCACCGATTCCGTCACCGAAGTACCACCGCACCGGTGGGATCCCGCGGTGCACTACGACTCCGGCGCCAGCAAGTCCAAATGGGGCGGCTTCCTGCCGGAGATCCCCTTCGACCCGCTGCGCTACGGCATCCCGCCCGCGTCGCTGGGCAACATCGAACCGGTGCAGCTGCTCGCGCTGGAGGCGGCGCGGCGGGCACTGGACGACGCCGCGCTCGGCGTGTTCGACCGCGCCCGCACCTCGGTGGTCTTCGGCGCCGAAGCGGGCAGTGACCTGTCGAACGCGACCACCCTCGGCGCGGTGCTGCCGTCCTATGTGGACCAGGTGCCGCCCGCGCTGGCCGGGCAGCTGCCCGAACTGACCGAGGACTCCTTCCCCGGCATGCTGGCGAACGTGATCGCCGGGCGGATCGCGAACCGGCTCGACCTCGGTGGCGCGAACTACACCGTGGACGCCGCCTGCGCCTCCTCGCTCGCCGCGCTCGACGTGGCCTGCAAGGAACTCGTGTCCGGTACGAGCGACGTGGTGCTCTGCGGTGGCGCCGACCTGCACAACGGAATCAACGACTACGTGCTCTTCTCCTCGGTGCACGCGTTGTCGCCGACCGGCCGCTCGCGCACCTTCGACGACTCCGCCGACGGCATCGCGCTCGGCGAGGGCGTGGCCTGCCTGGTCCTCAAGCGACTGTCCGATGCGGAACGCGACGGCGACCGGGTCTACGCCGTGGTCAAGGGTGTCGGCAGTGCCAGCGACGGGCGTTCGCTCGGGCTCACCGCACCTCGGCCGGAAGGACAGCGCGCAGCTTTGGAGCGCGCGTACACCTCGGCGGGCATTTCCCCGGCGTCGGTCGGGCTGGTCGAGGCGCACGGCACCGGCACGGTGGTCGGCGACCGCACCGAACTGGCCACGCTGACCGCCGTGTTCCGCGAGGCGGGTGCGGAGCCTTCGAGCTGCGCACTCGGCTCGGTGAAGTCCCAGATCGGGCACACCAAGTGCGCGGCGGGCCTGGCCGGGCTGATCAAGGCGGCCCTGGCGCTGCACACCGGGGTCAAGCCGCCGACGCTGCACCTGAGCCGGCCGAACGCGGCCTGGGAGCCGGAGACCAGCCCCTTCGAGTTCCACGCCAAGCCCAGCCCGTGGGGCTCGGCGGAGCGGATCGCCGGGGTGAGCGCGTTCGGCTTCGGCGGCACGAACTTCCACGCCGTGCTGACCGCCCACGACGACGGCCCGCCGCCCCAGCACACGCTGGACGCGTGGCCGGCCGAGCTGTTCCTGTTCCGCGACCCCGCCGACGCGGGCAAACTGCTGGAGCAGGCGCGGACCGGGCAGTGGCGGCTGCGCGACCTCGCGCTGGTCGCGGCCCACCGGTCGGACACGCGAACCGGCCCGATCCGGATCGCGGTGGTCGCGAGCAGTGTCGGTGAGCTGATCTCGCGGTTGGGTGAACCCGTGCCGGAACCGGCGGTCACCGGACCGGTGGCCTTCCTGTTCCCCGGGCAGGGCAGCCAGAAGCCCGGCATGCTCGCCGAACTCTTCGTCGCCTTCCCGGAACTGCGCCGGTACCTCCACCTCGGCGAGCGGTGGCTGCGCGAGTTGTTCCCGCCCGCCGACTTCGACCGCGAGTCGGCAGCCGCGCGCAAGGCGGCGATCACCGACACCCGCGTCGCGCAGCCGGTCCTCGGCATCGCGGGACTCGCCGTCGCGGAATTGCTCGGGCAAGCGGGCGTGCGTCCGGCGATGACCGCCGGGCACAGCTACGGCGAACTGGTCGCGCTCAGCGTGGCGGGTGCCCTCGAACCGGCGGCGCTGCTGGAGTTGTCGGCCGCGCGTGCCGAATCGATCCTGGCCGCGACCGGGGACGACCCGGGCACGATGGCCGCGGTCTCGGCCGGTGCCGACGCGGTGGACGCCGCGCTCGCCGAACTCGGCACGGTGGTCACCGCGAACCGGAATTCGCCGGAGCAGACGGTCATCTCCGGGCCGACGGCAGAGGTGGAGAAGGCGATCGGCCTGTTGCGGGAAGCCGGGTTCAGCGCGAAACGCCTCCCGGTCGCCTGCGCCTTCCACAGCCCGCTCGTCGCCGAAGCTGGGGAACGGTTCGCTCAGGTGCTGGCCGCCCACGAGATCGGCGTGCCCGAGTTGCCGGTGTGGTCGAACCGCACGGCGGCCGAGTACCCGGACGGCCCGGACGCCATCCGGGCCGAACTGGCCGCGCAGATCGGCGCCCCGGTGCGGTTCGCCGAGCAGATCGAGGCGATGTACGCCGCCGGTGCCCGGGTCTTCGTCGAAGCCGGGCCGGGATCGGTGCTCACCAAGCTCACCTCGGCGGTGCTCGGCAACCGTCCACACCAGACGGTCACCTGCGACGGCGGGTTGCGCGGCTTCCTGGAGGCGCTGGCCCGGCTGGCGCTCGCCGGGGTCGAGGTGACCGCGAGCCACCTGGTCGACGGCCGGGACGCGGTGAGCGCGCCACCGGCGAAGCGTCCGGGGTGGACGGTCGACGGGCAACTGGTGCGCACCGCCGACGGCAGCATCCCGGCGGGCGCCCTGCGGCCCGCCCAGCGAGTCAAGCTCACCACGGAGGAGACCAGCGTGACCGGCCCCGACGCGCTCATCGCCGAATTCCTGCGCAGCAGCCGCGAGATGGTCGCGGCGCAACGTGACGTCCTGCTCGGTTACCTCGGTACGCGCCAGGGCGTGCCCCCGGTCGCGCTGCCCGCGCCGGTCGCCGTCCCCGAACCCGTGCTGGTGGCTCCGGCACCGGTGGCCCCTTCCGCCGCGGTGAACGTGATGCAGGCCGTGGTCGAGATCATCGGCGAACGCACCGGCTACCCCGCCGACATGATCGAACCCGACCTCGACCTCGAAGCCGACCTCAGCGTCGACTCCATCAAACGCGCCGAAATCGCCGGAGAACTCGCGGTACGCCTCGGACTCACCTCCGGCTCCGACGAAGAACTCGAAGAACTCTCGAAAGCCCGCACCGCGGCCGCCATCGCCGACCTGCTCGAAACCAAGCTCGCCGGAGGCAGCACACCGGCACCAGCCGCCACCGTCGACGTCATGCGAGCCGTCGTAGAGATCATCGGCGAACGCACCGGCTACCCCGCCGACATGATCGAACCCGACCTCGACCTCGAAGCCGACCTCAGCGTCGACTCCATCAAACGCGCCGAAATCGCCGGAGAACTCGCGGTACGCCTCGGACTCACCTCCGGCTCCGACGAGGAACTCGAGGAGCTTTCGAAGGCACGTACCGCAGCCGCGATCGCCGAACTGCTCAAGGCCAAGCTCTCCGGCGACGAACCGGCCCCGGCAGGCATCGCACCCAAGCGGTACGAACTCGTGCCCGCCGCGCTGACCGGCACCCCGGCCGCGCCGAATCTCCTCCAAGGCAGGACCTTCCGCGTACTCGGCGGCGGCGACCACGCCGACCGGCTGACCGCCCTGCTCACCGAGCACGGCGCCCGATCCGGCTCCACTGTGGACATCGTGGTGCACCTCGACGGGTTCACCGGCACGGATCCGCTCTTCCCCGAGGCCTTCGCCACCTTCCGCGCGGAACTGGCGGGCCGTCCGGGCACGCTGATCTCGGCCGTGCCCGCCGGGCTGACCGAGCGCACCGACGGCCTGCGCGGCTTCTTCCGCACCCTCGCCCGCGAATATCCCGAGACCACGGTCCGGCTGGTCGAGGTCGACGGCGAGGACCCGGCCGACGCCGTCCTGGCCGAACTGCTGACCGGCGAGGGCGCTCCGGTCGTACTGCGCTCCCCTGGCGCCCGGCAGTCGCTGGAACTGGTGGAAAAGCCATTGGGCCTGCTCGGCACCACGGGCGCCGGGCCCGCCGGGGATGGCGCGGCCGAGGCCGCCGCGCTGGGGCTGGACTCCGAATCCGTGGTGCTGCTGGTCGGCGGTGGCCGGGGCATCACCGCGCACTTCGCCGAGACGCTGGCCGCGGCGAGCCGCTGCCGCATCGAACTCGTCGGACGCACAACGCTGCCGACCGAACCGGAGGATCCGGCGACCGCGTCGGCCACCACCCTGGCCGAACTGCGGTCCGCGCTCGCCGCGCCCGGGCTCACGCTGCCGGAGGTCGACCGCACGGCGAACCGCATCCTCGCCCAGCGCGAAGTCGCGGCCACACTGGCGAAACTGGCCGAGCTGGGCAGCCAGGCCCGCTACCACGCGCTCGACGTCCGGGATGCCGAAGCCGTGCACCGGCTGGTCAAGGAGGTCCACACCGAGCACGGCAGGCTCGACGGCCTGGTCTACGCGGCCGGGGTGATCGAGGACAAGTTGCTGGCCGAGAAGGACCCGGAGTCCTTCCGCCGGGTCTTCGACACCAAAGTGGACGGTGCACGCGCGCTGCTGGCCGCCGGGACCGAACTCCCGGTGGCGCCGCGGTTCGCGGTGTTGTTCGGCAGCATCGCCGCGGTGCTCGGCAACCGAGGCCAGTGCGACTACGCCGCCGCGAACGACGCGCTCGAAGCACTCGGGCGCCGCTGGTCCACCGCGGAACGCCGGGCCCTGACCGTCCATTGGGGACCGTGGGCACCCGGCGGTACGCACGGTGGCATGGTCTCGCCCGAGCTGATGCGCTCCTACCAGCGGCGCGGGGTGGAGCTGATCGACCAGGAGGAAGGCGCGCTCGCCCTCCTGCGTGAACTGGCCTGGGGCGAGGACTCCGCGCGGTCCGTGGTCTACAGCGCGTCGGAGTGGTGAGCGTCGTGACGCCCGTGGCCATCGTCGGCATGTCGGTACTGCTGCCCGGCGCACCGGACCTGGCGACCTACTGGCGCAACATCACCGGCGGCGTGGACGCGATCAGCGAGGTACCGGAGGGCCGCTGGGAAGCCGACGGCGAGGTCTACTGCCGTCGTGGCGGTTTCGTCTCCGGTGCCGAGATCGACGTGACGAGCTTCGGCATCATGCCGAATTCCGTGCCGGGCACCGAACCCGACCAGCTGATCGCGCTCCGGGTCGCCGCCGAAGCGCTCGCCGACGCGGGCGGCCGGCTGCCGGACCCGCAGCGCACCGGGGTGATCCTCGGCCGCGGTGGCTACCTCACGCCCGGCCTCGTCCGGCTCGACCAGCGCGTGCGCACGGCCACCCAGCTGACCAGGACGCTGACCGAACTGCTGCCGGACCTTGGCGCCGACCAGTTGGACCGGGTGCGCTCGGCGTTCACCGACGCGCTCGGGCCGCACTCCCCCGAGTCCGCGATCGGCCTGGTGCCGAACCTGGCCGCGTCCCGGGTGGCGAACCGGCTCGACCTGCGCGGCCCGGCGTACACAGTGGACGCCGCGTGCGCGTCCTCGCTGATCGCGGTGGACCACGCGGTGCGTGAGCTGGCGAGCGGCCGCTGCGACCTGATGCTCGCGGGCGGCGTGCACCACTGCCACGACATCACCCTGTGGAGCGTGTTCTCCCAGCTCAAAGCGCTTTCCCCGAGCGAGCGCATCCGGCCGTTCCACCGCGACGCCGACGGCATCCTGATCGGCGAGGGCACCGGCGTGGTCGTGCTCAAGCGGCTCGCCGACGCCGAACGCGACGGCGACCGGATCTACGCGGTCGTCCGCGGCACCGGCGTGGCGAGCGACGGGCGCACCGCCAGCCTGGTCAACCCGGACTCGGGCGGGCAGGTCACCGCCGTGCGGGCGGCGTGGCAGGCCGCCGATCTCGACCCGGCGTCGATCGGCCTGCTGGAGGCCCACGGCACCGCCACCCCGGCCGGGGACGGCGCCGAACTGGCCACGCTCGCCGAGGTGTTCGGCCCGGCCGACGGCCCGCGCGCGGTGCTCGGCTCGGTGAAGTCGATGATCGGGCACACCATGCCGGCCGCCGGGGTCGCCGGGCTGGTCAAGGCGGCGCTCGCGGTCTACCACGGCGTGCTGCCGCCGACCCTGCACTGCGACGACCCGCACCCCGGCCTCGCCGGGACCCGCTTCCGGACCACCGGGACCACCGAGGAATGGACGGGTCACCGGCTCGCGGGCGTGAACGCGTTCGGCTTCGGCGGCATCAACGCCCACGTCGTGCTCGAACAGGCTGCCCGGCCCGCGCCGGTGGTCGAAGTCCGCGAACCGGAACGGACTCTGCGCCTGGCCGCATCCACTGTGGACGAACTGGCCCGGCTGCTGGACGGCGAGCCGGAGACCGGCGGCACCGGCCCGGTCCGGCTGGGCGTCGCCGACCCGACCCCGAAACGACTGGCCACGGCCAGGAAGGCTGTCGCCAGGGGCAAGCCATGGCGTGGGCGCAACGACATCTGGTTCACCCCGGAGCCGCTGCTGTCCTCCGGCGGCAGGCTCGCCTTCGTCTTCCCCGGCCTGGAAGCCGAGTTCGACCCCCACGTCACCGATGTGGCGAAGCACTTCGGCCTGCCGTGGTCGGCACCGGACGTGTCGGTGCTCGGCAGTCACGGCGCCGGGGTCTTCCAGCTCGGCAGGCTGCTGGATTCGGCGTTGCGGCGGATGGGCGTGGTCCCGGACGCGGTGGCCGGGCACAGCGTCGGCGAGTGGACGGCGATGGCCTGCGGTGGCATCTACGACCAGTCCGCTGTGGACGAATTCCTGGGTTCGTTCGACCCGGCCGGGTTGCAGGTACCGGGCCTCGCGTTCGCGGTGATCGGCACGTCGGCCGAGCGGGTCAGCGAGGTGCTGCCGCCGGAAGTCGTGCTGTCCCACGACAACGCGCCCAAGCAGGCGATGGTCTGCGGCCCGGCCGGGCCGGTGGGCGAACTCGTGGCGACCATGCGCGCGGCCGGGGTGATCAGCCAGGTGCTGCCGTTCCGCTCGGGTTTCCACACACCGATGCTGGAGCCGTACCTCGGCCCGATCCGGGCCGCGGCCGACCGGTTCGAGCTGCACCGGCCGAACGTGCCCGTCTGGTCGGCGACCACCGCCTCGGAGTTCCCGGAAGCGGACGAGGAGGTGCGGGAGTTGTTCCTGCGGCACCTGCTCGAACCGGTGCGGTTCCGGCCGATGATCGAGGCCATGCACGCGGCCGGGTTCCGCGCGTTCGTGCAGCTCGGCGCCGGACAGGTCGGCTCGCTGATCGCCGACACGCTGGCCGGGACCGAGCACCTGGTCATCGCGGCGAACTCGGCCAAACGCCCGGGGCTCGCGCAGTTGCGCCGAGTCGCGCTGGCGCTGTGGGTCGAAGGCGCGCAGCCCGACCTCCTGGAACGCCGGCCAGGGGTCCCGATCAACCTGGACACCCCGCCGGTGCGCCTCGGCAACTCGGTACGGCTCGACCTCGGCCGCCGGTCCGACCCGGACGCGCTGGCCGCGCTGGACCACCCCATCGCCACCGAGCTCTCCGCGCTGATGCGGGAAACCGCGAACACCGCGGCCGAACTGCTCGCCGCGACCGCACCACCCACCCTGCGGGTCTCGGTGGCCGAGATGCCCTACCTGGCCGACCACTGCTTCTTCCGGCAGCGGGACGACTGGCCGGAGCTGGAGGACCGCTGGCCGATCGTGCCGGCCACCACGGTGATCCAGCACCTGATCGAGTTCGCCGAGCGGGCCGTGCCCGGCACCAGGGCGATCGGGGTGCACGACGTCCGCCTGTCGCGCTGGCTCGCCGCCATCCCGGCGACCAAGATCCCGGTGTCGGTCAAGGTCACCGCGCCTGGTCAGGTCGCGGTGGAGCTCACCGGGTACGCCCGTGCCGTGGTCGAACTGGCCACCGCGTACCCGGCGCCGCGCGCGCTGTGGCAGCCGGGGCCCGAAGGCCCGCCGCACATGACCGCGGCCCAGCTGTACGACGAGAACTGGATGTTCCACGGTCCGCGGTTCCAAGGCGTCTCGGAGCTGACCGCGATCGGGCCGAACCACGTGCGCGGGGTGCTGACCACCCCGCCCGCGCCGGGGGCGCTGCTGGACAACGTCGGCCAGCTGCTCGGGTACTGGATCATCACGCACCACCCGGAACGGGACGTGGTGTTCCCGGTGCACATGCGGCAGATCCGGTTCTTCGGCCGGCACCCGGCCCCCGGCGAGCGGCTCGACTGCCTCATCCGGGTCACCGGGCTGACCGAGTCCACTTTGGACGCCGACGTGCAGCTCTCGGCCGGTGGCCGGGTGTGGGCGGAGATCGCCGGCTGGCGCGACCGCCGGTTCGACAGCAGCCCGCACACCAGGGCGGCGGACCGCTTCCCCAGCCGCAACACGCTTTCCGTGCCCGACGAGGGTGGCTGGGTGGTGCTGCGCGAGCAGTGGCCGGACCTGGCTTCCCGCGAACTGATCATGCGCAACCACCTCGGCAAGGCCGAGCGCGCGGACTACGACCAGGTGCCGCCGCGTGAGAAGCGGCAGTGGCTGCTGAAGCGGATCGCGATCAAGGACGCCGTGCGGTGGTGGCTCTGGGGCCGCGGCGAGGGCGAGTTGTTCCCCGCCGAAATCCAGGTCACCGGCGAAAACACGGTCACCGGGGCACACGGGCGCGTGCTGCCGCCGATCACCGTCGCCGCGGCCTGCCACGGCACCACGGCGGTCGCCATGGTCGACCCCGGCGGCACCGCGCTGGACCGGATCGCCGCGCAGGCGGCGGAGGAAGGAGTGGGGGTATGACCGAAGAGCGCATCCTCGCCGAGCTCACCGAGATGATCGAGGTGGTGCTGGCCGAGTACGGCACCGGGGACGTGGAGATCGGCATGGACACCCGGTTCACCGACGACCTGGAGATGGAGAGCATCGACCTGGTCGCGCTGGCCGGGCAGCTGGAGGAACGCTACGGCGGGCGGGTCAACTTCGCCGAGTTCCTCGCGGACCTGGAGCTGGACGAGATCATCGGGCTGACCGTGGGCGCGCTGGTGACGCACGTGTCGGGGTCGCTGGCGGGAGCGGCCCGGTGAAGCTGACCGCCAACGGCATCGGCGTGCACGTCCAGCGCCTCGGCCGGGACCGCGCGCCGGTGGTGTTCCTGCACGGCCTCGGCACCGACAGCCTGGCCAGCTACTACTTCACCCTCGGCCCGGCGTTCGCCGCGGCCGGGCACGACGTGGTGATGTACGACCTGCGCGGGCACGGCCGCAGCGAGCGCCCGCCGAGCGGGTACCGGCTCGAGACCTTCGTGGACGACCTCGTCGCGCTGCTTGACGAGCTGGCCGTGACCGCGCCCGTGCACCTGGTCGGCAATTCCTTCGGCGGCACCATCGCCTTCGGGTTCGCCGCGCGGCTGCCGCACCGGGTGGCCTCGGTGACGATGATCGAATCCGAGCCGGCCACCCCGGCCTGGGCGGCGAAGATGGGGGTGAACCTCGGCCGGGCGCGTGACCAGCTGGCCGAGGAAGCGGCCTTCGAGTGGATCACCGCGAACCACGGCGCCCACACCAGCAGGCTCGCGCGGTCGGCCGGGCGGATGCTGCGGTCGAGCACGCTCGCCGACGACATCCCGGCCAGCGCGGTGCTCACCCCCGAGGAGATCGGCGCCGTGACCACGCCGGTGCTGGCGATCTATGGCGCCGAATCGGACCTGGCCCCGCAGGCACCGGTGCTCGAGGGCCTGCTGCCGGTCTGCCGCACCGTGGTGGTGCCCGGGCAGCAGCACTCGGTGCTGGTGGAACGCACCGAGCTGACCAGGGACCTGGTGCTCGGCTGGGTCCGCGAGCACTCGCTGGTGGACGCCGGATGAGCCGGTTCCTGCTGGTGGTGCCGCCGTTCGTGGGCCACGTCAACCCGGTGGTCGGGGTGGCCGCCGAGCTGACCCGGCGCGGGCACGAGGTGGCGTGGGCCGGGCACGGCGAGCTGATCACCAGGCTCGCCGGGGCCGTCCGCACCTACGACTGCGCGCTGCCCACCGCCACCCCGCGACCGCCCGAGCTGCGTGGGGCCGCAGCCCTGAAGTTCCTGTGGGAAGAGGGTTTCCTGCCGCTGGCCGCGGCGATGGCGCCGGGCGTGGAGGCGGCGATCGAGGATTTCCGGCCGGACGCGCTGCTGGTCGACCAGCAGGCCGTGGCCGGCGGGCTCATCGCCGAACGCCTCGGGCTGCCGTGGCTGACCTCGGCGACCACCTCCGCCGAGCTGACCGATCCGCTCGCGTCGATGCCCAAGGTGCGGGACTGGGTGCTCGACCGGCTCGCCGGGCTGCGCACCGCGATCGGTGACCCGGGCGGCACCGCCGATCCGCGCTTCTCCCCGCACGGCGTGGTCGCCTTCACCACCGCCGAACTGGCCGGTGAGATGCGCGGCGTGCGGTTCGTCGGGCCCTCCATCGGCGACCGCGAGTCCACAGTGGACTTCCCGTGGGAGTGGCTGGACCACCGCCCGACCGTGCTGGTCACCCTCGGCACGGCCAACGTCGACGCCGGTACGCGCTTCCTCGCCGAGTGCGCCGCCACCGGGGTGCGAGCCGTGCTCGCCGACCCGGCCGGGGCGATCCCCTCGTCGGACACCGTGCTGTCGCGGCCCTACCTGCCGCAACTGGCGCTGCTGCCGAAGATGGACGCGGTGGTGTGCCACGGCGGGCACAACACCGTCTGCGAAACGCTGTGGCACGACCTGCCGCTGGTGGTCGCGCCGATCCGGGACGACCAGCCGGTGATCGCCGAGCAGGTGGCCGAGGCGGGCGCGGGCGTCCGGGTGCGGTTCACCAAGGCGACCGCCGAGCACCTGCGGATCGCGATCAGCACGGTGCTCGACCCCGGCAGCGGCATGCGGGCGAACGCGGCGCGGATCGGGCGGTCCTTCCGCGCGGCCGGTGGGGCCGCCGCCGCGGCCACCGAACTCGAATCCTTGACCATGGCGGGAGTGCGCGCATGACCGAGATCGACCGGCTGCGACCGGGGTACCAGGCCGAGCTCGCCGACGGGCTCGACCGGTTCTTCGAACCCCGGGCCGAACGGTGCCCGTGGTGCTCGTCGGACCGGCTGGCCGTCCGGTTGCGCACCCGCGACTTCCTCCAGCACAAACCCGGCGAGTTCACCCTCGACCGGTGCTCGGACTGCGAGCACATCTTCCAGAACCCGCGGCTCAACCCGGCCGGGCTGGAGTTCTACTACCGCGACTTCTACGACGGGCTCGGCGAAAAGCAGCTCGCCGGGCAGTTCGAAGGCCGCGAGAAGACCTACCTCGGTCGCGCGCAGGCGGTTTCCGGGCTGGTGCGGCCGGAAACCTGGCTCGACGTCGGCACCGGGCACGGCCACTTCTGCGAGTCCGCCCGCGCGGTCTTCCCGGAGACCCGGTTCGACGGGCTCGACCTCAGCGAAGGCGTGAAGCTGGCGGAGGAACACGGGCGGGTGTCCACCGGCTACCGCGGGCTGTTCGCCGAACTGGCCGACGAGCTGGCAGGCACCTACGACGTGGTCAGCATGTACCACTACCTGGAGCACAGCACCGCGCCTCAGGCCGAACTCGACGCCGCGCACCGGGTGCTGCGGCCCGGCGGTCACCTGGTGATCGAGGTACCGGACCCGGAAAGCCGGTACGCCCGGCTGCTCGGCCGCCGCTGGCTCCCGTGGCTCCAGCCGCAGCACCTGCACTTCGTCCCGCTGGCGAACCTGCGGCAGCGGCTCGAATCGCAGGGATTCACCGTGGTGCTCGAACAACGCGCCGAAGCCCACGACCCGATCGACCTGGTGGCCGCCGCGTGGCTCACGCTCGACGACCTCGCCCCACGCGAGGACGCGCCATGGCACCCGCGTTCCCCTGGGCGGGCACGCCGGTTCGCGCGTGGTGCCGTGCTGCTGGCCGGGGCGCTCGGCGTGGTGCTGGCCGCGCTCGCGGACCGGGTGGTGCGCCCGTTCGCCGGTCGCGCCCGGCTGTCCAACGCCTACCGGATCGTCGCGCGCAAGGCTTCCTGACCGTGCTGGCCGCGTTCGCCGATGGCCAGCGCGGCCAGCCGGATCAGCGGGTGCATGCGGTAGCTGAAGTAGCCGGTGCCCGGCTGCGGGCGGTTCTCCTCGACCTCGACGAGCTGCGCTTCGACCAGCTGCTCCAGCCGTGACTCCGCCAGCCGCTCGCCTATCAGGCAGGCGCGGGCGAACTCCGGCACCGAGACCGCCGGGGCGAACAGGCCGGCGAACCGCTGGAAGGCGTCCGACTGGTCGGCGTCGAGCAGCGAGGAGGTCCGCTCGACGCTGGCGAGCAGGTCGAGGCGGCCGGCGGACAGCTCACCGAGCCGCTCCCCCGGCGCACGCAGGCGGTGCACCACCCGCGAGATCGACCAGTGCGGCCGCAGCGCGAGCCGCGTCGCCGCGCCGATCAGCGCCGCGGGCAGGCCACCGCACAACTCGGCCAGCTCGGCGGCGGCGGCGGGCTCCCGGTCCACCTGCGTGCCGATCATCGAACCCAGCAACCGCAGGGAATCCTCGCCGGACAGCGGCCGCAGGGCCACCGGCACCCCGGCCGGGTCGGCGATGCGGCGGCGGCACCCGGCGAGCACCGCGCTGCCCTCACCGCCGGGCCGCAGCAGGTCCAGCTGCTCGGCACCGGCCACGTTGTCCAGCACGACCAGCATGCGGTGCCGGGCGGTCCAGCTGCGGAAGAGGTCGGCGCGTTCCTGTTCGCTCGCGGGCAGCCAGCAGTCCGGGCCGCGGATCGCGCGCAGGAACCCGGCCAGCACCTCGCCGGGTGAGCCATGGGCCAGCAGGTCCGCGTACACCTGACCGTCCGGAAAGGACTCACGCACCTGGTTCGCCACGTGCGCGCAGAGGGTGGACGTGCCGACCCCCGGCCCACCGGCCACGGTGACCACGGTCAGCTTCGAGGCACCACGCAGTTCGCCGACGATCCGCTCGCGCTCCGCGTCGCGGCCGACGACGTCCACCGGATCGGGCAGCAGCTGGGCTGGCGGGTGCCACCACGACTTGGCGCGCCGCACCGAGCCGGTGCCGGGCGGCTGGTCCTGCTTGACCTCGCCGTCGAGCAGTTCCTGGTGCAACCGGCGGGTCGACGCGCTCGGCTCCAGACCCAGCTGGTCGATGAGGCTCACGCGCAGCCGCTGGAACACGCTCAGCGCTTCCGAGCGCATGCCCGAGCGGTGCAGCGCCAGCATCAGCTTCGCGTGCAGGCCTTCGTGGGTCGGGTACTCCTGCACCAGCACCCGCAGCTCGCCGATCAGCTCGAGGTGACGGCCCAGCACCAGGTCGACCTCGATGCGCTGCTCCAGCACGGCCGCGCGTTCCTGCCGCAGCCGGGTCACGTGCGGGGCGAGCACCTCGCCGGGGTCGAGGTCGCAGAGCGGGCCGCCACGCCACTCCTCCAGCGCGCCGCGGAAGGCGGCCGAGGCCTCTTCGAGCCGTCCGGCGTCGAGTTCGCCGCGGCCGGAGCGGGCCAGCTCGGTGAAGCGCGCGATGTCGAGCGTGTGCTCCGGGAGGTTCAGCGCGTAGCCGACGCGGGGGCGGTGCACCACGGTGCCGCTCGCCGAACGCGGCTCACCGGCCAGCATGCGGCGGATGTTGGAGACGTAGACCTGGAGGGTGGTGCTGGCCTTGGGCGGCGGGCTGGTGCCCCAGAGTTCGGCGCGGAGCTGCTCGGTGCGGACCACCTTGTTCCAGTTGACCGCGAGGAGCGCGAGCAACTGGCGCACCTTCGGCTGCGAAGGCGTGACCACCAGGCCATCACGCACGACCTCGAGCTCCCCGAGGACACGCACGCCGACAGTCATTCACCCACCCCGAATCAGCGGTCCGAAGATCCGACAACCCCGCGGCACCGTCGGTGCGGGTGACGACAACCGGCCGTCCGGCTGTCATCCCTGAGTATTACGCCGGATCGGGGCCGCGTCCATCAAAATCACCACGGAACGCACACTAGTGAATACTTGATCGCGGGCAAATTTCCCACCATCAGGGAACGTGACAACCCATCCGGCTCACGTGAACACACGTGAGCCGATCGGCCCAACTACCGCGAACGGGTGAGCCGGACCGCGCGTGTGGCGGCTTCGCCAAGCGCCCGCAGCGACCCTTTCCCACCACACCGACGAGCTCGGGGACACGACCGCTCATGCACCCGGGAGGTCGCGCCGACGCCCGGGTCGGACGCGGATCGCGGCCCCCAAGGCCGTGAGCCGTGTGCGGCCCGGGCGTCGGCTCAAAAGCGACCTCCCCGCCTCGGCGGAGCCGAGGCCAAAGACACAGAACCCCGGGACCCAAAGCGGGTCCCGGGGTTCTGTGGTGGTTCAGGCGTCAGCTCACGCGCCGCCGGAGAGCTTCTCGCGGAGCGCCGCGAGCTGCTCGTCGGAGGCGAGGGTGCCGCCGGTGCTCTTCGAGCCGGAGTCGGCCGGAGCGGAGGTGTAGCTCTGCTCGCCACCGCTGCTCGAGGGGTCGACCCCGGTCGCCGCGTTGGCGGCGGCTTCGGCGTCCTGCTCGGCGGCCTTGGCGATCTGCTTCATGTGGGCCTCGTAGCGCGTGTGGGCCTCGGCGTACTGCCGCTCCCACTCCTCGCGCTGCTTGTCGAAGCCTTCCTGCCACTCCTGGGTGTCCGGGTCGAAGCCCTCGGGGTAGATGTAGTTCCCCTGGTCGTCGTACTCGGCCGCCATGCCGTACTGCGTCGGGTCGAACTCGGACTCGGTGGTGAAGCCCTCGTTGGCCTGCTTCAGCGACAGCGAGATGCGGCGGCGCTCGAGGTCGATGTCGATGACCTTGACCATCACGTCGCCGTTGACCTGCACGACCTGCTCCGGGATCTCCACGTGGCGCTCGGCCAGCTCGGAGATGTGCACCAGGCCCTCGATGCCCTCCTCGACGCGCACGAACGCACCGAACGGGACGAGCTTGGTGACCTTGCCCGGCACGATCTGGCCGATCGCGTGGGTGCGGGCGAACTGGCGCCACGGGTCTTCCTGGGTGGCCTTCAGCGACAGGGACACGCGCTCGCGGTCCATGTCCACGTCGAGCACCTCGACGGTGACCTCCTGGCCGACCTCGACGACCTCGCTCGGGTGGTCGATGTGCTTCCAGGACAGCTCGGAGACGTGCACCAGGCCGTCGACGCCACCCAGGTCCACGAAGGCACCGAAGTTGACGATGGAGGACACGACACCCTTGCGGACCTGGCCCTTGGCGAGCGCGTTGAGGAACTCGCTGCGCACCTCGGACTGGGTCTGCTCCAGGTAGGCGCGGCGGGACAGGACCACGTTGTTGCGGTTCTTGTCCAGCTCGATGATCTTCGCCTCGAGCTCGCGGCCGACGTAGGGCTGCAGGTCGCGCACGCGGCGCATCTCGACCAGCGACGCGGGCAGGAAGCCGCGCAGGCCGATGTCCAGGATCAGGCCGCCCTTGACCACCTCGATGACGGTGCCCTTGACCGGCTCGTCCTTCTCCTTGAGCTCCTCGATGGTGCCCCAGGCGCGCTCGTACTGCGCGCGCTTCTTGGAGAGGATGAGGCGGCCTTCCTTGTCCTCCTTCTGGAGAACGAGGGCCTCGACCTCGTCGCCGACGGTGACCACCTCGGCCGGGTCGACATCGTGCTTGATGGACAGCTCACGCGAGGGGATGACGCCCTCGGTCTTGTACCCGATGTCGAGCAGCACTTCGTCGCGATCGACCTTGACGATGGTGCCTTCGACGATGTCGCCATCGTTGAAGTACTTGATCGTCTTGTCGATGGCGGCGAGGAAGTCTTCCTCCGACCCGATGTCGTTGATGGCGACTTGCTGCGGGGTGGACGCAGTCGGGGCGGTGGCGGTGTCGATGGTCATTAGGCGGGTTGCTCCGGTAACGGCTTGGGGATAGTAGGTTTGCTGTTTGCGCGCGCACCGGGCTGCCGGACGAACGATTCTGCGGCGTTCCCGAATTCCCGAAGAAGATCGGCCACGTGCATCACCGACGGCGGTGCGCGACCCGGACCCCAGCTGCACGCCGGAGGGAGAGGTAGCGCGAACCCACTGCGCTAGTGAGTATCGTACGCGGCCCACCGGGCGCGGCACAAACAGGGTCCACACACGTCGTCGGCTATGGCACCTGGGGGAGGATGGGCCGGTGAACTCCCCGCCGGCTGATCGTCACGAACGCGCCGAAGAACGCCTCGGCACCGCCGCCGTCGCCTACCGCGAGGTGGGCTCCTCGGAGGCCGCCGCGGCCAACCTGGCCTGGTGGGACGCCGACGCCGACCAGTACCTCGAGACCCACGGCGAGTTCCTCGGCGAGGCCGACTTCCTCTGGTGCCCCGAGGGACTGCGCGAGGCCGACCTCGGCCTGCTCGGCGACGTGGCGGGCCGCCGCGTGCTCGAGGTCGGCTGCGGTTCGGCGCCGTGCGCCCGCTGGCTGACCGCGCAGGGCGCGCGCACCGTCGCGCTCGACCTGTCCGCGGGCATGCTGCGCCACGCCCGCGAAGCCGCCGCCCGCACCGGCATCGAGGTGCCGCTGGTCCAGGCCAACGCGGAGTTCCTGCCGCTGGCCGGCAACACCTTCGACGCGGCCTGCTCGGCGTTCGGCGCGCTGCCGTTCGTGCCGTCGGTCGAGGCGGTCTTCGCCGAGGTGCACCGGGTGCTGCGGCCGGGCGCGCCCTGGGTGTTCGCGGTCACCCACCCGATGCGGTGGATCTTCCCGGACGACCCCGGCCCCGCCGGGCTGACCGCCACCCAGCCGTACTTCGACCGCACCCCGTACGTCGAAGTGGACGGCGAGGGCTCGGCGACCTATGTGGAGTACCACCGCACGCTGGGCGACTACATCCGCGCGCTGTCCGGCGCCGGGCTGGAACTGCTCGACCTGATCGAACCCGAGTGGCCGGCCGGGCACACCCGCGTCTGGGGCCAGTGGAGCCCGCTGCGCGGCAAGCTCTTCCCCGGCACCGCGATCTTCCGGACCCGGAAGCCGGGGTGAGTTTCACCGGGCTGGACCCGCTGCTGCCGGAGCCGGGCGCCCCGGCGGGCGAGCGCGTCCACGCCCGCGTGCCGGAGGACGGCCGGGAGGTCACCGCGGTCCTCTACCGGGCCAAGCTCCCGGCGGGCACCGTGGAGCGGCTGTTCTCCCCCGCCCGGACCTGGGAGATCACCCCGCTGCTCGACGCCGGGGACGCGGCCGGCCTGCGGGCCCTGCTGCCCGCGGTCCGGATCCGGCTGCTGACCGAGCGGCCCGGCCCGGACTCGGCGTGCGTGCTGGCCTGGCCCAGCCTGGACGCGCCGGTGGTCCGGCCGCTGCTGCGGCACGGTTTCCTGCCGCGCACCGCGCTGGGCGTGCGCACCGGTCCGGCGCCGCCGGTCCCGCACCGGCCGCCCGGCCTCGTCGTGCGCCCGGCGAGCGCGGGTGATCTGGAGGAACTGCTCGCGCTGGAGGTCGCCGAACTGCGCTACGCCTCGCTGGTCGGCACCGCGACCGTGCTGGACAACGCCGCGGCCCTGCTCGAACCGGGGTTGCGCCGCATGCTGGTCGAAGGCCGGGTCTGGCTCGCCGAGGCGGAGGGGCTGGCCGTGGGCATGGTGAGCACCCGCTGCCTGATCCCCGAGGCCGGTGGAGCACTGGCGAACCGGCTGCCCGGCGGGCGCTGGGGGCACATCTCCACCGCGTCGGTGGCCGAGCACGCCCGCGGCACCGGGGTCGGCCGGGCGCTGCTCGACGTGGCGCACCGGGAGCTGCTGCGATCCGGTGTCCGCGGCACCTTCCTCTTCTACAACCCGTGCAACCCGCTCTCCCCGGTGTTCTGGCACCGCCAGGGTTATCGTCCTTTGTGGACCATCTGGGACGTGACCCCGGCCGGAGAGATGAGGGCATGACCGAACTGCGCGCGGTGACCGCGGCCGGCGAACGGGTGTCCGCCGTCCTGCACCGGGAACGCCACGAACCCGGCGCGGTGGAGCTGCTGGTGTCGGCCGCCGAGGTGTGGCGGCTGTTCCCGGAGATCGGCGCCACGGGGACCGCGGGCATGGACGCGCTGCTCCGGGCGCTGCGGGCCGAGCTGGACCGCGATCCGCCCGGCGAGGACTCGGCGTGCGTGGTGACCTGGCCGAGCCGGGACGCCGAGGCGATCCGCGCCTTCCTGGACCACGGGCTCGCCCCGATGACCGCGCTGGCGGTGCGCACCGCCCCGCCGGAACCGGTCGCCGAGCTCCCCGGCGTGACGATCCGCCGGGCACGGCCGGAGGACTTCGACGCCGCGCTCGACCTGGCGCTGGAGATCTTCGACTACTCCACCCTGGTCGCGCTGCCGCGGCGCGAAGAGACCGCCGAAGTGCTCGCGCCGGACCTGCGCCGCAAGCTGGACCAGGGCACCGCCCCGGTCTGGGTGGCCGAGGTGGACGGCGTCGTGGCCGGGCTCGCCGACTGCTCGTGGGTGGACGTCACCGCGGATTCCGGGGCCGCCGAGCTGCTGCCGCTGGGCAGCTGGGGCTACCTGAACAACGTCGGCACGGCACGCGAACTGCGCGGGCGCGGCATCGGCCGGGCACTGGCGGGCACCACGCACGAGTACTTCCGCGAACGCGGCGCCACGGGCACCTACCTCTACTACAACCCGCCCAACCCGCTGTCGTCGGTGTTCTGGCACCGGCAGGGCTACCGGCCGCTCCTGACGATCTGGGAGGTTCGTCCGGCTTCGCTGTTGCGGTAGTCACCCGACCGGGCTGTTCCGGCCGTTTCGGCTTGCCCGCTCCCAGCTCCGGACCTACTTTTGAACTGACCAGTCAGTTCAAATACCGGGAGCCCCCGTGCAGGTTCACGCCGATCGCGTGTCCGTCACCGGACCGCACGGCACCTTGTTGCCGCCCACCTCGTTGACCGTCGCCGCCGGGCAGCTGGCGGTGCTGCACGGCGAACCGGGGGCCGGGCTGACCGCGTTCGGGCTGGCGCTGGCCGGGCGGCTGAAGCCGGCCACCGGCACGGTCACCGGCGCGGTCACCGACGGCAAGCTGCGCGAGGTTTCGGCGGTGGTCGACGCGCCCGGCGTCAGCGAGCCGGACGGCGCGCTGAGCCTGGGCGTGGTCGTCGGCGAGGAGTTGGCGCTGGCGCACCGCCCGTCGTCCAAACTGGACGTCCGGCGGTGGCTGGCGGCGAACGACGCCGGCCCGTTCGCCGACACCCGCTTCGAGAACCTCGAACCGACGCTGCGCACCCGCCTGCTCACCGCGCTCGCCGCGAGCCGCGAAGGCGTGGAACTGCTCGTCCTGGACACGCCCGACCGGCACACCAGTGACGTCGGCAGCTGGTCGGCACTCGCCCGCGAACACGCCGAACGCGGCCTCGCGGTGATCGTGCTGAGCGCCACCACGCCGATCTCGGCCCTGCCGTTCCCGCCCGCGCGGGCCGGTGAGCTGGAGCAGCCCGAGCCGGAGCAGTGCGCGCCGCTGCCGGAACCGGAAGAAGACGAAGGAGAACAGCAGTGAGCAGCGTCCGGATCGCCCTCAACGAACTGCGGAGGCTGACCGCCGGGAAGCTGCCCAAGCTGGCGGTGCTGGCGCTCGTGCTGGTCCCGCTGCTCTACGCCTCCTTCTACCTCTACGCGAACTACGACCCGTACGGCAGGCTGAACAAGTTGCCCGCGGCGGTGGTCTCCGCCGACACCGGCGCGACCGACAGCGAGGGCACCCCGCGCAACGTGGGCCGCGAGGTGACCGACGAGCTGGTCGGCTCCGGCACCTTCCAGTGGCACGAGGTCTCCGCGGAGGACGCGCAGGCCGGGGTGCGCGACGACCGGTACTCCTTCGCCATCACCATCCCCCGCGAGTTCTCCACCGCGCTGCTGTCCACCGGCAACTTCCAGCCGCAGCAGGCGACGATCACGCTGACCACCAACGACGCGAACAACTACCTGTCCGGCACGATCGCCGACCAGGTCGCCGAGCAGGTGCGCGCGACGATCGCGGAGAAGGTGGGCAGCGAGGCGGCGGGCCGGTTCCTGGTCGGCTTCTCCACCATCTACGGCAAGATCGAGGAGGCCTCGCGCGGGGCGACCCAGCTCGCCGACGGCGCCGGGCAGCTGGTCACCGGGCAGCAGCAGCTGGCGGACGGCGCGAGCCAGCTCTCCACCGGCAGCACGCAGCTCTCGACCGGCCTCAACACGCTGCGCGAGAGCACCGCGCAACTGCCGTCGAAGTCGCAGCAGCTCGCCGACGGCGCGAGCCAGGTCGCCGCGGGCAACGCGAAGGTCGCCTCCGCCGCGCAGGTGGCCGCGGGCGCGTCGAGCGATCTCCAGACCTCGCTGGACAACGTGAACGGCAAGCTGGCGCAGACGCTGCGCGACGGCGGGCTGAGCGAGGACGAGGTGCAGCACGCGCTGAGCGTGCTCGGCCAGCTGCGCCAGCCGGTCGACGAGGCGAACTCCAAGATCCAGCAGGCGAACAGCGACCTGAGCAAGCTCGCCGACGGCGCCAGGCAGGTTTCGGAGGGCGCGGCCCAGCTCGCCTCCTCGGCACCCACGCTGGTCAACGGCATCGGCAAGGCCGCGGACGGCGCCCAGCAGCTCGTCGACGGCTCGTCGAAGCTGGCCACCGGCGAGCAGGACGCACTCAAGGGCAGCACGCAGCTCCGCGATGGCGCGAACCAGCTCCGCGACGGCCTCGGCGCCGGGTTGCAGGAGATCCCGAACCCCGACGACCCGACCCGCCAGGCCACCGCGAACACCATCGCCGACCCGGTCGCGGTGAACTCGGTCGGCGTGGCCTCGGCGGGCACCTACGGCGCCGGGCTGGCCCCGTTCTTCATCTCGCTGGCCACCTGGATCGGCGCGTTCGTGCTGTTCCTGCTGCTGCGGCCGCTGTCCACCCGTGCGCTGACCGCGGGCGCGTCACCGGTGCGGGTGGCGTTCGGCGGCTGGCTGGCCTCGGCCCTGCTCGGCATCGCGCAGGTGCTGGTGCTGTTCGGCGCGGTGACCTGGCTGGTCGGCATCCACGTGGCGCACCCGCTGGGCGCGATCGGCTTCGCGGTGCTGGTGTCGTTGTCGTTCACCGCGATCGTGCACGCGCTCAACGCGCTGTTCGGCGCGGTCGGCAAGTTCCTCGGGCTGGTGCTGCTGGTGCTGCAGCTGGTCAGCGCGGGCGGCACGTTCCCGTGGCAGACCATCCCGGACGCGCTGTACCCGTTGCATATCGTGTTGCCCATGGGGTACGCCATCGACGGGTTCCGGCACCTGCTCTACACCGGGGCCTCACTGCAGATCCTCGGCGACATCGGGGTGCTGGCCGCCTACCTGGCCGGCGCGCTGGCGGTCTCGTCGTACGCGGCCAGCAAGCGTCGCATGTGGACGGTGTCGCAGCTGAAGCCGGAGCTGAGCCTGTGAGCGCCAGGGCCGACGCCACCCGGCGCAGGCTGTTCGAGGCCACCCTGAAGCTGGCCACCGACCGCGGGCTGGTCGGGCTGACCGTGGACGAGATCGCGGCCGAGGCCGGGGTGGCCAAGGGCACCGTGTACTACAACTTCGGCAGCAAGGACGGGCTGATCGACGCGCTGCTGCGCTACGGCGTCGGCCAGCTCGCCGACCGGCTGCGGGCCGCCGCGTCCCCGGCCGACCCGGTGGAGGCGCTGGAGTCCCAGGTGGACAGCGCGCTGGGGTTCATCGCGGAGTACCCCGGCTTCTCGCAGATCCTGGTCAGCGAGATGTGGCGGACGCCGGGCCAGTGGCACGAGACGCTGTCGCTGCTGCGCGAGGAGATCATCTCCATCGTCAAGGAACAACTGCAGCGCGTGGCCGACGCGGGGCGGCTGCCCGAGGGGGTGCAGATCCCCACGGCCGCGGCCGGGTTGTTCGGCACGCTGCTGGTGGTCGCCCTGGACTGGCAGGTGTTCCAGCGCCAGCGCAGCCGTGCCGAGGTCCGCGAGTCGGTGATGGTGCTGATCCGCGGCCTGGCGCGCTGAGCTCAGCGCACGTAGGGGCGGTTGTGGCCGATCTGGTGCACCAGCGTCGGCTTGCCCTCCAGCGCCCGGCTCACCGCTTCGAGCACGCCGGCGGCGGTTTCCGCGTGGTTGAGCGGCCTGCCCGTCTGCTCGGAGATGGCGCCGAGGCGCACCTGCTGCGTGGGGTGCGCGACGAGCACCGACTCCGGCTCACCCGCCCGGACCGACGCGGCTTCCCGCACCTCCACCACCGGGGCCTCCGGGCGCAGGAGCGGCTCCACCACGCCCATCACCGCCCGGCGGTAGGAATCGTGCACCCAGGCCACCAGCAGGTCCGCCGGTCCGCCGAGCGCCGCTTCCGCCTTCGCCGCCAGTTCGCGTGGCCGTTCCCATTGCGCCTCGACCCAGATGGCCCGGCCCAGCGTCGCCGTGCCGCCCTGCGGCCGGTGCCCGCGCGCGCCCATCGACATCCGGGCGGCGATCCCCGGCTCGGGCGGACGGCGGCCGACCGGGCTGTAGCGCCTGCTCGGCAGGACCACCAGCCAGCCGTCACCGGTCAAGGCTTCCGCGACACCGGCCAGCATGCCGGTACCGCCCAGGATCAGCGCCTTCCTCAGCACCATGGGAGCCACGCTACTCGCGTGCGGAAGACCTTGCCGTCCGGCGAAAGGCTTGTTCGGCTCCGCCGAACGCGCTCAACCGTCCACACAGAGCCCCCACTCCTGCCCCGGGTCGAACTCCCGTCGCTCGGTGAGACTGAACCAGTTCCCGGAGTCATCGCGGAACACACACTCCACTCCGTACGGACGGTCAGCGGGTTCCTGGAGGAAGTTCACGCCCCGCGCGGACCACACCTCGAAGGTGCCACGGCAGTCCTCGGTGTCGAACACGCCCATCCCAGCACGCCCTTGGCGATCAACTCCCGCAACTGCTTCTCGGCATCTTCGGCCGCGCCTCCGGCACGGCGGGCGAGGTCGCTCTTGAGCCGGTCACCGGGCTGCGACCTCGCGGCGTGGGGCGGTGAAAAAAGGGGGGCGCGTCAGTGGCTGCACGCTAGCCGCGGAGACGGCCGGATGGCTTATCCGGGAGTGACGTCCTTTTCGTACGCCGATGGCCTGGTCCACATCATCAAGTAGCAGCCAGGGATCGGCGGCGGTGCGTCACGCCGCGAGCGGGCGCGGTAGGCGGTGGGGCTCAGGCCGGTGATCTCGGTGAAGCGGCGGCTGAACGTGCCGAGACTCGAATAGCCCACCAGGAGGCACACTTCGGTCACCGTCAGGTTGGCCGAGCGGAGCAGGTCCTGGGCACGCTCGATCCGCCGCCGTGCCAAGTACGCGCCCGGCGTCTCCCCGAAGGCGGCGGCGAAGGTGCGGGTGAAGTGCTCACGGGACCAGCCCGCCACCTTGGCGAGCTGGTCCACGTCGAGCGATTCGGCGTAACGCGCGTCGATCTCGTCCTTCGCCCGGCGAAGGTGCCCCAATGCTTCGACACGCGCTGTCACTTGCCCTCCTCCAACCCCGCGAGGTCGCGCCGGTCATCGGAGTGGGGTGCGACGGGCCGCCCAGCGGCACGGTGTGCCCCGCTCCGATGACCGGCTCAAAAGCGACCTCGCCTGCCTCGCCGGAGGCGAGGCCAAAGATCAATGCGCTGCGTCGTTCCAGGAGCGGCCGTACCCGACCGAGACCTCGAGTGGCACGGCCAGTTCGTACGCGGCGCCCATTTCCTTGCGCACCAGGGCTTCCAGCTCGTCGTGCTCACCGTCGGCGACCTCGATCACGAGTTCGTCGTGCACCTGCAGCAGGACCCGGCTGCGCAGCTTCGCCTCGGTCAGGCCCCGGTGCACGTTGAGCATGGCGACCTTGATGATGTCCGCCGCGCTGCCCTGGATCGGGGCGTTGAGCGCCATCCGCTCGGCCATCTCGCGGCGCTGGCGGTTGTCGCTGTTGAGGTCGGGCAGGTAGCGGCGGCGGCCGAAGATGGTCTCGGTGTACCCGACCTTGCCCGCCTCGACCACCACGGACTGCAGGTAGTCGCGCACCCCGCCGAATCCGGCGAAGTAGTCGTCCATCAGCCCGCGCGCCTCTTCGGTGGAGATGCGCAACTGCGCGGACAGCCCGTAGGCCGACAGCCCGTAGGCCAGGCCGTAGTTCATCGCCTTGATCTTGGCCCGCTGCGCACCCGTCACCTCGCCGGGCTCCACGCCGAAGACCTTCGCCGCGGTGGCCGCGTGGAAGTCGAAGCCGGACTGGAAGGACTCGATCAGCGCCGCGTCCTCGGACAGGTGCGCCATGATCCGCATCTCGATCTGGCTGTAGTCCGCGGTCATCAGGTCGGTGTAGCCCTCGCCGACGACGAAGGCGTCGCGGATGCGGCGGCCCTCCTCGGTGCGGATCGGGATGTTCTGCAGGTTCGGCTCGGTGGACGAGAGCCGCCCGGTGGCCGCGATGGTCTGGTACAGCGTGGTGTGGATGCGCCGGTCGTCCGCGATCGCCTTGATCAGCCCCTCCACCGTGGTGCGCAGGCGGGTGGCGTCGCGGTGTTCGAGCAGGTGCTGCAGGAACGGGTGTTCGGTCTTCTCGAACAACGTCTGCAGCGCGTCGGCGTCGGTGGTGTAGCCGGTCTTGGTGCGCTTGGTCTTCGGCATCTCCAGCTCGTCGAAGAGCACCACCTGCAACTGCTTCGGCGAGCCGAGGTTGATCTGCTTGCCGATCACCTCGTAGGCCGCCTCGGCGGCCTGGTGCACCCGGTTCGCGTAGTGCGATTCGAGTTCGGTGAGCTGCTCGATGTCGACCGCGATGCCCGCGGCCTCCAGCTCGTTGATCACCTCGAACAGCGGCAGCTCGATCTCGTCGAGCAGCTTGGTGCCGTTCATCTTGGCGAGTTCCTCGTGCAGCGCGCCGGTCAGCTCGGCGATCGCCCGCGCCCGCACCAGCTCGGCCTGCACGATCTTGGCGTCGGCACCCTCGGCCCCGTCGAGCAAGGAGAGCTGGCCGTCGCCTTCGTCGGCGTCGGAACGCAGCTCACGGCTGAGGTAGCGCAGGGTCAGGTCGTCCAGTTCGAACGAGCGCTGACCGGGGCGGACCAGGTAGGCGGCCAGCTCGGTGTCGGTGCGCAGCCCGGCCAGGCGCCAGCCGCGGGCGAGCAGCGCGTGCACGGCCACCTTCAGCGCGTGCCCGCTCTTGCCCGCCTTCTCGTCGGCGAGCCAGGCCACCAGCACCTTCTCGTCGGCTTCGTCCAAAGTGGACAGATCGAGGTAGGCACCGGCGCCGTCCTCGGCGGCGAAGGCGATGGACTGCACGTCGGCGGCCACGGAGGCGCCGGTGGTGCGGAAGGAGAGCCCGGTGACGGTGCCGGCGGGCGCGTGCTCGGCCAGCCACGCGGAGATCTGCCCCGGCTCCAGCGCGGCCCCGGTGACCTCGAAGCCCTCGTCGGCCTCCGGCTCGGAGCTGGACAGGGTGGCGAACAGGCGGTCACGCAGGACGCGGAACTCCAGCTCGTCGAACAGCCGGTGCACCGCGTCGCGGTCCCACGGCTTGAGCTCCAGCTCGGCCGGACCGGCTTCCAGCGGCACCTCGCGCACCAGCTCGGTGAGCTGCCGGTTCAGCGCGACGGAGCTGAGGTGGGCGCGCAGCGCGTCACCCGCCTTGCCCTTCACCTCGTCGACCCGGTCGATCAGCTCGTTGAGCGAGCCGAACTGCTGGATCCACTTCGTCGCGGTCTTCTCCCCCACCCCGGGGATGCCGGGCAGGTTGTCCGAGGGGTCGCCACGCAGCGCGGCGAAGTCGGGGTACTGCGCCGGGGTGAGCCCGTACTTCTCCGACACCGCCGCCGGGTCGAACCGGACCAGGTCGGACACGCCCTTGCGCGGGTAGAGCACGGTGACCGAGTCGGTCACCAGCTGCAGGGCGTCGCGGTCGCCGGTGCAGATGAGGACCTGGTAGCCGAGCGCCTCCGACTGCGTGGTGAGCGTGGCGATGATGTCGTCGGCCTCGTAGTTCTCCTTGGTCAGGATCGGGATGCCCAGCACCCCGAGCACGTCCTTGACCAGCGCCACCTGCCCCTTGAAGTCGTCCGGGGTGGCCGAGCGGCCCGCCTTGTACTCGGCGTAGGCCTCCGAGCGGAAGGTCTGGCGGGACAGGTCGAAGGCCACCGCCAGGTGTGTCGGCTGCTCGTCGCGCAGCAGGTTGATCAGCATCGAGGTGAACCCGAACACCGCGTTGGTGACCTGGCCGGTGGTGGTGCGGAACCGGTCGGCGGGTACCGCGAAGAAGGCGCGGTAGGCCATCGAATGCCCGTCGATGAGCAGCAGGCGGGGTGTGTCGTTCACTACTTGGGTGTTCTCGGCTGGGCTCACGGGAGCGAGTCTAGGGTGAGACCCCGACACTCTAAGGAGGCACGGGTGCCCGACCAGGGGGCGGCGATCACCGCCGAGATGTTCCGGATCGATCCACGCTGGGCCGAGCAGCAGCTCAACGACAAGGTGGGGATGAAGCTGCTGGAAGTGACCCCGGAGCGGGTCGTCGGCACGATCCCGGTCGAGGGCAACCTCCAGCCGTACGGCCTGCTGCACGGCGGCGCGAACGCGGTGCTGGCGGAGGCGCTCGGCTCCACCGTCGCCGCGGTCAACGCCGGGCCGGAGCGCGCGGCCGTGGGCCTCGAACTTTCGTGCACACACCACCGCGGCGTCCGGGAAGGGCTGGTCACCGGGGTGGCGGTGCCGCTGCACGTCGGCCGCAGCACCATCACCGTGGAGATCGTGCTCACCGACGAGTCCGGCAAGCGGACCTGCACGGCCCGGCTGACCTGCGCGGTGCGGGAGCGTCCGCCGGGCGCCTGACCCGCGGTGGACCTCGACCTGGGGCAGGTGCGCGCGTTCGTCGCGGTCGCCGAGCACCGGAACTTCACCCGGGCCGCGCAGAGCCTGTTCCTCACCCAGCAGGCGCTGTCCAAGCGCATCGGCAAGCTGGAGGAGGCGCTGCCCGGCGCGTTGTTCCGGCGCACCAACCGCGGCGTCGAGCTGACCGAGGCGGGCAGCCGGTTCCTGCCGTCGGCCCGCGAACTGGTCCGGCTGAACGACGAGGCGGTCACCGCGGCCACCGGCGCACAACCGCACCTGCGGGTCGACGTGATCGACCACCGGCTCTCGCCGTTGTTCGTGCTGCGCCGGTGCGCGATGGCCGATCCCGACCTCCGCGTCGAACGCAGCACCCGGCGCGGGCTGGTGCACAGCTTCGACCCGCTGCTCGCCGGTGAGCTCGACCTGGCCTTCGGCTGGGCGGGCGCACCGGGTCAGCAGCTGCCCGCCGGACTGGCGCAGCGCCTGATCCGGCTGGAACCGCTGATCGCCTTGCTGCCGCCGGAGCACCACCTCGCCGACGGTGACGCGATCCGCGTGGAGGATCTGCGCGAGGAGGGCGTCTGGCTGCCTTCGCTGGCCGGTCCCGGTGAGTTCCGCGAGTTCCTGCGGGCCTGCTTCGGCGGCTGGTCGGTGCCGATCGACGATTCCGGCGTCAGCTTCGACCTGCGGCACACCCTGGAGCAGACCCGCTTCGGCAAACCGCGGGTGACGCTGGCCGGGGCCGACATGGAGCTGGCGGCCGACCTGAACCTGCGGCGGCTGCCGTTCGCGCCGTCGCCGCGCTACCCGTGGTCGGTGGTGTGGCGCCGCGGTGGTGAGCCACCCGCCCTGATCCGGCTGCTCAAGCTGCTGAGCCAGCTCAGCCGGAAGGAGGGCTGGTGCGCCTACGACCCGGAGCGCGACTGGGTCCCCGAAAGCACCGTCATCCCCGCAGGCGGTCGCTGAACCACGCGGTGAACTCGGCGTCGACCGCGGCCGCGTGCTCGTCCGCTTCGGTCAGGCTGTGGCCCATCCCGGGCACCGTGACCAGCTTGGACCGCTCGCCGAGCACCCCCGCCAGCGCCGCCGACGGCTCGCGGAACGCCACGTCGTCGGCCTCGCCGACCACGAGCAGCAACTCGGCCTTCAGCTCGCTCGCGCGGTTGACGTAGTCGTAGTGGTCGGCGACCGCGCGCGAGCGATCGGTCCACGGGTAGGCCGAACCGTAGAAGCGCTCGTTGCGGCCGACCGCCGGCGCCAGCTGCACCACCGGGCTGACCACCGCGGCCGCCGCGATCGGCACTTCGGCGCGCGCCAGCACCTCCAGCGCCACCGTCGACCCGGCCGAACCACCCGCGACGCCGATCGGGCCGTCCGCGATGGCGAACCGCTGCCGCAGCTCGGCGACCGCGGCCGGGAACTCGGCCGCCGCCTGCCCGGTCACCGGCTCCATCACCTGGAGCACGTAGTCCTCGCCCGCGCGCCGGTAGAACTCCTCGTACCCGCCCTCGGGCAGCCGGGCGCCGGACATCGGGAGTCCGAAGTAGACCCGCCAGGCGGCGAGCCCGTGCATCGGCACCGCCTCGGCCATCGCCGCCTCCGAAGCGGGCGGCTCCATCAGGTGCCAGGTCACCACCAGCGGCGCCGGCGCCTCCGTGGCGGGCGGCAACGCCACGAACGGCACTCCGGCAGCCACACCCTGGACCAGGTTCGACGTAGTCACGATCTTCGTTCTCCTTCACTGTTTCCCTTGCTACATATAGGAAACAGCCTGCGAGACCAAGGGTCCAACAGCCCTTCGAGCCCCAGCCACAACCACCCGTTGTACCCCCAATGCTATGAGTGGGGCATTACTTGCAATGAACGCAAGTAATGCCCCACTCCTGGCAATCAACCGACGGGGCTCAGCCCACGCCCAGGTAGGCCTCCTTGACCGACGGGTCGGCCAGCAGTTCCTTCCCGGAGCCGGTCTTGGTGATCCGCCCGGTCTCCAGCACGTACGCCCGGTGCGCGCGCGAAAGCGCCTGCTGGGCGTTCTGCTCGACCAGCAGCACCGTGGTGCCCTGCTTGTTGATCTCGGTGATGATCCGGAAGATCTGCTGGATGAACTGCGGGGCCAGCCCCATCGAGGGCTCGTCCAGCAGCAGCAGCTTCGGCTTGGCCATCAGCGCGCGCCCGATCGCGAGCATCTGCTGCTCGCCACCGGACATCGTGCCGCCGGTCTGCGTCTTCCGCTCCGCCAGCCGCGGGAACAGCTCGAATACCCGGTCCAGGTCCGGCTGCAGGTTCTTCCGGTCCTTGCGGGCGTAGGCGCCCATGTCCAGGTTCTCCATCACCGTCATGCCGGGGAAGATCCCCCGGCCTTCCGGCGCCTGCGAGATGCCGCGGACCACCCGGAGGTCGGCCCGCAGCTTGGTGATGTCCTCACCGGCGAAGGAGATCGACCCGGCCGAGAGCGGCCGGATCCCCGAGATCGCGCGCATGGTGGTGGACTTGCCGGCCCCGTTCGCGCCGATGAGGGTGACGATCTCCCCCTCGGCCACGGTCAGCGTCAGCTCCGACACCGCCTTGATCCGTCCGTAGTGGACGGACACTCCGGAGAGCTCAAGCAACGTCATCGTCTGGCACCCCCAGATACGCCGCGATCACCGCGGGGTTGTCCCTGATCTCGGCGGGGCTGCCGTCCGCGATCTTCTTGCCGAACTCCAGCACCACGATCCGGTCGGTGACGCCCATGACCAGCTTCATGTCGTGCTCGATGAGCAGCACGGTGTAGCCGTCGTCGCGGATCTTCTTGATCAACCCCATGAGCTCTTCCTTCTCCTGGGGGTTGAACCCGGCGGCGGGCTCGTCGAGGCACAGCAGCTTCGGCTCGGTGGCCAGCGCACGGGCGATCTCCAGGCGACGCTGGTAGCCGTACGGCAGGTTCCTCGCCTTGTCCGCGGCGCGGTCGGCGATGCCGACGAACTCCAGCAGCGCCATCGCCCGCTCCACCGCGGCCTTCTCCTCCTTGAAGTGGCGGGGAAG
Source organism: Amycolatopsis magusensis (assembly GCF_017875555.1). Classification (GTDB taxonomy): domain Bacteria; phylum Actinomycetota; class Actinomycetes; order Mycobacteriales; family Pseudonocardiaceae; genus Amycolatopsis; species Amycolatopsis magusensis. Next base: position 4,189,196 of record NZ_JAGGMS010000001.1, on the reverse strand, counting down.
GCGCAGCAGCGCGCCGAGCACGCTGGTGCGGTGCCGGGCGTCGGTGCCGACGACCACGTTTTCCAGCGCGGTCATCTCGGTGAACAGCCGGATGTTCTGGAAGGTCCTGGCGATCCCGAGCTGGGTGATGCCGTGCTTGGAGACCTTGCCCAGCGGCTTGTCCTCCAGCAGCACCTGGCCCGAGGTCGGCCGGTAGACCCCCGTCATCGCGTTGAAGCAGGTGGTCTTGCCCGCGCCGTTCGGCCCGATCAGGCCGAGGATCTCACCGCGCTTGATGGTGAACGAGACGCTGTCCAGCGCGACCAGACCGCCGAAGCGCACGGTCAGTTCGTTCAGCTCCAGCAGGGTCTCGCCGACGTCGACGGCGATCTCGCGGTCCGGGGCGACGACCTCGGCGACCTCCGCGTCGTGCGCGGCCCGCTCCTCGACCGTCATGTGCTCCAGTTCGGCGACGATCCCGCCTTCGGCGACGACCTCCGGACCGGTGTCACCGTTCCGTGGGGCGCCCGAGGGGTTCTCCGGTGTGGTCATCAGCGCGCCCCTCCGTTCTTCTCGGTCACCAGCGCGGTGTCGCTCGACACCTGCTCACCCTTGCCCAGCAGGCGCTGGTACGCCAATCTGCCGTAGGTCAGCAGTCGCTGGCGCGCGCCGAGCAGGCCCTGCGGGCGGAAGATCATCAGCACGATCAGCGCCACGCCGAAGATCAGGAACTTGTACTCGGCGATCACCAGGAAGCGCAGCGGCACGTAGGCGACCACCACCGCGCCGAGGATGACGCCGACCTTGTTGCCCGACCCGCCCAGGATCACCGCGGCGAGGAAGAGCATCGAGGTCACCACGTCGAACTTCTGGTTGTTCACGAAGCCGATCTGCCCGGCGTAGAGCGCGCCCGAGAGCCCGCCGATCGCCGCGCCGATGACGAACGCCCAGATCTTGAACTTGAACGTGTTCACGCCCATGATCGACGCCGCGTCCTCGTCGTCGCGGATGGCGATCCAGGCGCGGCCGACGCGGCTGCGCTCCAGGTTCCCGACCAGGAACAGCACCGCGATGATCACCGTGACGGTCAGCCAGTACCACGGCGTGCCGTCGGTGTTGTTGAACAGCGCGCCGCCCTCGTCGTTGGTGCCCGGCGGGTGCCCGACGCCCTGGAACCCGGACTGGCCGCGCAGCGGGTCGACGTTGTCCGCCACCAGGCGGACGATCTCGCCGAAGCCCAGCGTCACGATCGCCAGGTAGTCACCGCGTAGTCGCAGTGTCGGGGTGCCCAGGATGATGCCGAAGACCATGGTGATCGCCATGGCCAGTGGGATCACCGCCAGGAACGGCAGCTTCTGCAGCGGCGAGTCCGGGCTGGTGAACAGCGCGGCCACGTAGGCGCCGATGGCGAAGAAGCCGATGTAGCCCAGGTCCAGCAGGCCGGCCTGGCCGACCACCACGTTCAGGCCGATGGCCACCAGCGCGTAGCGGGCGACCTCGAACATCGCGATCTGGAAGTCGAACCCGGGTTCGGTGGAGATGATCGGCGGGTTCAGCACCGGCAGCAGGTAGACCAGCGCCACCACCGGGATGAGCACGAGCCACTGCTGCGGCCGGGAAAGGTTGCTCCACCACTCGCCCAACGAGCGGCGGCTTGCGGTGTTTGGCGTTGTCATACCCGTGCCTTCCCGAGAGACTCACCGAGGATGCCGGTGGGACGGAACATCAGGATCAGCACCAGCAGGACGAACGCGACCACGTCGCGCCATTCACCGCCGAACAGCGACTGCCCGTAGTTCTCGGCCAAGCCGAGCAGCAGGCCGCCGAGCAGCGCGCCGCGCAGGTTGCCGATACCGCCGAGCACGGCGGCGGTGAACGCCTTGATCCCGAGCAGGAAGCCGCCCTGGTAGGAGGCGCCCTGCGGGTTCTTCATCATGTACAGCAACGCCGCGGCACCGGCGAGCAGGCCGCCGATGAGGAAGGTCAGCACGATGACCCGTTCCTTGTTCACGCCCATCAGCGTGGCGGTGTCCGGGTCCTGCGCGACCGCGCGGATACCGCGGCCGAGGCGGCTGCGGTTCACGAACATGTCAATGCCGACCATCATCAGGATCGAGGCGACCACGATGATGATCGTGATGTTGGTGACGCTGGCGCCGAAGAGCTCGAAGACCTCCTGCGGGCGCAGCAGCCGGATCGCCTGCTCGGCGTTGCCGCCGCGCCAGATGAAGATCAGCTGCTGGAGCACGAAGGAGGCGCCGATCGCGGTGATCAGGAAGACCAGCCGGGGCGCGCCCTTCTTCCGCAGTGGCCGGTAAGCCACTCTTTCCAGGGCCACCGCCGTGCCACCGGACACCGCCATCGCGGCGACCAGTGCCAGCAGGACGAACCCGATCAGCTCCATCACCGGCAGGTCCGGCGTGGCGCCGGGGCGGAAGCCGAGGCCGTAGAAGACGAACCAGGTGGCGTAGGCGCCGTAGATGAACACTTCCGAATGCGCGAAGTTGATCAGCTTCAGCACGCCGTAGACCAGGGTGTAGCCCAGCGCCACCAGCGCGTAGATGCTGCCCTGCGAAAGTCCCTCGACGGTGCTGTTCCAGAACTGGTCACCCAGCGCGCCGAGGTCGAACTTGATCCAGCTGTCCTCTTGGGCGAGGAACAGCGGTAGTGCGTGGTTTATGGACACACTCGTTCTCCATGTGGTTCCGGGGTGTGCCCGCGACGGGATCGAACCGTCGCGCGCACACCCCGGTTACAAAATCGATTTGCCGAGAGCGGATCTGCTACTTGATCTCGGTGTTCCGGACGATCTTTCCGTTCTCGACCTTGTAGGTCCACACGGTGGTGGCGGCCAGCTCACCGGTCGCGTCCCACTTGAACTTCTTGGTCAGGCCCTGGCCGTCGTAGTTCTTGACGTAGTCGAGCAGCCCGGCGCGGTCGGCCTTGCCGGAGTCGATGCCCTTGAGCATGATCGTGGCGAGGTCGTAGCCCTCGGGCGAGTAGGTGCCCGGGTCCTTGCCGGAGAGCGCCTTGTACGCGTTGGTGAACTCGACGAACTGGTCGGCGGGCACGCACGGGCAGGTGAAGTAGGCCGAGGCGGCGGCGTCGCCGGCACCCTTGACGAACTCGTCGTCCTTCACGCCGTCCGGCGCGACGAACTTGGCGGTCACACCGGCGTCGGCGAGCTGCTGCGCGAACGGCGCGGCCTCGCGGTAGTAGCCGGCGTAGAAGACGGCCTGCGGGTCGGCGCCCTTGACCGCGTTCACCGTGGCGGCGAAGTCGATCTGCTTCGACTTGACCTTCTCGTTGCAGGTGACCTTGCTGCCCAGCGCGCCCTTGATGGCGTTGGCCAGGCCGATGCCGTACTCCGAGTCGTCCTCGACGACGCAGACCTTCTCGGCCTTGAGGTCGTTGGTGATGAAGGTGGCGGCGGCCGGACCCTGGGTGTTGTCGTTGCCGAGCCCGCGGAAGAAGGTCTTCCAGCCGTTCTGCGACAGGCCGGGGCCGGTGGCCGACGGGGTGATCGAGACCAGGCCCGCGTCGTTGAAGATGTTGCCCGCGGCCTTCGACTCACCGGAGAACGGCAGGCCGATCACGCCGAGGATCTGCGGCGTGTTCACCATCTGGGTGACGATGCCGGGGGCCTTGTCGGGGGTGCCTTCGGTCTCGAACTCCTTGAGCTCGACCTTGCAGCCCGGGTTGGCCTCGTTGTGGCGGTTCACCGCGACCTTGACACCGTTGAGGATGTTCTGGCCCAGCGCGGCGTTCTCGCCGTTGATGGTCCCGGCGTACGCGATGGCGGTGCCGGCGGCGCAGGTGGCCTTGCCGTCGCCCTTGGGGTCGGCCGCGTCGGCGGCCTGGGCGGGAGCGCTGGCCTGCGGGGCGGTGGGGGTTCCCCCGTTGGACCCGCTGTCGGTACGCGCCGAACACGCGCCCAGGGCCAGCGATGCGGTCGCTGCCAGCACCAAAACCCGCGTGAGTCGTGCTCTTGACACTCGTTCCTCCAAATGCCGACGAATGACCGCCTACGGTCGTTCGTCCCTGGACCTGACTGGGCGCTGAACCTAGTCGCCCCTCGCCGCGTTGCACAGCGTCACGGTGGCTCTTGTTTCCACATCGTGACGGTGGTCACCGGTGTTAACGGAGGCTTTATACCCGATCATCGGGTTGCAACGAACGGGTGGTAACCACAAGTGACAATTCGACCAGTCATTTCCGGCGAACCCGACTCAGCCGATCCCCCGAACGACGGCTTCCGCCACGGCTTTCATCGTGGTGCGGCGGTCCATCGCGGTGCGCTGGATCCACCGGAAGGCGTCCGGTTCGGTGAGCCCCTGTTCACTCATCAGGAGGCCCTTGGCCCGGTCGATCACCTTCCGTGTCTCCAGGCGGTCGGTCAGCCCGGCCACTTCGGACTCGAGCGCCTGCAGTTCGGCGAACCGGCTGACCGCCAGTTCGATGGCGGGCACCAGGTCGCGTTTGGCGAACGGTTTGACGAGGTAGGCCATCGTCCCGGCGTCGCGGGCGCGCTCGACGAGGTCGCGCTGGCTGAAGGCGGTCAGGATGACCACCGGCGCCACGCGGTCCCCGGTGATCTTCGAGGCCGCCTCGATGCCGTCCAGCTTGGGCATCTTCACGTCGAGGATGACCAGGTCGGGCTTCAGTTCGGTGGCCAGTTTGATGGCCTCCTCGCCGTCGCCGGCCTGGCCGACGACCTCGTAGCCCTCCTCGCGGAGCATCTCGACGAGGTCGAGGCGGATCAGGGCCTCGTCCTCGGCGACAAGCACCCGACGCTGTGGGGCGGTGGCGACGCCGTTGGCCTCGGCAGCCGGTTCGGTCACCGGTGTCCTCCTGCGAGCTCGAAGGGGTGGAAGGCGCGGCTTGCCGCGGACCCCGAGCCTACCGGCAGCGGAACCGATTGAGAGATGGCGTTCACCACGTGTGTGACCTGGTCACACGGGCTTAACATGATTCAACCCACAGTGCCGGTACGCCCCACCCGCCCCACCGGTAACCCAGTTGCCGCCCCCAGGCCCGAATCCCGTAAAGTCTGGCGGCGCCGCCCCCGTAGCCCAATCGGCAGAGGCAGCGGACTCAAAATCCGTCCAGTGTGCGTTCGAGTCGCACCGGGGGCACCACGCCTGACCAGGCGTTACAACTGAAGACAGATCAACACTGTTGGTCGATGGGTGCAGCCGTGGGTGCGAGTACACTCACGGCTATGAGTCGTGCTGCGGAGGGCCGCTCACGGGGGCGGATCGAGGAACGCGGGAGCAGCCTGCGCGTAGTCGTCTACGCGGGCACCGACCCGGTCACCGGCAAGCGCTCCTACCTGCGTGAGAAGGTCGACGGCACGAATAAAGCGGCCCAGAAGCGCGCCGAGAAGGTCCTGAACCGCCTACTCACCCAGGCCGACGAGCAGCGGGCGCCCAGTTCGTCAGTGACTCTGTCCTATGCCCTGGACGAGTGGATGCGCCTGACGGAGATGGAAGACAGCACCCGCAAGACCTACGAGGGCTACATAGCGCGGACCATCAAACCAGCGCTCGGTGAGCAACCCGCCAAGAAGCTCGACGCTCGCACCCTGGAAAGCTTCTACAACGAGCTACGCCGCTGCCGCGCGCGGTGTGATGGCAAGCCGTTCATCGAGAAGCACAAGTCTGATGAGCCGGACCATGATTGCCAGGCCGCGGAATGCCGGGCGCACAAGTGCCGCCCCATGGCCGCGTCCACGGTGCGCCAGATCCACGCCATCCTGAGCGGCACATTCGGTGCCGCGAAGCGCTGGGGCTGGCTGAACGAGAACCCGGCCCTCATCGCCCGACGCCCCAAGCAGAAGGCTCCGGAGCCGGACCCACCCACCGCCGCCGAGGCAGCACGCCTGGTCGAAGCCGCCTTCAAGATGGACGCCGACTGGGGCACCCTCGTCTGGCTGGCCATGACGACAGGCGTCCGGCGCGGCGAACTAGTCGGCCTGCGCTTCTCCCGCGTCGACCTGGACGCCGAGGTCATCGACCTGCGCTACAACTGGGTCGGCGGCAAGGAGAAGGACACCAAGACCCACCAAAACCGCCGCATCGCCCTCGACTCCGAGACCGTAACCCTGCTCCGGGAGCACCGGAAGCGCGTCGAACAGCGCCTCAAGAAGCTGGGCGCCAAGTTCCACGAAGACCTCTTCGTCTTCTCGGGCAGCAAGACGCCGGACCACTCCGAGCCCTACTCCCCCAACGCCGTGACGCAGCGATACAAGGACATGGCCACCCGCCTCGGCATCAAGACCCACCTACACGCGTTACGCCACTTCAGCGCGACGGAGCTACTGTCCGCCGGAATCGACCTGCGAACCGTCGCCGGGCGCCTCGGCCATGGCGGAGGCGGTGCTACGACGCTGCGCGTCTACGCCGCATGGGTCGCCGCCTCCGACCGCAAAGCCGCCGAGATTCTCGGCTCGCGTATGCCGAAGCGTAATACATAACCACATCAAGCGGCAGGCGGTGAGTCCCCAGGTACGCCACGGCAACAGAACCGCCACTTAAGGCCACTCCCGCATGCACAGGGCGCGTAGGGACCTTCCGTATAATCATTCTCATCCGGATTTTCACTCGACGCAGAAACTTGAATATCATCCGCTATTATCATTCCCTCAGTAATGCGCACTTCCATGCTCGGCTCCGCGTCGATACGCCACGCGTCTTCATCATCGGACTGCTGCCGCTTGAACTCAACCATCTCCAACTCTTGCTCGACATTTCTTCCATGCCCAGCCAATTTCGTCCATATCGTGTGCGCATCACGGGTTCTTCCACCCTGAAGCACCTTAGCCAAAAGATATGAGGCAGTACCTTGGACTCCCGTCCTCAAACCAGGACCATTCCCGGCAAGAACATCGACCGATACAGCCGAAGACAAATAAAGCGTAAATCGAACCACCTCGATCCCCAAGCGGGACAATACGCCACGTCTAACCGCCGCTTCTGCCCGATCTAAAATCGGCCGCAAGACCGACTCTTCGGCTTCACCAATGAGGCGCAAATATTCTTCCTCATCGAACACAACAGGCACGTCACGGTACACACTGTAGAGCTGGCTTCGGAAATCGACGAAAGCATCCTCCTTCACCAACCTTGACAACAAATCAGGTGTTAATCCGGAAAATATCGGAACCCTACTGGACCACACAGCATGCAGAACGCGCTCGGACGGCGAAGAACCAATGAGCTTCTCCACCCCTTTTTCGCACAGATACTGCTCATATCGCCACGGAGCCGCATACTCAACGCCATATGAGTGAGCCAGCATATATTCTCGACTGAAGTACTCCAAGGATCGACAAACCGCCTTGGACAACTGCTCCTCGCGATCCCCGCCAGCAAACAGAAATAGTCCACGTAATCGGTCATCTCTGGCCATCTCAGACGGCCTGAAGCGTCCAATCACTTCGTCCACTTGAAACCCAGGACGTTCCATCAACAAGTCAGCGAAACTCTTTATCTCCTCAGCATTGCTCAGATAGAAGTCTTCGCCGGGAACCAACACAAGCCGACCAGACTCGATCAGCGGCCGAAACTTCATCAATTCAGGAACGGTGAAGCGAAGAAAGTTCCTCGTTGGCTCAATAGCTGGCATACCATCATCCGTCAGATAACCTTGCCTGCTGCCCATGACATGCTCTACCGAGTAACGCGCTGGCGAAAACCAATCGATGATTGGATCTTTGACCAGTATTTGGCCCGAATAGAGCAATGTGGACATAACCAACTCACTGTGCCCAGCTAGCCAGAAGTTAGCGGAGGGCCACCCTCCCACGTAGACAGGATGAGATCTCTCCTCGACACTTGCCGGTGTGTAAGATTCCGCGAACCTTCGGATCTCGTTGCCCAGTTCCCACAGTTCGCGCCCAGGAAGCTCCCAAACTTTCTTCCCGCGCACGGTGGAAAAATTGTCAATCACATCAAGCGAGGTAACAATGGAATGGTCCAAGTGATTCATTCAAGCACGATGACACTGTGTCACACTCAAGCACAAGACCTGCTGCCCCTAAGGTCGAAATTGATACAGTTCGTTCTACACCCTAGGGTGTAGAACGTGACAGAACAGCATGGTTCGTGGGAGACGTTCGGAGAGCGGTTGGTGTACGACAACCGGTGGGTGAAGGTCGGGTTGACCGACGTTCAGGCGCCCAACGGGGAGCGCTGGGAGTACCACGTGGTGCACCTCGCGCGGATCGCCATCGCGCTGATCGTGAACGAGCGGGACGAGGCGCTGATGCTGTGGCGCTACCGGTTCGCCACGAAGCAGTGGGGGTACGAGCTGCTCGGCGGCATGGTGGACGACGGCGAGGAGGCCGCCCAGACCGCCGCGCGCGAGGCGGCCGAGGAGAGCGGCTGGCGCCCGGTCGGCAAGCCGGAGCACCTCGTGAGCTTCGAGCCGCTGCCTGGCCAGGTGACCGCGCCGATGGACGTGTACCTGTGGCGCGAGGCCGAGCACATCGGCGACCCGACCGACACCGAGGAAGCCGGGCGCGTCGAGTGGGTGCCGCTGTCCCGCGTGAACGAGCTGGCCCAGCGGCAAGAGCTGCTCGGCTCCGGAACGCTGGTGTCCCTGCTGTACTACCTCAACTCACGCGAGGGCTGAGGCAGCACGAGACGCTCCAGCCTGCGGCGCAGTCGCGCGGAGCGAAGCTGGGAGATGAGCTGCCGAGCCTGCCGCGCGTAGGTCTCGGCGCCCTCCCGGTCCCCCGCTGCCCCGTAGGCAAGCGCGAGGTCGACGCAGGCAGACGCGCGGGCGCGGACGAACTCGCTGGGCACGCCGTCGATGACGGCTTCGAGGTGGCTGATCGCCTCTTCCGCGCCGAGGTGGACCAGCGCGTTCCCGCGCCAGCGGTCAAGGTGAGTGCCGCCGAGGAAGAGGAACGGCAACTCGGGGTAGACCAGCTCGGACGGTCGTAGCTCGTCGGCCTCGTCGAAGGACCGCAGCGCGTTGTCCCCGTCGCCGGAGATGGCGTGTCCCTCGCCTTGAGCTGCGGCGAGCCAGGCGCGCAGCAGCCGGGGCGCTCGCTTGCCGATGTCGCGAGCCTCGGCGAACAGCTCGACCGCGTCCTCGACGTTGCCCGCGTCGATGAGCACGAACGCCTGTTCAGCCGTGGCGTGCGCCAGCAGCGCGGCCGACTCGGCTTCCCGGGCCGCGGCTTTGGCCTGCTCGTAGTGCGCCCACGCCTGCTTGAGCGAGCCGATATCGAGCGAGGTCCAGCCCGCCAGCGTGGATGCCTCGGTCAGCACGCCGGCTAGGGGTGCTCGGTGGCGTTGGAGCAGCGTGTGCCGGATCAGGTCGTCGAGTTCGGAGATCTGGCCTCGGAGTCGCTCCAGCCGCTCGGCGGAGCCGAACCGGCGGTCCGCGTGCCGAACCCCGTCGACTTCCCGCCGGAACAGTTCGACCGTCTGCGGGTCGACACGACGAGCGATCACCAAGCGTTCGACAAGCTCCTCACCGAGAGGACGTCCGTCGACGCTCGACGGGAAACCAAGGTCCTCATCGGTGCGGCCGTAGATCTCCCGGAACACCCGCCGCATCGCCGGTTCGGGCAGGACGTGGCCGTTTTCCCACCGGGATATCTCGGCCTTCCGGCTGGCGACGGGAAGCACCGCCAAGCCGAATGCTGGGCAGCGGGCATTAATGGCCTTCGCCAGTTTCTCTTGGCTCCAGCCAGCCTCATGGCGAGCCGCTTGCAGCGGGCTTTTCACCTTTCTCATGAGTCCCCCCGAACCCTGATCACCAGCGAAAATAACACGGAATAACACGGCGCGTGTCAACTACTGCCGTCTGTGAACCGCGCCCCGAATGCCGTTTCTTGGTGTCATGGACAACGCCAGGAAGCACCGCCGGTCGGCCCCGCAGACCGCCCGCCCGTTCATCACCGGGCTACGCGGCAGGGCCACCACCGCGCCGGATCAGAACCGCGACGTCGGCGCGCAGTTCGGCGAGTTGCTCCGTGAGATCGGTGAGGCGCCGTTCGATCACGGCCAGGCGCGCGGACACCGCGTCGTCCATGTCCTCCCGCGGTTCCCCGACAGCCGGCGGAATCCGGCCGTGCAGCACGGCAGTCAGGTGCTGCGGGTGCCAGCCGAGCGCGACGGACAGCGCTTCAAGCGTGCGCTCACTTCGCTTGCGCTCCACCGTGTTCCGCTGGATTTCGCGGACGATGGCCTGCGAGACCTGCGACCGTTCGGCCAACTCGCGCTGGCGCCATCCGAGCTCGTTCACGCGCTCGTTGATGGCCTTCGCGACCGCCGCCCAGTCTTCCGACACCCATTCCTCCGTGGTCCGCCTGTGCGCCGACATTAGCGCCTACGTCATTTCGCGCGGCGGAGATCAGGTTCGCGTCGCGCTTCCGGGCCATCATTTTGTCTTTGAACGCTGATTTCAGCCTGAATATTCGGCTGAAATAGTCGATTGGGAATTCTTCTATGGATACCTCCATGCCGAACGCCGGTCGCCCGGTGTTCTACACAGTTCGAGAAGCCGCCCGGCTTCTCCGCGTCGACGCCTCCACCCTCTACCGAGCGATCAGGGAAGACTCGTTCCCCGCGGTGAAGGTGCGGACCCGGTACGTCGTGCCCGCCGTCGCGCTGGACCGGCTCATCGCCGATGCCGCCGAGTCCGGCGGCCGAGTCGACCCGGCCCAGATGGCCGCCGAGCGGCGAACCGCCCGTGAGGTGGCCCGGGTGACCGGGGGTGCGCCGTGGTGAACCGGGACGACTGCGAAGCCATCGTTGACCGCCTCGACCGCTACGCCGCCGTTCCGGATGACGTGCTCGCCGAGTACGTGACCCGCGAGGGGCTCTGCTTCTGGGCCTTCAATCGCAAGGAGATGCCGGAGCTGACCGGCGAAAACACGCCGGACCGCGAGTTGGCCGCGCGGATGTGCGCCGGATGCCCGGTCACCGATGAGTGCCTGGAACTGGAACTCCGCACGTCCGGCCCGTTCACGGTCGGGGTGTGGGGCGCGCTGTCCGACACCGACCGCCGCGTGATCTACCGGACCTGGACCGTCCGCCGAGGCGGTGAGCAGCGATGACGATCAACCTGACGCCGGAACAGGTACTCGCCGGCTTCGGCGTGCTGCTCGTGGTGTTCCTGGTGTGGCGGCGCGGCGCGAAGAAGGCGCGCCGTGCTGCGGAGACCGCGCGGGCCGGTGCCCGTGCCATCTCCCTGGCCGGTCGCGTCCTATTCCTCGGCGCGGCGCTGGTCGGGGTGCAGTGGCTGGTCATCACCCATCCCGGCAACACGACGCTGCTGCTCGTAACGCTGGCCGTTCCGGACCTGATCGCGGCGCACGTCCTGACGCGGGCGCTGACGGTCGTGGCCGCAGACGGGACACCTCGCCGAGGTGGTCGACGATGACAGAGAGGACGGAAGGGGTGGCCGCCGCCGAGCGGCCACCCGCCCCTCCTACCCGCGCCGAGCGGCTCGCGCAGGACGCGGCCGCCGCTGCGGAGGTGCGAGCGCACCAGACCCATCCCGACGTGGTGGCGCTCCGGGTGGAACGGGTTCGTGCACAGGTCGACCGGCTGTGCTGGACCGGGATCGTGCTCGGACTGGCGTTCACGATGACCAACGTGCAGTGGTTCGCGGCGGCCGGTTCCACACCGTGGTCACTGCCGTGGCTCGCGGCCTGGTTCCTCGACCCGATGGTCTCGCTGGTGCTGTTGGCCATCCTGCGGGCCGAGCAGGTCACCGCGCGGTACCAGGTGCCCACCGGCCTGTGGACGCGAACCGCGAAGTGGTTCACGCTCGCGGCCACCTACGTGATGAACACGTGGGCATCGTGGGCGGACGGATCGCTGTCCGGCGTGGTGCTGCACTCGGTACCGCCGCTGATCGTGTTCGTGGCCGCCGAGGCCGTGACCGACCTCCGCGACAAGCTCACGGAAGCGGTCACCGTGGCGTTCACGGACGCTGCTCAGCGAGCCGTTCACGAACGCGCTCCGCGCCGGAAGGCGAAGGGGCGCAAGCTGTTCGCGGACTACCTCGCCGAGGCACGAGAGGCATGGACGCCCGGTCTGGTGATTACTCCGGCATGGGTTCGCCAGGCCACCGGGTGTTCCCGCGGCTTGTCCTCTCGGCTGGCCGCCGCGCTCTCCCGAGAGGAGGGCCAGTCATGAACACCGACATCGAGAAGGCCGGACCGGTCTTCGACGGCGAGTTGGTGGACGACACGTTGCCGCAGCCGCGACCGCGTTCACGGAAAGGACGGTTCAAAACGTGGTGGCTGCGCTCACCGCGCGTTCCGGCCGCGTTCAAGGACCCGGCTCAGGCACGGCAGGCGGCCAAGGACGCGGTCGTGGGACTGCTGCGGATGCCGTGGCGGTTCGCCGGAGCAGTCGTTCGCGGTGCCGTCGCCGGTGCCCGCCTGTGGCGCCGGTGGGTCACCGTGCGGGACTACCGCGAAGCCGCCGAAGGATCGGAGAAGCTCGCGGACAAGTTCACCGAGATCCGGGAACTGACGCTGTTCCGCTGGCGGGTGACGGGTGCCGTGGTCGTCGCAGTGGCCGTAGCCGGCGGTTTGGTCGCCCTCCTCTACGGGGCACGTCCACTGTGGATCGCCGGTGGGGCGCTGGCGATTGCACTGGCCGTGCTGGGACGCCGAAAGGACGGCAGTCCGGGGCGAAAGCCGACGTTGGCCGGACCACGCACGCTCACGTGGACGATGGACCCGCAAGTCCTGGTGGACGCCTTCCGTGACGCGAAGCTGATCGGCAAGGACGAGCTGTTGCGGCTCGTTCAGCGCCCGGCCCGGGTCGGCGACGGCTGGTCAGTCATCGTTGACCTGCCCGCAACGCGCAAGGCGGCCGACGTGGTGAAGAACCGGGAAGCGCTGGCGTCGGCCCTGGCAGTCGATGAGGTGCAACTCACCGTGGAACGCGTGCGCGGCAACGGCGGGCACGCGGGCCGGGTGTCGATGTGGGTCGCCGACGAGGACCCGTACGCGTCACCACCGCTGGCGACGCCGTTGCTGGACGTGCAGAAGTGGGACGCGTGGCGGCCGGTGCCGTTCGGCCGGGACGCTCGTGACCGTCGCATCTCGCTACCTCTGGTGTGGACGTCCTTATTGGTAGGCGCAATTCCCAGGCAGGGAAAGACTTTCGCGGCACGGTTGGCAGCCGCGGGCTTGATCCTGGACGCATGGGTTCGGCTGTACGTGGCCGACTTCAAGGCAGGCAAGGACTGGGATGCTGCCGCTCAAGTTGCCCACCGGTTCATGTCCGGCGACGACGCCGAACACGTCCTCGGCCTCAAGGACTGGCTCGTGGAACTGGTCGGCGAAGTCCAGAGCCGGTACCGGCGCATGCGCGACCTCGACGACGTGACGTGCCCGGAATCGAAGGTCACGCCGCAGATGTCCCGTGACGTCTCGCTCAACATGCCCATCACGGCGATCTTCATCGATGAGGTGCAGGTGCCGTTGGAGGACCGGACACCGGTTGAGGTGCAAGGGAAAACGCTGACCGCAGGCGAGTACATCGGCGAGCTGCTGACCTGGCTGGCGAAGAAGGGACCAGCCGCGGGGATCGTGCTCGTGCTGGCCACGCAACGGCCGGACTCCAGGACCATCCCGTCCGGACTGCGGGCCGTGCTGGGCTCGCGGTTCGCGCTGCGGGTGATGGACTGGCGAGACAGCAACATCGTGCTCGGCGAGCAGATGAACACCCGTGGCTACGACTCCAGCCGCTTGCTGCCGTCGCACAAGGGCGTGGGCATCTTGCGGCCGGACGGCGACACCGACGCGGGCGCGGACGTACTCGCGATGACCGTGCGCACCTACTACATGCCCAACGAGGACTGGCAGACCATCTGTCAGCGCGGCCGGATACTGCGGGAGGAGGCAGGAACGCTGACCGGGCACGCGGCCGGAGAGGACACGACGCCGGTTCTCGACTCGGCGGCCGTGTCGAAGGTCATCGGGAAAGGACAGCAGGCGCCCGCGCTGCCGGAGCCGCTCGCGTCCGTCGTGGACTACCTCGGGCCGGACATCGACCGGCGGGAGTTCGTCCCGTCGGCCGAGCTGGTCGAAGCGCTCGACGTCGATGCGACGAGCTTCGGCACGCAGATGGGAGACCTCGGTTGCCGGTCGGTCCGGGACCGGATCACCGAGGACGGTCGCGTCCGGCAGGTGCGCGGCTACCTAACCGCGGACCTGCGCCGCGTCCGTGACGAGGGCGTCTTGTGACCCCGTCACGTGCCCGTCACGCCGTCACATCCGGCGTGACGGGCACATTCGTGCGCTGACCTGCGCAAACCTTCCCTGTGACGGGCATCCCGTGTGACGGCCTCCCCGTCACAACGGGCGCTATCGGGCCAATCGAAGCAGTTCTCCGCGCAAGGCTGCGAGACGGCGTCGGCTGACCGGCACCAGCCCGCAATCCGTCTGAATCATCGTCCCGCCATCGGGCATCCGATGGAGTGCACCGACCGCGTCCACCGCCACCAGGTAGCTGCGATGCACCCGCGCGAACGCGGGCTCCCACGCACGGGCCAGCCGGGATATCGACACCCGGACCAGATGGACGCCAGTGGGCGTGTGCAGCCGCACGTAGTCCCCAACGGCCTCAGCGAACCGCACCTCGACGCGCTTCAAGAACCAGGTGTGGTCCTCCGCCTCAACCGGGACCGTCTCCGCAGGCTCGCGACTGCGCCGAACCTTCGCCGACAGCCGGGCTGCCTTGCCGATCACCGCCTCAAGAGCGGCAACGTGGGCGTCGAGCTGCCCGACCCCGGTTTGGGTGAGTCGCATCTCCAGTCGGCACCCCTCGCCCCTCGTCTCCAGGTACTCCGTCCACCTCAGCGTCTTCACGTGGCTGACGATGGACGCCACCGGTTCGTCCAGCGCTCCGGCCACCTCAGCAAGGCTTCGCCATCTGGCATCGGTCAGGCAGCAGAGCACGTACAGCCGGAGCGGGACCTCAAGCAGCGGGTCGCACTCCGGCTTGGTGGCGTCAGGCACCACCGACCTCCGGCCGGTCACGCGGAACACGACCCAAGCAGGATTCGCAGGGCATGCCCGCGGGCCGGTCAAGCTGCTCAAGCTGGCCGGGGCCGAACTCGTCACCGCACAGGGCCACCAGCCGCGCTGTCTCCTCGTCGGGAACCGGGAACAGGTGGCAGACGCGCCGCGTCTCGCCGACCGTGCCACGAAGCGGACGGGCCAGGAACAGGCGGGCCGTCACCGGCCGCCCCGCCAGTGATGACGTCCGGCAGGGACGGATGCCGAGCCCGTCCCTGCCGGACGTCCAGACCGGCCGCCCCGGTCGGGGGAAGCCGCGCCTTCGCTCCGACGCGGCATGGGGACGGCCGGGGCCTCCGCGCGACCGAACAGCCGACGCCAGAGACCAGGCTTGCGGTGACGTCGCGGCGGCATCCGACGCGCGACTGTCCGCAGGCCGTCGCGGGCTTCGAGGTAGAGCAGACAGCGGGTGCACGGTTCACCCGGTGACCAGAGCATCGGCGCCACGTCCACCACGTGCCCGCACACCGACTCGTACCGGCCGAGCTGCTCGCTCCGCCCAGCGGCGAACTGCTCATCGGTCACCGCGTGGTCGTAGCCGTCGACCACGCACCTGTGCCAACTGACGTACAGCCCGCCGGCATAGCCGGGTCGCTGCCGTTCGTGCCCCACTTCCTACCTCTTCCCTGAGAGCGCTGACCAGCACCGATACGGCGTTGGGTCGATATCAGCCTGTCAGGTACGCTCATTTCAGCGAAGGCCACAAGGGGGCCATTAGCGGGCCATTCGAAGACCACGGGAGGACGAGGTGACCAGCCAAGGCGCTCCGCGGCGACGCGAGCCGCGCACGTTGCTTGAGCAGCTAATCTGGGAGCGGAACCAGACGCTCGCCGAGTTCGTCGAGTGGGCCGAGGAGTTCGCCAGGCGCCACAACGAGCCCGGCACCCTCAGCGAACGCCACCTCAAGCGACTCATCGCAGGGCACAAGTCAGATGGCACGCGAACTGGTCGCCCCCGCGCCGCCACTAGCCGTCTGCTGGAAAAAATCTTCGGCTACTCAGCCGATCGCCTACTCAACTTTCCTGCGGTGGCGCTCAGCGATTCGCAACACGAGCTACGACAGCGCCTCGCTTCATCTCGGCGCGTCAGCTCAAGCACCGTGACTCTTCTCCACGAGCAACTTGATGCCACCCGAATACTTGACCGTCAACTAGGCGCCATAGCCACACACGAAGACGTACTACAGAAACTGAATCAAGTTCGCCAATTGATGCAGTATAGCCTCTCGCCAAATATACGTCGTCAATTAGCAGCGTTACTATCCGAGATCGGCACGCTCGCAGGCTGGCAGGCATTAGACTTGGGGTCTCCAATGAATTCGTGGAAGTATTATGAACTGGCACGGCTCGCAGCATGGGAAACTGACGATGCAGCCTTTCAAGCACACGCTGAAGCAGAGCAGGCATTCGTTCTGTTAGACGCGAACGAGATCAAGGAGGCGATCTCCATCTTGGAAGCCGCCTTGACCAAAGCAAGGGGTTCTGATCCGACGTTGCAGGCATGGCTCACGGCAGCGCATGGCGAAGCACTAGCTTGCAGTGAAGACATTACGGCTAGTTTGCGCTCATATGACACTGCCGCAACTCAACTCCGAGAACCGACTAGGACAACACCATTTGTTCTACTAGACTCTGTTCACCTTGAGCGCTGGCGAGGACACGCACTCGCTACAGTCAAACATAAGGACGCCGTCGACACACTTCGGTCAAGCCTGAAGAAACTTGACAACACCTTCTCCCGCGCCGAGACATCACTGAGAATAAGCTTGGCCGACTCCTTGATAGCCGACGGAGATCGCAGCGAGGCCCACGTTCAACTTGACACAGCAAGCAAGATGGCCGCGAACATCGGATCGATCCGACTAAAGCGACGTATTCAGAACATCCGGATCGCGACTGAGCTGGCTTAACCCAGGTCAGCCAAATCAGCCACGAATCTCCCGGAGCGCCCGCTCAACCTGCTCTACAGGGTCAAGATTTCCAAAGTCGAACCATTCACCATGAAGACGATACTTATCGAATCTTCTATGCAAGATGCCTTCGAGCTTACGATCCCACAGCCTGCCACAGCAACTCTAGCTTGGTGGGATTACTACTTTGCAAGCTCCTGAGTCGGCCTTGAACTGTCGCCGAGTAACCAATCTTGACGGGCCGCGAGCCGACTGGACGGATGACATATATCTTCCCCCCGTTCTTGCCGACACTCGGCAATGAACCAGAAAGGACATCGCAACGTTTATCAGCTTCTGCAAACTGGCGCGGACTTAATTCATAAACCTCAACAAGTCGTCTTACTTCACCATCATCACAAACTTCTTGCCGCTCACCGATAGCTCCGACTTCAAGCAGTTCTCGATGAACGTTCCAAACCTGCGAAATGTCATCAAGTTGCAAGGCGGCAACGAATTCATGCGGAAACTGCAAGGTGGCATCCACGGGTGGAACTTTGCTTCGACAGCCAAGGGAGACCTTGTAGAGACAGTAGAGCATCACCGAACGAGGGGAAACTCCAGACAAAATTAACCATTGCGGAACCTGGAGCGGCAACAGCTCATCAGATCGACCGACAACATCCGAACTCATCGAATTATTCTCAATCTTTCAACAAAGTGCGGTTAGCAGCCTAGGACTTGAGTGCCCCGGTGATGGCACCCATGGCATCCTTCAGCCTTTCACGATACCAGTAGACATTTGAGGCTTCCGACTTTTCCGACAAGACGTCCAGGGAAGCCCCTGCCTCCAAAAGCATGCAAACTCTCACCGCAGCATACACCGACTTCGTAAGGAAGTGCAGATCACCGCTACCAAAAGGACTCGGCTCCTGCCCCAAATGAGTCAGATTATTCCGCACCCCCGAAACCAAATTAGACCAACGACGTTTATTGCCAATCAACGGCTCAATTGCCCCTGAAGCACGATCAGCGAGATCCTTCAGTCGCTTCCTCAAAGGCCAGTCGTTAGCGTACCCGATTCGGTTAACCAACCACTCCCTATGTTCATCAGGAGTGATTTTGATATATTCTTCGATCAACTTCGAAAACTCAGGCGGATCCATGTAGGTTCCGCCGTAAACCGACCTATGGAAAGATTCTGCCGCACCTGCAATGTTGAGAAACCTGTTTTCAACGTACATCTGCCGCGCTCGCCCGGCACTCATAAGGGAGTCAAGGGCTCGCTCGAATCGCTTCGACCTCTCCAACCATCGAGCAACCGCGGAAACCCCACCAAGCTCCTCCAAACTCACCAGGTTCTTTTGCGACAATCTGCGTCGCCACGCTTTATTCCCCTCATACTTCAGCGGAGTAGCCAAGAACTCAACTCGCTGCTCGTGACGACTCACATCGCCATTCAACATCGTAACTCTGATATCAGGATGCTGAAGAACGAGGCGATCGGTCTCGACGTGCATATCCATGCATAGAGTTACCAAACTCTGCAAACGACCGACATCATTTCTTATTTCATCGAAACGTCGGTCGTCATCGTACTCAATCACAAAAACTGGCCACCGCCTCAGAGTTATCCCTTGAGACTCGTCCCCTTCCGCCTTCCAGGATAACCCGATCGACAGACTGCCACCCGAGAAGCCACACGTTTCCACTTCCTGTTCAGTGAGCCTTTTCCAACCTAATGTGGGTTGGTGAGGGTGTGTCGCTGAGCTGAACGTGGCGAAGCTCCTGGTAGGTGCGTGTATCGACCAAGAAACATGCGCTACCAGGAGCTTCGTGGTGTTGTCTTACCCGTCGACGATCGCGTTGTCCAGTCAGACACTGGCTGAGTTGACCCAGATCATCCGCACCCACCGCCGCGCGATCGGGTCACGCTGGCGACGGCTGCCCCCGCAACGCCAGGCCCTGCTCGTGCTGGCCCACCTGCGCAACGGTGACACCTACCAGCGCCTCGCCGCCGGATTCGGGATCGGTGTCGCCACCGTGTGCCGCTACGTGCACGAAACCACCGACCTGCTCGCCCACCGTGCCCCGAGCTTGACCGCGGCGTTGTGGCGGCTGGCCTGGACCTTCCACAACTACGCCATCCTCGATGGCACCGTCATCCGCACCGACCGCATCGCCGCGAACAAGCCCTATTACTCCGGCAAACACCGCCACCACGGCATCAACATCCAAGCCCTCACCGACCCCCACGGCACCCTGCTCTGGATCTCCGAGGGACTACCCGGCGCCACCAACGACACCGCAGCCGCCCGCCACCACCACATCTGCGAGCAGGCCGCACAAGCCGGCCTGCGGTTACTCGCCGACGGCGGCTACGACCAGATCGCGCCCGGGGTGATCACCCCGTACAAGAACCGCCGCAACCGCCACCAGCCCACACGCGAACTCGGCCCCGCCTACAAAGCCGCCAACACCGCCCTCGCCCGACTACGCAGCCGAGGCGAACGCGGCTTCGCCATCCTCAAAAACTGGCGGATCCTCACCCGCGCCCGCTGCAGCACCCACCGCGTCACCACCCTGGCCAAAGCCATCCTCACCCTCGAACATGACCACAACTAACCAAGATGGAAAAGGCTCAGTGAAACTGAGACGATAGTCTTCAAGAAGAGTATCACCGGCCATCAACTTCGAGTCTTGCTTGATTCCGGACATGCCCACCCAGTCGCCAATCTGACTCAGCTCAACGCGCGCTTTCCGGAAATTAATTTCCCCGTCAAGGTGAGCACCGCGAAACATCTGATTAGCATGGAAACGCGACTCGGTCACGCCGGAACTAATATTTGCACCCCTTGAAAAGCAATGGTCTAGAGTAACATCATCTGTGCCGACCTTACCGTGGATTCTCAAGTCCGGTTGGCTATGCATCACCGGAATCCTGTCAAACTTCCCAACCAGTGTCAGGTTGATGCCACTTCCGGCCGGGTCATATTGGATACGCCCTGAGAGAGATTCGTCATCATGGCCAGCAAGCCAGAATATTCCCAACTTATCGAACGATTCCACGCACCCTCCACTCGACTCGCAGTAGGCAATGCCGCAGAGTAAATGATGATGCGTAGCCCGCTCTTGACACTACGTGGGGGTCAGTTCGCTCGGTCAGGTCGCCGGGCCGCGCCGAGCCAGGGGCGCTGGGTGCAAGATTGGGTGCGAACTTCCTTCGCCGATTGCCTTCGACGCCGCTCTCGCACCCACAGCAGCTTCCATCGCCCCTGGTCAGTCGCTATACCCATCTTCCGAGCCGACTCAAAATCCGTCCAGTGTGCGTTCGAGTCGCACCGGGGGCACGTACTGCATCTACACTTCCTCGCTGGTCAGCGCGCTGACCAGGCGTGTTGTGCGCAGATGTCATGTTCTCGGTGATCCTTTCCGCCGTGTCGGCGATCTGGAGTAGGTCATCGGCTGGTAGCCGCATCTCGATGGCGACCGTGTCTCCCCCGCCTTGGAGCCGGAGGCTCAGGCTGGTGGCTTCGAAGAGGTCGAGGAGCAGCGTGTGGGGTGCAGACGGCCAGGTTGAGTGCCAGATAGGGCAAGGCGTCGAGCAGGGCTTGCTCGTCGGGCTTCGGCGGGGCAGCTCCGTCGCCGGCTTCCGCGTCGAGCGTGGCCAGTTCGGCCAGTGCGGTCTTCTTGTCCGTCTCCAGGTCGTTGTAGCTGCCGCGCAGCGCCTGGGTGAAAGGGTCACTCGGGTCGCCCTGACGAGCCTGGCCGAGCAGGGACCGCTGCTGCCGGTCGACCTCGGCCACGGCTCGCTCCAGCCGAACGCGCTTCGCCTCGCGTTCGCGATGCGCCGTGTCGTCGGCCCCGGCCAGGTCCGCGGCGAGGACCGCGCGCCGCTGCTCTCCGAAGACGCGGTCGGTGAAGAACCGGGCGATTGCGTCGAGGAGAGCGTCTTCGCGGAGGTAGACGGTCTTCGGGTGGCCTTCGTACTTGTCGGGCCTGCCGCGGTTGTTGTTCCGCGGCCAGCACTTGTAGTAGACGAACCGGTGGGCGGCGTCGCCGAACATGCGGCGGCCGCAGCTGCAGAACACCATGCCGCGGAGCACGTTGGTCCGCCGGGCCGCGGGGTGGGTGCTCTGGGCGTTGCCCTCGCGGGAGCCGCGCTTGGCCGCGCGGCGCGCGTTCAGCTCGTCGTACATCGGCTTGGCGATCAGCGGCTCGTGCACCGGTTCGTTGGACCAGACCCACTTGATCGGGTCGTTGATCTTGCTGCCCTGGCGCGAGCGCCGTGCCCGGCGATTGTAGACCTGGTAGCCGGTGTACTTCGGGTTCCGCAAAATCTCGTAGACGCTGGTCTTGCCCCACGCTCCGCGCGCCCGCGCCTTGTTCGGCGGCTCAGGCGGCGGGTACTTGTCCGGGTCCGCGTTGAGCCGCTCAGCGATGGTGTCGTAGCCCAGGCCGTCGTGGTAGCGCCACATCGCGATCTGGGTGACGGTCTCGCCACGGACCCCGTCTGGCTCGAGGCGGGACTTGGTCATGCCCTTGGCCGCCTTGGCCGGGCTGGGGTGCCGGAAGTCTTGGCACGGTAGCCATAGCATGGCTTGTCGATGTTCCAGCCCTCCCGTACGTGCGTGCAGAGCCCGCCCCAGGACTGCTCGAGCGTGTTGAGCACCTCGTACTCGGCCACACCCTGGTTGATCCGGCGCTGCAGCACCCGCTGAGCCCGACTACCGGTGATAGCGATCGGCTCGTTCGCCGCGAACAGCGGAACGTCGACTTGCTCCAGCCCGCTCGATCGAAATGCCTTCAAAGGACCTCCGGGCGATCCGGGAAACGCTCTCACAGATCACCACATCAAATCGACGGTTCGGACTCGCCGCTTCGGTCAGCAGATCCGAGATACCGCCATCGCGTGCGATCGGGATATCATATTTCTCAAAGTTCTCCTTCTTGCCACGAGACCCCGATTCCATTCGCCCAGATTCGATGTCGAAGAAATGCACGACGATGACCCACGATTCTGGGAGCGCGATCTTGCAATTGGAGAGCTGGCGAATCAGGGACCCTGGGGGACCACGATGTGCTGCCAGAACTGATCAGCAGGCCCACGACCTTGGCGTCCGGTCGCAGGGGCGCAGTCGTCCGCGGCACAGCTCCGCGACAAACTCGAAATAGCTTTCTCCGAGCTGGGCGCGGTCTTCGACTGCCCAGCACACGCCGGGTCGCGATGTCCCCCTTGCGCACGTCCCAACCCCTCGACCAGCAAGAAACTTCTCTTGGCCGATGAAGTGGCGCTCCCCCACGTAAAGCCCACAAGTAATCGGCGCCGCGCGGACCAGAATAGCCCGGCCGGTCGCCACCCCGGCAACAACTGTGCGCCTTCTCGTGCTTGAGTTGGCCCAACGGTGGCCGATCGGCCACTCAGCCGCACCCAATGCGCGCCCCTACGCCGTTTCGTTGCAGAAAGCTCTGCGGCGCCCGGTGAACACCCAACCTTCCACTTCACGGATGACTTTATTCCATTGCGCGGATTTCATCGTCCGTTCACTGAGCTGTTTGAGTGAAAGCGCCTATTTCCCCTGTGGCGCCTCGGAAATCCATGGTCGACTCGCATCGCGCCGACCGGAGGGCCGGCCGTCATCAATCGAGGGGAACCGTGATGAGAAACAGAATCCGGGCGATGGTTGTCGCGAGTGCGGTGGGGGCAGCGGCGCTGGCACTCGCGTCACCGGTGATCGCCGAAGAAGAAGCACCGGGCGAAAGCACCGGTATCCGTACCGTCGTCCAAATCGCCCAGCCGGCCAGCGCCGCCGAAGTCGCCGCGCTCGACCTCTCGATCCAGGCCGACAGCCACGGCTGCAGCGGCAACGAGGCGTCGAACAACAGCTACGTCCACGTCTGCTTCGTGCGCGATGGCGACAAGATCTTCGTGAAGGACGACGAAGGAAACAGCCGTTCAGCCGTGGGACAGCTCGAATTCTACGACGCCGGCACCTGGTACTGGGGCTACTGCCTCAACCCGAACACCGCCGCCAGCGGCATCTGGGTGTACTGCGGCTTCGGCGAGGCCGACGAGAACACCACCGCCTACTACCGCGGCTTCGACGCCAAGGATGGCACCGCCGACGCCCACTTCACCGATTGGCACTCCGAGTCGACCAGCTGACGCGAATCCACCGCGGCCGGCCCCGACCCAGGGCCGGCCGTCGTCCCTGCGAGTTCGACGTCGGCCGGCACCTCGCGGCACGGCGTCACGTGAATACCCGGAAGACATCGGGCGGGGAGCACCCGCGCCTGTTCGACGACTCCGTCGAGGAAATCCTGGACACCGCTTCGGTGCACGACTACAAGATATCCGTCGCGGCTCGCCAGATGCTCGGCGAGGACACCCCGTCCGGCAGGCGTCGGCTGGAGACCCGACGAGCTAGGACTGAGGCGGGCGAGTGGCCGCGAACGCCTGTCCAGCCAGTGTTGAGCCAACTCGATGACCATCGGCAGTTCCGGACGCTGATAGCGCGCACGCCAACCGGCGAAGCGGTCGTGGGTGGCGGCCGCGGCCAGCTCTCTCGCCCTCGTCGGCAGGAGGCTTGTCCTGCCGCGACTCGAGGCGTTCGGCGATCCTGTCGAGGAATTGCTGGCCGACGGCGGTCAGCGCCGCGTCGGAACGCAGCACTTGCAGGGTTCGCCAGCCCTACCTGCACCAGTACACGAACTCGAACCCACACGTCATGAGCCAACACCGGCGATGAAGAGCCCACGCCAAAAGCAATTACCCCGAAAAGACGTATACCCCTTGCAGGCACTGCTGACCGCCATGGGTCGTCCCGCCATGGCACATAGATCCGCTTCCGGGAATCCGGCTCATGCAATAATCGGCGGTGTCCACGAGTAGCGCGTGGATCACCTACCGCACAGAGTATTCGGCCTTCGCGTGGGGGCGGCCACACCGTCGGCTCTCGGTGTGAAGGCCGCCGGCGGGTGCCGGCGGCCTTTCACGAGCGGGTGGGGTCAGCGGCGTCGAGGTTGTCCCAGGGCGAGTGGAGGGGTGTTCCCCGCGGTCGCGCCTTCGGCGAACTGAGGGGTCACGGCGAAGACGAATTCGTACACCCGGTCGTCGGCGGGGCCGTCGAGTACGTAGGACTCACCGATCCGGATTCCATGGCGCATCAACAGTTCCTGGTGCACGGGGAAGGCCGATCCGTCGTTGTTGACCGGGTTGCCGAGGACTTCGAGCGCCCAGGTGTCGCTGCCGATCACGGCGGGCCGGGACCGGGCCAGCCAGCGAGCTTCCCGCAAATAAATCCCGGGCATCCCGTTCGGTGCCTCCCAGCGGAGGATGTCACCCGGTTCGCGGCGGGCGAGGAGCTGGTTCCAACCCGTGCGGAACAGCACAACATCGCCCGGCGCGATCCGGTCGATCCCGCCGAAGTCCATCGCTTCCTTGATGTCCTCGACGGTGATCCGGTAGTTCTCCCGCAGCAGCGGCTTGCCGTTGCTGGCGGGTTCGGCGAGGTCCTCGGCCCGGCCCGCGGCCAGCTTCACCCCGAGCACGTCCAGCAGCACGCCCCGGGTGACGACCGGGCCCATGTGTTCGTTGCCCAGTTTGGTGGCGCCGTGACCGGCGGCGAAGTCGGGACCTCGGAAACCGTTGTAGTAGTACTCGGCCGCGCCGACGTGGCAGAGGTTGTCGAGCTGGGAGGCGATCTGGTAGGTCGTGGCCAGCGGTACCGGGTGTTTCGGCGACACCTCCGCCGCGAAGCGCTCCTCGTGGTAGCTGAGTTTGTTGGCGCCGAGCGGTTCGGTGGTCATCAGCACGCCACCCGCCTCCAGGAACCCCGGCGGGGGCTGGTACCCGGCGATGGTGAGCCGCTGTTCGTAGGTCCGGCGAGGATCGGTTTTGAACGCGGGGAAGCCGTTCCACATCAGCTCTCCCAGGTTGTACGTCCGCACCGGCCGGCCCGGTTTGAGCACACTCAACGCCGACGCGGTCTTGCCGGGGGTCACCTCGTTGAAACTGCCTCGTTGATCTCCCGCGCCATACCGGCTCGGCGCCCAGTCGGCCAGGTTCGCGGGATCGGCGTAGTCGAACGGCGTGTCATCGAAATCGCCGGGCGAGTCAGGCTTGCCCTGCCGGGCGAGGCGAGCTTCGGCACTCGCCGGCTGCGCCCCTGCGGACAGGGCGGCCGCGGCGACTCCCGCGGCACCAGCCATCCGGAGGGTGTCCCGCCGGTTGACGCGGTATTTGGCGAGGTAGTTGCGCAACAGATCAGGATTCATCCATGGCTCCTTTGCCGTCCTGGATCAAGAGGCGTTGCCGGGCATTGACGATCCACGTTCCCCGTGGCTCCACCAAGACCGGGCGCGGCAGATCACCCACTTGCGAAAGCCGCGGCGACAGCCGGTGACGCCACTTGACCCGCTGCTACCGCCGACGGCGGGAGCAGCGGCCGCCTCCGCCGGTCATCAACAGTTTGTTGAATTTACTCCGTTCGGCAGACAAGCGAGCCCGCTTCGTGATTATTTGTCCGCGCACGTGTTCCAAGAGAGAAACTGGGGGCTACACAAGTGAAGAAGAGCAAGATCGCGGCAGCCGCCGTGATGGGCGCGCTGGCGTCGACCATCGCGCTCGCGCAACCGGCCAGCGCGGGCGGCGACCCGAGGTACTACCTCGAGTCCAGCTGGACGGAAGAGGGCGACTGCCAGATCAACGGCTACCTCGGGCAGCAGGATCGCCGGTGGTCGGCCTACTACTGCTCCGCGTCGCACTGGTCGTGGGACCTCTACATCAAGCCGTAGCCCGCGATGGCGTGAAATCCTGACGGAGCACCCGCCGGCACGACGCGATCGCTGCCGGCGGGTCTCGTCGAATCCCGCGGAACACCGCAAGCGCGAGGTCGGGACCGTGCGGGAGCACCCCGAATCGGGGCGCTGGTTCGACTGGGCGGAGCTGATTCCGTTCCCGGTCACCACGACGCAGGCACCAGGTGATCAGCTCACGGACGCGGTCGCCCGGGAGCCGGCTCCAGCGGAAGCGGAACGTTCGGCGGCCAGCGTCCGGTATCGGCCCGGTGTGGTGCCGAATTCGCGTTCGAAGGCGTGCGACAGCGCGTAGGGGCTTCCGTAGCCGACCCGGGTGGCGATGGTGGCCAGGGTGCCGGCGGTGTCGCGGAGTTGACCGGCGGCGAGGATCAGGCGCCACCAGGTGAGGTACGCCGTCGGCGGGCGGCCGACGTGGGCGGTGAACCGGCGCGCCAGGGTGGCCCGGGAGACGCCTGCCTCGGCGGCCAGCCGGTCGTTCGTCCAGGGCGCGGCCGGGGCGGAGTGCATCGCCCGCAGGGCTGCGGCCGTCACCGGATCGCCGAGTGCGCCGGGCCAGGAGCCGTGGGTGGCTTCGCCCATCCACGACCGGATCAGGTAGACGAGCAGCAGGTCGAGCAGGCTCGGCAGGGCGACGCAGGAGCCGGGTTTCCGCCGGTCGAGTTCGCCGGCCAGCAGGTCGATCGCGGCCCGCAGTTCCGGGTTCCGGTCGACCCGGTGCGGGCGGTGGACGACCTCCGGCAGTTCGGTCAGCAAGGGGTGCATGCGGCTGCAGTCGAGCCGGTACCGCCGCACAGCACCTCGGTCCCCTCACGCTCGGATCCCGACTCCGCCAGCCGGCGTTCGAAGGGCACCGCCTTGCGGCGGGCGGTCTCCACGTCGGTCGGGCGCGCGGCGACCACGTGTCCCGCGCCATGCGGCAGCAGCACCGCGGCACCCGCGTCGAGGGAGATCGACTCGCCGCCGTCGGTCAGCAGCCAGCAGTTGCCCTTCAGGACGACGTAGAAACCCGCGCCCTGGAACGCATCGACCCGGGTGCACCAGTCCCCGTCCACCCAGACCCGGTGCATTGAGAAGATCGGCCGGCCTTCTTAGCTTGGAAGAGTGAAAGACAGCAGCGTGCAGCGTTCGACCTTGGGCGATGTCGAGCTCATCCGCCTCATCGAGTGGCACGAGCCGTTCCTCCCCGCCGCGGACTTCCTGCCCGACGTCCCGCCCGAGGTGTGGGAGCGCAACGCCTGGCTGGCGCCGGACCACTGGGACCCGGCCACGGGCCGGACGGTGATCGCGCTGCAGACGTGGGTGCTGCACAGCGCCGGGGTAAGGCGGGAGGACGTCGACCTCGTCGTCAACACGCACCTCCACGTCGATCACGTCGGCTGGAACACCTTCGGCGCCGTAGGTATGTGGGAACCGACCTTCCCCAACGCCGAATACCTCATCCCAGCCGCCGACGACGCCCACTACGGCCCGGACAACGTGAGCGGCGCGGGTTTGCAGGCCGTCGACCGGCTAATCTACGAAGACAGCGTCGCGCCCATCCACCGGGCGGGCCAAGCCGTGCTGTGGGACGGTTTCCACCGCATCGACGAACACCTGGTGCTGGAGTCCGCGCCCGGCCACACCCGTTACCTTTTTCATAGTTCCTGATCAAGGAGCTGTGGTCGCCAGGTTCGGCATGACTGATGCCCCCAGTCGAGTCCATGATCCGGGGGGTGGTGTCACCGGGCCTGGCGGCATCGAGGGACCGCTGATAGGGACACGGCCACCCCGCCGGGTAGGTCTCGTCGTAACGTGGGTGCCGGCCATCGATGCCTGACCGGCGACCACCCGCGACGGACGAAAGACGCGTGCATGAGCAGCAGTTTCGGCGTGTTCCTCGGTCTTGACGTCGGCAAAGAATCCCACCACGCGGTGGGCCTGGACCCGGCCGGGAAGAGGCTGCACGACGGCCCCTTGCCCAACAGCGAACCCAAACTGCGAGCGCTGTTCGACAAACTCGCCAGCCACGGGCCGCTGCTGGTGGTCGTCGATCAGCCCGCGACGATCGGCGCGCTGCCGGTCGCTGTCGCGCGAGCCCACGGGCACCAGGTCGCCTATCTGCCCGGACTGGCGATGCGCCGGATCGCCGACCTCTATCCCGGGCGGGCGAAGACCGACGCCCGCGACGCGTTCATCATCGCCGACGCGGCCCGCTCGCTGCCACACACGCTGCGCCCGGTCGACGTCGGTGACGACACCCTGGCCGAGCTGGAGGTCCTGGTCGGCTTCGACGACGACCTGGCCGGTGAGGCCACCCGCCTCGGCAACCGCATCCGCGGGCTGCTCACCGGCGTCCATCCCGCCCTCGAACGCGCGATCGGCCCGAAGATCAGTCATCCGGCGGTCCTGGAAATCCTGTCCCGCTGCGGCGGCCCCACCGGAATCCGCAAGGCCGGGCGCCGCAAACTCACCGCGATAGCGAAGGCCCACGCCCCGCGCATGGGCGACAAACTGGTCGAGGCGATCATGACCGCGCTCGGCGAGCAGACTGTCACCGTCCCCGGAACCACCGCCGCGGACACCGTGCTGCCCAGACTCGCCGACAGCCTGAAAACCGTGCTCCAGCAACGCACACAGCTCGCCACCGAGGTCGAGGAGATACTCGATGCGCACCCTCTTGCCGGGGTCCTGACCTCCATGCCGGGCATCGGGGTCAGGACCGCCGCCCGCATCCTGCTCGAGATCGGCGACGCCTCCAACTTCGCCAGCTCCGCACACCTGGCCGCCTACGCCGGCATCGCCCCGGTCACCCGCGCCTCGGGCACCAGCATCAAAGGCGAACACCCCGCCCGCACCGGCAACCGCAAACTCAAACGCGCGTTCTTCCTCGCCGCCTTCGCCGCACTGCACGATCCGGCCAGCCGCACCTACTACGACCGCAAAAGAGCCGAAGGCAAGAAACACAACGCCGCCCTCATCTGCCTCGCCCGACGCCGCTGCGACGTCCTCTACGCCATGCTCCGCACCGGCACCCACTACCGACACCCCGAACCAGCCCACACCGCGGCAGCCGCTTGACAAACCCATAGGGACACCCCCCCGGTTCGTCCGTGCTGCGACTCGCGTCCGGAAGCGATCGGGCCGTCTTCGTGGGTGACCTCCTGCACAGCCCGGTGCAGATCCTCGAACCGTGCTGCAACAGCAGTTCCTGCGCCGCGCCTGGCCAAGCGGCGGCCACCCGGCGCCGGATCCTCGAGCGGGCCGCCGACGAAGGCGAGTTGCTCGTACCCGCCCACTTCGGCGGCGCGGGCGCGCTCGAAGTCACCCGAGCGGGCAGCGGATTCACCCTCGGACGCTGGGCCCGGTGACCACGCCATGGCGGAACGAACGGTCAGGAGGGACCGTGTCGCCGGGCCAGGTCGACCATCTTCCCGGCGCCTTCCGTCCACGCTGGGCCGTGGCCGACGAGGACCGTGGTGGCCCCGGTGTCGGCGATGACACCCAGCGATTCCAGGGCGCGTTCCTCGTCCGCGGTGGCGGCGCCCGAAACGATCTGCGGGCCCGTGGTGCCGCGATACGGGTTCAGGGTGACCATCGCGTCTCCGGCGATGACGGCGTCCCGGTCGGGGAAGTGCAGTGCGCAGTGCCCCAGCGTGTGCCCGGGGGTGAACAGCACGCGCGGCGAGCCGGGCACCGGCAGCACCTCGTCCCGGATGCGTTCGACGCGGCGCACCGGCGCCGGCCACCACGCCCGGCGCGCCACCAGCCCGGCCACGATGGGCATCGCCCGCACCTGCGTCAGCAGGTACTTGGTCAGCGGCCGGGCCCGGCCGTACTGGCGCGGGTGCCGGGTCAGCGGTACGTCGTTGTCGTGGATGTACACCGGTGCCCCGAGTTCGGTGCGCACCCGCTCGGCGATGCCCAGGTGGTCGAAGTGGCCGTGGGTCAGCACGAGCGCGGCGATGTCCTGCGGCCGCCTGCCCAGTTCCCGCAACGCCGCCACCAGCACCCGCCACGAGGTGGGCAGCCCGGCGTCGACCAGGAGCAGCCCGCCTTCCTCTTCAACGAGGTAGAAGTTGACGTGGGACTCGGTCACGCAGTGGATGCCGGGGGCGACGTTCCGGGTGAGCATGACGCCTCTTTCAGGGAAACCGATCAGCGACGGCGGCGGAGTACCGCCCTGACGACGGACAAGACGGCGCCGCCCGCGAGCAACCAGGGGCCCGCGACGATGACCGGGTCGAGGGCGTGGTGCCGCACATCGGCGCGTTTCCTGCCGAACCGTGACGAAAGGCCGTGCCGCGAGAATTCGCTCAGCACACCGGTTTCCGTGACGGGGTTGTCCGGGCGCGTGGTCGCGAACGACCGCAGGTGGCTTTCCCAGGCGTCCACCCGGTCCGCGCCCAGCAGGATGAGCCAGTGCGCGGCACGCCCTTCACTGAACCGGCGGTAGGCGAACCTGCGCAACAGCCCGGAAACGCCTTTCGGCGGGCAGGACGTGCCGAAGACGGGCGTGAGGAACTTGTGCTCGATCGACCGTTCCCTCGGCCACTTCTCCGGTTGCCGTTCCGGGAATTCCCAGTGGGCGCCGCTGCGGTCTTCCTGCCACTGCAGTTTCGGCACCGACGGCCGGTCCTCCGGGTCCAGATCGGCGCCCCAGCCCGGGATCCGGGCACGCAACTGTTCACTCGATTCGGCGATCGCCGGCCGCTCCGAGGTGTAGGCCATGGTCGTTTTCCCCTTTCTCAGGCGGCGTTCGGCACGATGAGCGGTTTGATGCAGCCGTCCAGTTTCGCGGAGAAGATGTGATAGCCCTCGGCGATGTGCTCGAGCGGGATGCGGTGGGTGATGATGTCGCTGGGTTTGAGGTAGCCGTTGCGGATGTGCTCGAACAGGCGTGGCCACTGCCGCTTGACCGGGCACTGGTTCATCCGCAGCGTGAGGCCCTTGTTCATCGCGTCGCCGAACTTGACCGCGCTGAACATCGGCCCGTAGGCACCCATCACCGAGATGGTGCCGCCCTTGCGCACCGAGTCGATCGCCCAGTTGAGCGCCACCGGTGAGCCGCCCTGCAGCTTCAGCTTGGCCGAGGTCACGTGCTGGGTGAGGTTGCCGTCCGCTTCGGCGCCCACCGCGTCGATGGCGACGTCGGCGCCGAGGTGCTCGGTCAGCTTCTTCATGTGCACGACGATGTCGTCGTATTCGGTGAAGTTGCAGGTCTCCGCGTGGGCGAAGGTCCGGGCCTTCTCCAGGCGGTATTCCAGGTGGTCGACGACGATGACCCGGCCCGCGCCCATCAACCAGGCCGACTTCGCCGCGAACAGGCCCACCGGCCCGGCGCCGAAGACCACCACCACGTCCCCTTCGACGATGTCGCCGAGCTGCGCGCCGAAGTAGCCGGTGGCCAGCGCGTCGGTGAGCATCACGGCGTCCTCTTCGTCCATCCACTCGGGGATCACCGTCGGCCCCACGTCGGCGAACGGCACCCGGACGAATTCGGCCTGGCCACCGTCGTACCCACCGCAGGTGTGGGAGTAGCCGTAGATGCCGCCGACCGCGGTGGCGTTGGGGTTGACGTTGTGGCAGTTGGAGTACAGGCCACGGGCGCAGAACCAGCACGTACCGCAGAAGATGTTGAACGGCACCATGACGCGGTCGCCGCGCTTGAGGTTGCGGACCCCGGACCCGACCTCCTCGACCACGCCGACGAATTCGTGCCCGAAGGTCATGCCGACCCGCGTGTCGGGCATCATCCCGTGGTAGAGGTGCAGGTCGGAACCGCAGATCGCCGCCAGGCCGACCCGGACGATCGCATCACCCGGGTGCTCGATCGGCGGAATGTCCTTCTCCTCGACACGGACCTTGTACGGCCCGCGATAGACCATCGCACGCATCGAACACACTCCTCCGCACCGGAATCGTCAGCAGGCACTCGGCTACCCGCGCACTTCGCGAGTACGCGCGTCGACCGGTCGGAAATCAGTCGCCGCCCGGGCCGGTCGGCGGATAGTCGCTCAGGCCGACGTTGCCGGTGGGCTGCGCCTTCTCCGGCCGGTCGGAGACCGCCGATCGGCCCGGCTGGGCTTCGGGCTCGTGCGGCGGGCCGGTGTCGTCCTCCGACATGGCGGTCCGGCTGGCCGCGTCCTCCTGCAGTTCCTCGTCGTCGTCGCGCGGTGTCTCGTCCATGCGACCGGACTACCCGGCTCCGGGGGCCACAACCACTTGTTTGCCGCCGGTCGAGCGGGGAAGCCGACGCGTGCGAAACGAACGGGGATGTCCATGACCGAACGGATCTACACCACCGAGGCGACTTCCGGTCGCGGGTCGGTGCGCATCGACGGGCGCGACGACATGGGGTACCGCGTCGGGGAGCCCTCCGGCGAGCAGGACCGGCTGAACCCGGAACGCCTGTACGCCGCCGCGCTGGCCACCTGCCTGCACCAGTCGCTGGTGCTGGTGGCCAGCTCGGCCGACGTGGAAACGGCGGAAAGCGCGGTCACCGCCCGCGTCTCGCTGACCCACGACGGTGAACGGCGATACGGCCTGAACGCGACCGTCTCGATGATGCTGCCCGGCGTTCCGGACGAGAAGCTGCGCGACCAGATCACCGCGGAGGCGGTGCGCGTGTGCCCGATGGTGGGTGAAATCCCGGTCAGCGTCGACGGCAAGACGCCGGGTGCTCCCTGACTATTCCAGGAGGTTGTAGACGGTGTTCCGGCATACGAAATTGCTGCAGTTCGAGGCCAAGCCGGAAAGGCCCGATCCGGTGTACGCGCGGAAGTTGCAGGAGCTCATCGGCGGGGCGTACGGCGAGATGACGGTGACCATGCAGTACCTGTTCCAGGGGTGGAACTGCCGCATGGAGGGCAAGTACAAGGACTTGATCATGGATACGGCGACCGAGGAGATCGGGCATGTGGAGATGCTGGCCACGATGGTGGCCCGGCTGCTCGAGGGTGCGCCGTCGACGGTGACCGCGGAGGCGGTGAAGGATCCGGTGATGGCCGCGGTGATCGGCGGGATGGACCCGCAGCAGGCGATCGTGGCCGGGGGCGGGGCGATGCCGCAGAACTCCCAGGGTGTGCCGTGGATCGGGTCCTACATCGTGGCCAGCGGCAACCTACTGGCGGACTTCCGCGCCAACGCCGCGGCCGAAGCACAGGGACGGTTGCAGACCGCGCGGTTGTACAACATGACCGACGACCCCGGGGTGAAGGAAATGCTCCGGTTCAACCTCGCTCGCGACACCGTCCACCAGAAGCAGTGGCTCGCCGCCATCGAAGACCTGAAAGCCGACGGGCTGGAAAGCTCACTGGCCCCCACCGCGTTGTTCGACGAAGAGAACCAGGACCACAACAACACCGTCTGGCACCTGTCCGACGGACCCGACGGCTCCAAGGGTGGCTGGAGCTTCGGCGCGGAGGGACTCGAGTACCTGATGAAGCCGGAACCGCTCGGCGGTCCTGGCACCGCCCCCAAACCGGACCCGGCGCTCTACGGCACCTACGCGCCCCCGCCGGTCGGCGGCGCCACCGCCCTGCGTGAGTAAGCCCGGAAGGAACGGAAACCGCACCATGGCCGACGACGACATCACCGAGCGGATCACCCAGCTCATCGACGAAGAACACCGGATCCAGCGCGACCACATCGGCCGCGAGGCCACCACGGAGGAACGGGACCAGCTTCGCGCCATCGAGGTCCAGCTCGACCGCTACTGGGACCTGCTCCGGCAGCGGCAGGCCCGGCGGGAGTCCGGCCAGAACCCGGACGACGCGGACCTGCGCAGCGCGAACACCGTGGAGAACTACCGGCAGTGACCACGCCGAAGCCGCGGTCGGCGACCGGATCCCGGTGATCACGGGCGGGTGATCGGCGGGGCCGCGAGCGGTGCGCGAAAATATCTTCATCGAGGGCCACCGGCCCCAGTGACGGCCGGCTGGAGGTGGCAAGCGGTGGACGGGCAGCGCCACGACCGGTTGTGGCGGCTGGTCGCCGGGCGGGCGAGCCTGCGCACGGCGGCTTCCGGCTGGGTGGGCGTGGTCTGCGCGGTGACCGTCGAGCAGCTCGACGTGGACGCGGCAGCGGTCACGGTCCGCACCAGCACCCCGTCGCAAGACCTGATCGCCGCCAGCGGGCCCTGGGTGGAGTCGCTGGAGGAAGTGCAATACACCGTGGGCGAAGGCCCCGGGGTGACGGCATTCGGCACCGGCGAACCGGTCCTGGTCAGCGACCTGCGCGCCGAGCACACCCGCTGGCCCGGGTTCACCGACGAAGTAACCCCCGCCGGGGTGGGCGCGGTATTCGCGTTCCCGCTGCAGGCCGGGGCGATCCGCATGGGCACACTCACCCTGTACCGCCGCCGCCCCGGGGCACTCGACGCGGACGGGCTGGGCGACGCCGCCACACTGGCCGAGATAGTCACCACCGCGCTGCTCGCCGACAACCAGGAGAACGACGAGACAGCACTGTGGACCCGGGAAGAGACGCCCGGGTTCTACGACGAGGTCAACATCGCGACCGGCATGCTCGCCGCCCAACTCCACGTGAGCCTGAGCGACGCCCTGCTGCGGCTGCGCGCCCACGCGTTCAGCAAACACCTGCCACTCACCGAGGTCGCACGGGCGGTGCTCGACCGGCAACTCCGCTTCGACTCCTCGACCGACTGACCCTTGTCGGTGCCTGCCTCGCGCCCGACGTGGCCGTATGCTGACTCCGTGCACAGCCCGGAGGACCAGTTCAGCGACCTCGTCGCCGGGATCACCGCCCTGCTGACCACCCGCCACGACGGGCTGACCGTCGTACACGCGGTCACCACGGCCTGCGCCCAGGTACTGGGCACCGACGCCGCCGGCGTGCTGATCACCGATCCCCGCGGCGGCCTGGCCATGGTCGCCGCCTCCGACGAACGCGCCCAGTTCGCCGAACTGCTCCAGGTGCACACCGAGCAGGGACCGTGCCGGGACTGCATCACCGAAAACACCCTCGTGTCCGCCACCGACCTGCGCGACAGCGGTTCCCGATGGCCGGTATTCGCCGACGCCGCACTGGCCCAGGGACTCCACGCGGTGTTCGCGTTCCCGATGCGCCTGCTCGACGACGCCGTCGGCGGGCTGAACCTGTTCTTCACCACACCCACCGAACTCTCGGACCGGCAACACCACCAGGCACAAGCACTAACCGACCTCGCGGTCCTCGGCCTCACCCAAGAACACGACCAGCGCCGCCTCGAACGACTCGCCGAACGCAGCCTCACCACCCTCAACGAACGCGCACACGTCAACCAAGCAATCGGCATACTCGCCGGAACCGCAGGCATCGACCCCGACACCGCACGCGACCGCCTCGCCGCCCACAGCATCACCACCGGCCAACCACTACTGGCGCTCGCACGCGCGGTGACCGGCGGTTCGCTCGACGCCCGGGAGCTGGCCGCTCCCGGCGAATAAACCTGGCTTCGCGGCCGTCTCACCGCGGAGCTGCCACCGATCCGGTGGGATCGGTGGCACGGCCTCACATGTCGCGGTTGCGCATGGCTGTCCCTTTCGCTCTGTCCACTTCGTACGGCAACCAGAGCACATTCACCGGTGTTCAAGGGCGGGTTTCACCGCCGCCCGAAACCGCACGGGTCAGCCGGCGATCCGCCACAGCGGGATCCGCTGGAACGCCACGGTTTCACTGGACCCGTTCACGCCGGTTTCGTAGAGCAGCCCGATCGTGGCGAGGTCGGCCTGCACCAGATCCGAGTAGGCGGCGGGACCGGTGGTCACGGTGAGCCCCGGCCGCCATTCCCGTCCGCCGTCGAGGCTGATCCGCAGCTGCATCTGCCTCCGCTTGGCCGGGTCGGCGGGTCCGGAGAACAGCAGCACCCCCGGCACGATCGTCTGCAGCACACTGCCCTGCACCACCGGCCCGCTCAGGGATTCCTCGACCTGGTAGGGCGCGGTGAGGGTCTTCCCGCCGTCCGCGCTGTAGGCACCGAGCCGGTGTTCCGGCGCGGACCCCTGGTTGCGGCTGGAGAAGTACAGCCTGCCGTCCGGGAGTTCGGCCACGGTGGTCTCGTTGGGCGCGATCACGCCGTCGGTGGGGGCGTCGCGGAAGCCGATGTGCCAGGTCCGCCCGTCGTCGTCGCTGTAGAGGTCGTGGCCGCCGTAGTACTTGGCCTCCGTGCCGACGTCCGGCGAACCGGCGGGCGGCGCGCTGGAATGGTTGGCGGGCACCACGATCCGGCCCGCGTGCGGACCGTGCCGCAGCACGATCGCGTGCCCGGGACCGGTGGCGTACCAGCGCCAGTCCGGCTGCTTGGCAGCCGCGGTGATGTCGGTGGCCGCGGTCCAGGTCCGGCCGTTGTCCTTGCTGCGCTGGACGAAGACGCGCCTGCTGTCCGCTTCGGACACCGTCCCGGCCATGATCTCCTTCTCCGAGACCCGGCCGTTGCGGGTGGTGAGCAGGACCAGTTCGCCGCGGCGGGTCAGGACCGGGGCCGGGTTGCCCGCGGTGGCGTCACCGTTCGCCGAGACCACGGCCATCGGACCCCAGGTGCACCCGCCGTCGGCGGACGACCGTGACACGACCTCGATCGCGCCGGAGTCACCCGCCGATTCGCGGCGTCCTTCGGCGAAGGCGAGCAGGGAACCGGTGGCCGTGCGCACGAGCGCCGGGATGCGGAAGGTGTGGTAGCCCTCGGTGCCCGAAACGAACGGCACGGACGAGGCGCACCCGCCGGTCGCCGGGGCCGCCGGGGCCGCGGTGGCCTGGGGAGCGAGTGGCAGGCAGAGCACCGCGGCGGCGAGCAGGGTCGCCGCGAGTCTGGGACGGGGTTTCACCGGATGGGCCTCCTCATCGAGGGACACCGAGGGAGCACCGAGGTACTACATCGGACATGGGACGTCCCATGTCCGGTCAACCTAGGAGGCGGCGAGTCCGCCGTCAAGACCGCCGGTCGCGCAGCATCCGGTCCCCCGCTTCCACGTAGGACTCGAAGAACTCGGTGACCTCCGCGAGCCGGGCCTCGGCGTGGGCGTCCTCGGCGTACTGGGTGCCGTTGCGCAGCACGCGGATGAACGAACGCGTCCGCTCGTGGCTGGCGGCGAGGAGTTGCTCGAACCCGCCCGCCGCCTCGACGAGCAGGCGGCGGCTGCCCGGTTGCGGGATCGTCCGCGCGAGACCCCAGGACACCAGCTCGCGGACGGCCACGCTCACCGCCCCTTTGCTCAGGCCGAGTGCCTCACCGAGCGCGTCGAGGGAGGCGGGGTCGGCGTTGAGCAGCAACCGGCCGTAGACGCGGCCGGTCGCGCGCGGCAGGTTCCAGGACGCGAGGACGTCGCCCATCGCGGTGACGAGCTCATCGCTTTCCGTCATACCTGTCGCTCCCATCCGGCGATGAGGTGTTCGATGGCCCGCGTGGCCGCATCGGCCGCGTCCAGCGTGACGACGTGCCCGGCACCGGGGATGACCTGCTCGGTCACGCCTTCGGCCCGCGCCCAGCGCGGCATCGCGGTCGCGATGTTCCCGGTGCGGTCGCTGTCCCCGCGGATGAGGCCCAGCGGCACGGGCGTGCGGTAGGCCGGGTCCGGGTCGACCAGCGACACGGTCGCCCGCCAGACGTCGAGGAACACATGCTTGGGCATGCGCGCGAACGTCGCCGCGCACTCGGCGATCGCCTCCGGCGTCACGGCCGACGCGCGAGCCATGAGCCCTGGCAGCCGCCCGGCCGGGATGAGCGCCAACGACGGCGCCGCGAGCTTCAGCGCGAAGCGTTCCGCCGCGGTGAGCGGACCGGCGTTCCAGGTGGAATCGACGACGATGAGGGCGTGCGCGCGTTCCGGCAGGCGACGGACGAGCGCCTGTACGAGGTTGCCGCCGAGCGAGTGTCCGATGAGGACCGGACGGTCCAGATCGAGGTGCTCGAGGAGCGCGATCAGATCGCCGAGCGCGTCCGCGGCGGCGAATCGGACACCCGGCTCGAGCCGCGACTCACCGTGCCCGCGCAGATCCCAGCTGACGACCCGACGACCGGCCGCGTGCAGGGCTTGCGCCTGAACGTCGAACATCCGGTGATCCATCCCGGCCCCATGCGTGAACACGACAGGCCGCCGGTCGCCCGCGAGGTCGCCATATCGGAGCACCACGCCTTCCCGCTTCAGGCCGCGATCCAGATTTAGCATTTTCTAAATCTAGCGCACAGCGGAGCAGCTCGACACCGCGACCACCGTGCCCCTACGCTACCTAAGTAGAGTGATCTACCTAATGGAGTCGCGATGCCCACGATCGAACTGTCCGCCGGCCCCCTCGCCTACGTCGACACGGGCGGCACTGGCCCGGTCCTGGTCTTCACCCACGGCTTCCCGATGAACGACTCGCAGTGGCGCAAGGTCCTCCCGCTGCTCCCGGGTTACCGCTGCGTCCTGCCCACGCTGCCACTCGGCGCGCACCGCGTGCCGATGAAGCCCGACGCCGATCTTTCCCAGCGCGGCCAGGCACTCCTGCTCGCCGAACTGCTCGAACGACTCGACCTCACCGACGTCACGCTGATCATGAACGACTGGGGCGGCCCCCAGTTCCTGGTCTCCGAAGGCAAAGCGGACCGGGTCGGCAGGCTCGTGCTGGTCGCGTGCGAGGCGTTCGACAACTTCCCGCCGAAGCCCGTGCGCCCCCTGCTCGCCCTCGCCCGCGTCCCCGGCGGCCCCTGGCTGATGACGAAACTGTTCGCCACCAAGCTCTTCCGGCACAGCCCCCGCGCGTACGGCGGCCTGAGCAAGCACGGCATCCCCGACGACGTGCTCGACGACTGGTTCTCCCCCGCCACCCACAGCCGCGAGAT
The DNA here is from genome assembly GCF_017875555.1 of Amycolatopsis magusensis. Taxonomy (GTDB): domain Bacteria; phylum Actinomycetota; class Actinomycetes; order Mycobacteriales; family Pseudonocardiaceae; genus Amycolatopsis; species Amycolatopsis magusensis. Next base: position 4,150,649 of record NZ_JAGGMS010000001.1, on the reverse strand, counting down.
CCGCCGCGACCTGGCCAAGTTCGGCACCTCCGCACCACCCCGCAAGGTCCAGCTCGAATGGGCCGCCCGCCTCCGCGACTTCGACCGGCCCGCCCTCGTCGTCTGGGCCACCGAAGACCGCCTCATGCCCGCCGACCACGGCCGGCGCCTGGCGGACCTACTCCCCCACGCCACCCTGGTCGAGATCGCCGACTCCTCGACACTGATCCCCGAAGATCAACCGGAGGCTCTCGCCGAGGCACTCACGACTTTCCTCGTGGAGAACGGAGTCCTCCGGCAGGAAGCGTGATCAGGGGCGGACGGCCCAGGCGTTCACGGCCAGCCGCCCGGTCGTGCCGAGGTCGATGCCGCCCTGCGGGGCCACGACCTGGGCCGGTTCCCCGGCGGCCGGGGCGATCTCCAGGTAGTGGCCGTTCGTGGCGGGCACCGTCGAGTCGAGCACCGTGTTGCGCCACAGGACCCGCGCCGTCACCTGTTCACCGGGCTTCACCGTCACCGGCTGGGGCGGGACGTCGTAGCTGTCCGGGGCGCTGACCGGGGCCGACCCGTCGCCGACGACGACGTCGAGCGGCCGCCGGTCCGCGTCCAGCACCCGGACCACCGGATAGCCGTGCGCGGTGTAGTCACCCGTGCCGCAGTTGGTCAGGAGGATGCCGAGCGCCCGCAGGCCCATCGCGGCCTCCACCTCGCCCGCGGTGATCGCGACCCCGGGCGCCGGGCAGGCGATTTCCGTGCTTTTCGGCGAAGGCGAGGGCAGGGGAATGCCCACCACGACCGGACCCGTGCAGGCGGCGAGCAAAGCGGTTCCGCCGAGCAGCGGGCCGACACGGCGGATCGTCCGGGCCAGGCCGGCTGCGGAGTTCACCCGAGCGAGCTTTCCATGGTCATCGACGGGCGAACCGGCGGGCCCGTCAGGCGATGACCGGGTTGAAGCGGGAGTAGGCCGGGGCGGTCCAGCGCCAGGTGGTCGCCCCCTGGATTTCGACCACGTCGGTGACGGCGAAGTCGACGACGCGCTGGGCTCCGGGGTACCGGGCGGCGCGGTCCGGCGACCAGTCCACTCGAGCGGTTCCGCTCAGGTGCAGGGTGGAACCGGTGGTGTAGTCGGGAAAGAGCAGTCCGGCGGCGGGCTGCTCCTCGAGGTTGCCCAGGGTCAGGAACATCGCGTTGCCCAGGTAGTCCGGCCAGCTCAGCCTGGTGGGGCCGGTCACTTCGACGAATCCCGGGTTCCCGCCCCGGTGGGACATGTCCGCGGCGCCGTCGATCCCGGCCGTGGCGACGAAGAATGTGTCAGCCGCGTGGATCCGGTCGATCTGCGCCGCGCCGAGTTCACCGCCGCGGCCGGCCGACGGGCGCACGGCCGGCCCCTCGGCCGGGAGCGGTGTCCGCTGCTGGATGTACTTGGGACAGTTGGAGATCACCTGCTCGACCTCGATCTCCAGGTGGTCGCCGACCGGGCGGCTGCGGCCGTTGACCCGCATCCGGCGGCGCCTGCCCGGTTCGACGGCGATCATGCCGACCTCGGCGACGCCGTCGAGCGCCGCCGCGAGCGGATCCGCCGGGGTGGGCCGGGCGGCGATGCGCACGGTCCCGTCCCCGGTGGCCTGCACGAATCCGGGCGGCCCGGTGAGCATCGTGCCCCAGAGCCGGTCGCCGTCGCTCGCGCCGAGGTAGAGCACCGGCTGCGCGGCGAGGAAGGTCTTCGCGACTTCGGGCATGGTGGCGCGGATGGCCGGGCGGGCGTGTTCGGCGGCGGCCGCCAGCCCGGCGCGATCCTGCACCGCGAGTTCCCCGTGGTGGTAGTCGGCCATCGGCTCAGAAGAAGCCGCAGGTCGGCGCGCCGGTCGTCGGCGCTTCGGCGGCACCGGCGCCACTGGGCGCGTAGATCTCCAGCCGGATGCCGTCGGGGTCGGTGAAGAAGATGCCGCCGGAGTCCGCACCCTCGCCGTGCGGCACGACGCCCTCGTGGTGGAACGTCACCGACAACTCGCGCAGCACCCGCTCGGCTTCCCGCACCTCGTCGATCGATTCGACCTGGAAGGACAGGTGGTGCAAGCCGGGCTGCCCGGTGGCGAACCGGCCTTCGCTCTGCTGCCACAGCGTCACCAGCAGCTTGCCGTCGCGGCCGAGGAAGGCGAACTCGCGCCCGGGTTCCTTGCCTTCGCCGAGCACCTCGAAGTCGAAGACCTGTTGGTAGAAGCCCCGTGAGCGGCCGAGGTCGGTCACGTTCAGGCCGATGTGGCCGGTTTGCAGGGCGGTGATCGTCACGGGAACCTCCGAGGTCGTCTAACCGTTGATGTCAACTTAGCCGGTTAGGACTAGGATAGTCAACCAGTGATCGTTGGTTAGCCGGTTAGAAGGAAAGTGCGATGACGACGGACCCGCGCCCGCTGGTCGGCGAGCCGCTGGCGCTCGACCTGCTCAACACGTGGTGGGACACCACCGGCGAGCTGGAGGACCTGCTCACCGACGTGGCCGGGCTGAAGATCTGGCTGGACAGCGCCGGACTGCGTGTTCCGGCCGATGAAGCCACGCTCGAAGCCACCCGCGACGCGCGAGCCGCGCTGGCCGCCGCCCGCGCCGCCGAGCCCGACTTGGGTCCGCTGAACGACGTCCTCGCCCGCGGGCGGCTGAAGTTGTCGGTGGCCGGAACGCAGCCGCGGGAGTCGGCCGAGGTGCCCGACACCGCGTGGCTGCCGGGCTGGCTCGCTGCCCGCAACTACCTGGAGCTGCTGAAGCAGGAGCCGGCCCGGATCAGGCGCTGCGCCAATCCGCAGTGCGTGCTCCACTTCTTCGACATCTCGAAGAACGGCAAACGCGCCTGGTGTTCGATGGCGCTCTGCGGGAACCGCGCGAAAGCGGCGCGGCACTACTCCCGCAACCGCGGCTAGACACAGTGCCCGAGCATCAGCCGCGGGCGGTCAGTTCGAGCAGGCGGCCGGTGAGGTCGAGGTGTTCCTCCACGCTGCCGGTGAGGTAGGTGAGGTCCACGAAGGTGTGGTCCGGCTCGAGGACCGGGGCGATCTTCGCCAGCGACTCGGCGATCAGCTCCGGCTTGGTGCCGGGGGCGGCGTTCACGCGCAGCGCCACGCTCAGCGCCTGCGGGTCCCGCCCGGCTTTCTCGGCACCGGCGCGGATCTTGGCCAGGCCGCCGGTGAGCACGTCCGCGGGGAACTGCTCGGGCACCGCCCAGACGGGCAGCCAGCCGTCGGCCCGCTCGGCGACCCGGCGCTGCGCGCGCTCGCCGAACCCGGCCAGGTGCACCGGCGGCTTGCGCACCGGCTTGAGGTCGACGTGGGTGCGCGGGACCGTGTAGCCGATGCCTTCGTGCGACACCACGTCCTGGGTCCACCAGGCGTCGAGCAGGTCGAGCAGGTCGTCGAGCCGCTTGCCGCGCTCGGCCATCGGGATGCCGACGGCCGCGTACTCGTCAGGCGACCAGCCGATGCCGAGCCCGGGCAGGAGGCGGCCGTTGCTGGCCACGTCGATGCTGGTCAGCTGCCGCGCGAAGTTGACGGGCTGGTACTGGGAGGCGTTGATGGTGCTGGACCCGAGGATCGCGGTCTCGGTCACCGCCGCCGCGACGGCCAGCGCCACGAACGGATCCTGCGCGGTCCAGAACTCCTCGGGCATGGTGTCGTAACCGGGGTAGGACACCTCCGGCTCCACCGGCGACAACAGCCGGTCGCCGACCCAGAGACTGGCCGCGCCCGCCTGCTCGGCGGCCCGCGCGTACCGCGCGATCCCGCCCGGCGTGGCCGCCGCCTTGCCGAACACCGGAAGACTGAAACCCAAGCGCATGAAGACTCCTCTGCAGAGCGAGTGGACCGTGACCGGCCTCACCGCCACTACTACGCGCATTTAGTTGCGCGTTCAAGTATCCCAGGTGGCGGGCTGTTTCCGACCCGAGTGGCTGGGGGTCGTGGCCCAGGTGGGGTGCCAGGAGGGGGCGGGTGCGGGCGCCAGGGTCGCGAGGTGCGAGAGGAAGTCCCGGAGCGCCGGGTGCGGGTTCGTGCCGAGGTACATCAGGGACAGCGGGTAGGCCAGTGCCGGGTTCAGGATGGGGATGCGGCGCAGGTCGTGGTGCGCGGGCCAGAGGTAGCGGTCGCGGGCACCGATGAGGGTGGCGACGTCGGCGGAGTCGGCGAGGGTTTCGAAGAGCACCTCGTTGCCGAAGTTCGGGCCTGCCGCGTCGATGCGGAGGTCGAAGGTGGTGGCGAGCTGGTCGTAGAAGTCCGCCCATTCGCTCTCACGCGCGATGCCCGGCACCCAAATCCGTTGTTTGCGCAGTTCTGCCGGGGTCAAGCTGGATGCGGCGGCGAGCGGGTGCCGCGGGCCGACGAGCAGCTCGAGCGGGGAGTCGAAGGCGTGGACCATCCGCACGTCCCGCGGCAGCGTGGCCGGATCGAGGACCGACCTGAACGTGGCGTCGACCTCGCCCGTCTGGACGGCGGCGGCCGCCACGCGGGGATCATTGACCCGGAGGGTGACCACGTCGAGTTCGATCTCGGGATGGGACCGCCAGTAGTCGTGGAGCACCACGGCTTGGGCGCTTCGCAGGCCGAGCACGTCGATCCGCAGGGGCCGCGCGCCCGGCCGGAGCGCGGCGGCGGCGCGATCGACGCCCGCGACGATGCTCCTGGCGTGTGGCAGGAACGCCTGGCCGTCGTGCGTCAGGTCGACCCCGCGGGCGGTCCGGGTGAACAGGCGGGCCTCCAGCTCGCGCTCCAGCGCGGCGATCCGCTTCGAGACCGCCTGCTGGGTCACGCCCAGCTCGTCGGCCGCGTGCTGCAACTGCCCGAACTCGGCCGCCAAGACGAAGGAGCGCACTGCCTCGGTGTCCATCGGCCCACCTTAAGCACCCCCAACCGGGCGTTGTGGCTCACCAGAAAGTGGTTGTGCGCCACTCGGGAGTGCGTTTTGTCGGTCCCGTTCGGACACTGGAGGGGTGACCACCCAGCCGTTGCTCTCGCCCACCCGCATCTACGTGGAGCCCGCCGCCGCCGAGCTGCCACGCGGGCGCGAGGTGCTCGCCCGGTTCCCCGACGCGGACCGGGTCGAGGTCGACAGCCACTGGCGCATCCCCGAGCTGCACGGCGACGAGGCCAACGCCCGGCGCTGGGTGCGGATCAAGAGCGAGGCACTGGTGCTCGGGGTGAAGAAGTCGCTCAGCGCCCGGCCCAACGGGCGCTCGGCCCACTTCATCGCCCCGTCCACGGCCAACGGGTGCGCGATGGCCTGCGCGTACTGCTACGTCCCGCGGCGCAAGGGCTACTCGAACCCGATCACCGTCTTCGCGAACATCGAGCAGATCACCGGCTACCTGTCCCGGCACGTCGCGCGGCAGGGGCCGATGACCGAGCCGGGCCAGATCGACGACGAAGCGTGGGTCTACGACATCGGGGAGAACTCCGACTGCTCCGTGGACGCCCTGGTCAGCGACAACGTGCGTGACCTGGTGGAGCTGTTCCGCGGCCTGCCCACCGCCAAGGCCTCGTTCGCCACCAAGCACGTCAACCGCGACCTGCTCGACTGGGACCCGCGGGGCCGCACCCGCGTGCGGTTCTCGCTGATGCCCGAACGCACCGCGAAGCTCCTCGACATCCGCACCAGCCCGATCGCCGAACGCCTCGCCGCACTGGACGACTTCCGCGCCGCCGGGTACGAAGTGCACGTCAACCTCAGCCCGGTCGTCGTCCACGACGGCTGGCTGGACGACTGGCGCGAACTACTCGAAGCCCTGGGCGACGCGGCTTCGCCCGCCACGCGCGAGCAGCTGGCCGCGGAGGTCATCATGCTCACCCACAACCAGCAGTTGCACGAGGTCAACCTGCGCTGGCACCCGCGCGCCGAAGAACTCCTGTGGCGGCCCGGGCTGCAGGAGGTGAAGCGCAGCGAAGGCGGCGGCGTCAACGTGCGGTACCGGCACGGGCTCAAACGCGGCCTGCTGGACGAGCTGCTGAACCTGATCACCCAGCACGCCCCGTACCTGCGGGTTCGTTACGCCTTCTGACCACTCGCGGCGGTGGCACTGCCCGGCGGGTTCCGGCACGGTGGAGGGATGACCGCGGAGGATCTGCTCACCAGCCGTGACCACGTAGTGATCGCGCTCGACGGGCCGGTCGCCGAGCTGCCCGGCCGGAACACGATCGCCGCGCGGTTGCGGGTGCTGGTGGCTGACGGGCGGCTGCCGCGCAAGGTCGCACGCACCGAAGACCCGTTCGCCGTCCTCGCGCACGCGGCGACGATCGGGCCCGGCACCGAGCGCGCGGTCTACGCGCAGTTGTGCCGCCTCGAAACCGAACTGGCCGCCGCCGCGCGGATCACTCCCGGGGTCGAGGAGGCCTTCGCCAAGCTGGCCACCGCGGGCACGCGCCTCACCGTGGTCAGTGCTCTGGCCGTCGAGGCGGTCCGCACGATCCTGGTGATGCACGGCTTGGACAGACATGTGCAGCGCATCGCCGGGCGCGCCGGTCCGGACCTGGAGAATCTGCCTCCGGCGGCGGGCCTGATCATCGCCGCGCTGCGGGAGTGCCTCGTACCGGTGGAGCACTGCCTGTTCGTCGGCAGCACGGACGCCGACCTCACTGCCGGGCGTGCAGCGGGAGTCGAGACCGTCCGTTATCGAGGTCCCGGGCCTTGGTTCGACGCGCTGGACGTGGCTCGTTCGACGGGCGAGCGTCGCGCGTACTGAGCCCTGCCCTTTCAGTTTATCGCAGAATCGCGTCCCTCATGAGGCTCCTGGTTTTGTTCCATACTGCCCGTCGCGGTGACGACCTCGACGAAAGATGGAGCGACGGAATTGGCCTATGTGATGGGTTTCGGGCAGATCGACCGGACGAACGGCCCGGAGGTCGGCGGGAAAGGGGTGCACCTCGGTGAGCTGTCCCGGATCGACGGCGTCTCCGTACCCGACGGCTTCTGCGTGACCACGGAGGCCTACCGGGAGATCGTGGCCGCGGCACCGTCGATCGACGAGCAGCTCGACCGGCTGTCCCAGGTGGAGCCCGAGGACCGCGCGGCGATCCGCACGCTGAGCGCCCAGGTCCGCGACCTCATCGAAGGTGTGGAGCTGCCCGGGGACCTGGAAGCGGCGATCACCGGATCGCTGGCCCGGCTCGGGGACGGGACCGCCTGCGCGGTGCGGTCCAGCGCGACGGCCGAGGACCTGCCGACCGCGTCCTTCGCCGGTCAGCAGGATTCCTATTTGAACATCGCAGGCCCGGAAGCGGTCCTGCGTCACGTCCGGCGGTGCTGGGCCTCGCTGTTCACCGAGCGCGCGGTCACCTACCGGCTGCACAACGGGTTCGACCACCGGGACGTCCGGATGGCCGTGGTGGTGCAGCGGATGGTGTTCCCCGACGTGGCCGGGATCCTGTTCACCGCGGACCCGGTGACGTCGAACAGGAAGGTCGCCACGGTGGAGTCCGGGTGGGGGCTCGGCGAGGCGCTGGTCTCCGGCCTGGTGAACGCGGACGTCCACACGGTGCGCGACGACCAGGTCGTGACCACGACCATCGGCACCAAGGCGCGGGCCATCCTCCCGTTGCCGGAGGGCGGCACCCACGAGACGCCCGTCGAGCCGGAGCGGCAGGCGCGGGCGGCGCTGACCGAGGCCCAGGTCCTGCGCCTGGTGCGGCTGGGACGGCGGATCGAGGCGTACTTCGGCAGGCCGCAGGACATCGAGTGGTGCCTGGCCGGCGACGAGTTCCACATCGTCCAGAGCCGCCCGATCACCACCCTGTTCCCCGTCCCCGAGACCGGCGACGAGGACAACCACGTCTACATCTCCGTCGGCCACCAGCAGATGATGACCGACGCGATGAAGCCGCTGGGGCTTTCCGTGTGGCAGCTGACGACCCCGCGGCCGATGCACGAGGCGGGCGGGCGGTTGTTCGTCGACGTCGCCCCGGCTTTGGCGACGCCCGCGGGCCGCAAGGGCATCATGGGCAACGCGGGCCGGTCCGATCCGTTGATCCGCGACGCCCTGCAGACCGTGCTCGACCGCGGCGACTTCATCCCCTCACGCCCGGACGAGGAAGCACCCCCGGCCGCCGGTGAAGCGCCCGCTCCCCTCGAGACCGATCCCGCCGTCGTCACCGAGTTGATCGCGCAGAACCGGGAGTCCGTGGCCGCCCTGCGGCGCGAGATCCACGACCTGTCCGGGCCGGCGCTGCTCGACTTCATCATGGCCGACTTCCAGGAGCTGCGGCGGATCCTGTTCGACCGGCGGAGCCACCAGGCGATCATGGCGTCGATGGAGACCACCTGGTGGCTCAACGAACACCTCGAGGAATGGCTCGGCGAGAAAAACGCGGCCGACGCGCTCACGCAGTCCGTGCCCCACAACGTCACCTCGGAGATGGGGCTCGCGCTCCTCGACGTCGCCGACGCGATCCGGCCGCACGCCGAGGTCGTGGCCTTCCTGCAGCAGGTGGCCGACGACGAGGGCTTCCTGGACGAACTCGCCGGACTGCCCGGCGGACGAGCGGCCCGCGACGCCATCCAGGATTACCTCGACGAGTACGGCATGCGCTGCGCCGGCGAGATCGACATCACCAGGCCGCGCTGGAGCGAGCGGCCCGCCATGCTCGTGCCGACGATCCTCGGCAACATCAGGAACTTCGAGCCTGGCGCCGGGAAGCGGCGTTTCGACCAGGGCCTCCAGGAAGCGCGGCGGAAGGAGCAGGAGGTGCTGACGCGGTTGCGCGCCCTGCCCGGTGGCGAGGCCAAGGCCGACGAGACCAAGCGGATGATCGACCGCGTCCGCACCTTCGCCGGCTATCGCGAATACCCCAAGTACGGCATGGTCAGCCGCTACTTCGTCTACAAGCAGGCGTTGCTGCAGGAGGCCGATCGGCTCGTCCGGGCCGGTACCCTGCGCACCCGGGAGGACCTGTTCTTCCTGCGGCTCCAGGAGTTCCACGAGGTCGTGCGCACCAACCAGGTGGACCACGAGCTCATCCGGGAGCGGCGTGAGGCGTTCCAGACCTACGAGACGCTCACCCCGCCCCGCGTCCTCACCTCGGACGGCGAGGCCATCACCGGTGAGTACCGGCGCGACGACGTCCCACCCGGCGCGCTGGCCGGACTGCCGGTCTCGGCGGGCACCATCGAAGGCCGGGCCCGGGTCGTGGTGGACATGGCGCGGGCCGAGCTCGAGGCGGGCGACATCCTGGTCACCGCCTACACCGACCCCAGCTGGACGCCGCTGTTCGTGGCGATCTCAGGGCTGGTGACCGAGGTCGGCGGCCTGATGACGCACGGCGCGGTGATCGCCAGGGAGTACGGCCTGCCCGCCGTCGTGGGCGTCGAGCAGGCCACCTCGCTGATCCGCGACGGGCAGCGGATCCGGGTCGACGGGACCAACGGGTACGTCGAACTGCTCGACTGAACCGGCGGCGTCACGGAACCGGTCAGATGTCGACTGGTTCCGTGGCGAAGCGGGCCGTACGCGGGTCCCGCTCGTCGCCCCGGTGGCGGGTCAGGCTGCCGTACAGTTCCGGGCGGCGTCCGGCCAGCCAGCGCCGCCCGGTGGACAGCGGGACCAGCCCGAGGTCCAGGTCGGCGAGCACCAGCCGGTCCCCGGCCGCCCACGTTTCGGCGAGGATGCGGCCGTAGGGGTCGAGCACCATGGCGTTGCCGGTGCGCACCTCGTCGTCGTCGCGGCCGACGCCGTTGCTGAACACCAGGAACAGCCCGTTGTCGTGGGCTCGCGCGGGGAGCCAGCGCATCAGCCATTCGCGGCCGTTGGGACCGCGGAACTCGCGCTCGACAGCGGCGGGGTCGGTGTGCCGGTTTTCCCAGCGGGTCAACGGGATCGGGCGCATGCCGTGCGGGCTGCGGGAGGCGGTCCCGCCGGTCTGGTGCGGGGCGATGAGCACCGTCGCGCCGTCCAGCGCGCAGGCACGGACGTTCTCGACGAGGTTGTTGTCCCAGCAGATCAGGATCGCGATCCGCACGCCCCACGGGGTGTCGAACACGGTGAAGCGGTCGCCGCTGCTGATCGCCTCGTGCTCGAACGCGTGCAGCTTGCGGTGGACGTGCACCGTCCCGTCGGGCAGGCACACGGCGTAGGAGTTGAACAACCGGCCGCCGTCGCTCTCCAGGAACCCGGCGCCGACCCCGATGCCGAGCCGCGTCGCCAGCGAACGCACCGCGCTCACCGACGGCCCGTCCACCGGTTCGGCCAGCGCGTGCAGCGCCTCCGGACGGTGCCGGCGCAGGTGCCAGTAGCCGACCAGGCACATCTCCGGGCACACCACGAGCCGGGCGCCCGCCGCGGCGGCCTCGCTCGCGAAGTGCGCAACCCGCTCCAGGTTGTACTGCTTGTCGTCGGCGCGGTGCTCGAACTGCACCGCCGCGACCTTGACCACGGTTGTCACCCGTCCAGCACACCCCGCGTGCATCCCGGTGTCCAATGAATCATCGGGCGGATGTCATAACCTCCTGGAATGAATCCCCGCCTGCGTGCCTTCGTCGCGGTCGCCGACCACCACGGCTTCGGCGCGGCGGCGCAGCACCTGTCGATCACCCAGCCCGCGTTGTCCAAGCAGATCCAGGCGCTGGAACGCGAACTCGGCGGCGGCACGTTGTTCAGCCGGGGCCGCAACGGCGCGGCGCTCACCGAGTTCGGCGCCCAGCTGCTGCCCCAGGCCCGCGAACTGGTGGAGACGGCCGACGAGTTCACCCGCCGGGCCCGGCGGCTGGCCCGCGGTGCGTCCGGCCGGCTGTCGGTCGGCTTTGGACTGTCCACACTGGATATCACGCCCCGCGTGATCGCCGGGTTCCGGCGGTCCTTCCCCGACGTCCGGATCAGCCTGGAGGACCTGCCCTCGGCGGTCCAGGCCGACCGGTTGCGCAGCCGGGAGCTGGATGTCGGCTTCGTCCGGCTACCCGTGGGCGACGAGCTGCGTCAGCGCGTGCTGCGCCGTGACCACCTGGCGATCGCCAGCCCCGGCCCGATCCCGGCGGAGGTCGCCGACTGGCTCGGCGAGCAGCGGCTCATCCGGCTGGCCAGGGCCAAGGGCCCGGGCCTCGCCGCCCAGATCGACCGGTTGTGCGCGGCCTGGGACTGCCGGCCGGGCACCGCGCAGGAGACCCACGACCTGCAGACCGTGCTCGCGCTCGTGGCCGCGGGTGCGGGCTGCGCGCTGATCCCCGCCACCGCCGCCCGCGTGGCCCCGCCCGCCGTGACGCTCACCCCGCTCGACGACCCCGCGGCGGCGTGGAACGTCGGCGTCGCCTGGCACCCCGCCCAGCACACCGCCCACGTCCCCAACTTCCTGACGCTGCTGGCCGATTCGGCCCTCTCCGCGCGGGTCAGCCGGACCAGCTGACGAGGCCGGAGTACTGGAAGTTCTGGTAACCGCAGCCGATCCAGGTGACCAGGTAGCCCTCGGCCCGCTTCTGCTGGGCGAGCTGCGAACCCGTCGCTTCGCACTCGGCCTTGGTCGGGCCGGTGACCAGCTGCTGGTAGTACGTCGTCTCGGCGTGCGCGGGCGCGGCGACGGCGAGGGCCGTGGCGACGAGGGCCGCGCTGGTAAACAGTTTCTTCACCATGCGCGCAGTCAAGCACGTGCCGCGGCCCGCTGCCGTGGGTACTTTTGCCGGGCTTCGCGGCGGTTTCAGGCCCCGGGCCCGCCGTGCGCCTCGATCGAGAGGCCCTGCCAGTCGGCCCAGGTCCGGAGCCGGTCGGCGCAGGCCTGCTGGATCATCGGGAGGAAACCCCTGACCGAAGAGGACGCGCGGGGGTGGCTCGTCGGCCTCGACGATCTTGAGCGACGCCCGCGCCGCGGCGACCGGGTCACCGGCGAGCTGCTTGCCCGTCGTCCCGGCGAGGCGCTCGCGGAGTCCATTGTAGACCGGGTTGGGCGCGGCCGAGCGCCCGTTGCGGGTCCGGGTTCAGCTTGAGGACCGCGTCGCCGTAGGTGGCGACCGGGTCGCCGAGGCTCGCGGTGCCGCGCGCGGTCGCGGCCACCTCGTCACCCCGGGCACTTCTGGAACCCGTACAAAATGTTTGGAAACCCGTCCGTCACCTGAAGGAATGAGCTAGATCGACTGGGCGAATCCCCGTTGCTAGGGTCGGAATGGTTCAGCTCCACGACGTCGAAAAACCCACGTCGAATTTGGAGGAAGGGCCCGGTGGAATGGCGCTATTTCGAATTCTGCGTTGACGGTTCGCCGTACTACGACAAGCCAGTCGAACAGGCTGACGGCCGGGAGAACTTCGCCGGTGCCGCTCCCGTTCCCAACGGCTGGCTGTCCGGTGCAAGCGGACCGTGGCGCATCCTGCGGCCGAGCTGCGGCGTACTTCCGGCGCAGGGCTGGAAAGTGCACGTTTCGAGCACCCCGGCCGAGGCCGAGCGGGTGCTCCGGACCACGCATGCCTACTGCGCCGGACGCGGGCTGACCTACAAGCACCTGCGATCCGCGCGGGTGTTGTCCTGGTCGAATCGCAAATACGCGCCGAGGAGCAGCAGCGGCAAGTTCCTCACGATCTACCCGCCCGACGAGCAGTCGCTGCGGGCGGTCCTCGAGGACCTTTCGGCCGAACTGGCCGGGGTCCAGGGGCCCTACATCCTCTCCGATCTCCGCTACGGCGCCGGTCCGCTCTACACGCGTTATGGCTCGTTCACCGCGCAGTGGGCGGACGACCGGACGCTCGGGCTGACGCGGCCGGACGGGGTCGTGGTGCCGGACCAGCGGACGCCCTGGTTCGAGGTCCCCGAGTGGATCAGCCTGCCCGCCTTCCTCGAACCGCACCTCGAAGCCCGGCGGTCCACCGGGGCCGCGCTGCCCTACCAGGTCACCGAAGCCCTGCACTTCTCCAACGCCGGGGGCGTCTACCGGGCGATCCGCCACTCGGACGGCACCCCGGTGATCCTGAAGGAGGCCCGCCCGCACGCCGGTCTCGACGCGCGGGGCAGGCACGCCGTCGAGCGGTTGCTGCACGAACGGGACATGCTCCAGCGGCTGGCGGGTATCCCGGGCATCCCGGCGGTGCACGACCACTTCGTCGCCGGGGACCACCACTTCCTGGCCCTCGCCGAGATGCCGGGGATCCGGCTGAACCAGTGGCTGGGCACCCACTACCCGCTGACCCGGGTCGCCCCCGCGGAGCACGACGTCCGCGCCTACACCGAGCAGGCGCTCGACCTGAGCCGCCGCGTCGCGCACCTCATCGAGCAGGTGCACGCCCGCGGGGTGGTCATGGGCGATCTGCACCCCGGCAACATCCTGATCGACGAGTCCGGCGCGCTGTCGCTGATCGACTTCGAGACCGCGTCCGACGCACTCAAGCCCACCCGGCAGCTCATGGCGGCGCCCGGGTTCCGGGCTCCACGGGGACTGCGTGGCACGGAGGTCGACCAGCACGCGCTGGCGATGCTGCGCTTGTGGTTCTTCGCGCCGCTGACCAATCTGCTCGAGGTGGCTCCGGCCAAGCTCGCCGACTGGGTGGCGTACGCGGAACAGCGCTTCGGCCTGCCCTCGCACTTCGGCTCGGCCGTGCTCGGCGTGCCGGAACCCCGCGACCGCAGATCCACCAGGGCGTCGTGGCCCGCCGACCCGGGCCCCGAGGACTGGCCTGCCCTGCGCACCTCGATCGTCGACGGCATCCTGGCGAGTGCGACACCCGGCCGCACGGATCGGTTGTTCCCCGGGGACATCAACCAGTTCGAGACCGGTGGCACCGGATTCGCCCATGGAGCCGCCGGAGTCCTCTACGCCCTGGACGTCGCGGGCGCGGGCCGCGAGCCCCGGCACGAAGCGTGGTTGCTCGACGCGATCCGCCGCACGCCACCGGATCGCTCCGGCTTCTTCGACGGCGGCCACGGCATCGCCTACGTGCTCGACCACCTCGGCTACCACGAGGAAGCGGCCGTCCTCCTCAAAACCTCGATGCCGTGGGAGGACCACAACGACCGCCCCGGCATCGGCAGCGGACTGGCCGGGATCGGCCTCACCCACCTGCACCTGGGTGCCCAGCACGACGACGAGGCCCGAATCGCGCACGCGGCGGCCGTCGGGCGCCGGCTGGTGACGCTGCTGTCCCAGACGAACACCCAGGTCAGCGCGGGTTTCGAGGACGGCTGGTCGGGGGCGGCGCTGCTGTTCGCGCGGTTGTACGAAGTCACCGGCGCCCCGAGCTGGCTGGAGCACGCGGACCGGGCGTTGCGCCGGGACCTGGCCGGGTGCGTGCCCGTCCCCGGTGATGCCCTGCAGGTCAAGGACGCCGAAACCGGCGCTCTGCTGCCCTACCTCGCCGCCGGGTCCGCGGGGGTCGCGCTCGCGGCCGCGGAACTCGCCACCCACCACCCGGACGCGCCGGCCGTGGCCCGGCTTCCCGAGCTGGTGCGTGGTTGTGAGAGTGACTTCACCGTCCATCCCGGACTGTTGCGCGGACGGGCGGGCTTGATCCTCACCCTCGCTTCCGCCGGCCGCGGGACCGACGCCGCGCTCGCGCGGCACCTGTCCGGCCTCGGCCTGCACGCGGTGACCAGGGACGGCACCACCTGCTTCCCCGGGCACCAGCTGCTGCGCCTGTCCGCCGACCTGGCCACCGGCAGCGCCGGGATCCTGCTGGCCCTGCACGCCGCACTCGGTGACGCGCCCGTCACCGCCCTGCCGTTCCCGCCCCGGCACGCCCGGGTTCCCGCGGGAACGCCCTGAACTCGGCCACGCGGCCGGGAAGTACACCGCCCACGAAAGGGGACACCATGGAATCCATTCTCGACCTGCAGGCCCGCCCGGTGCTGCACCAACGCCGCACCGAAGCGGCGGAAATGCCGCTCCACAGCACTGTCAGCCTCCTCATCTGCGCCGACGGCGACGACGACCACTGGTGGCACGACTGAGCGAGGAGCCCCCGGTGCGGGGGTGACCGGACCGGTCGCCCCCGCACCCGTTCCCGTTCCCGAAGATTTCAACGTGGAGAAGGGCTGGGAGCCACCGCCTCCCCGGAACTACCGGCGGGGTGCGACGCGTGGGTCCGACGAAGAACGGAGCTGAGCACCGCGGGTGTACCACCGGGACCGGCGGTACACCCACCGGGTTCAGTGTGAAGCCTGCTCGCCGGAGTTGCGTCGCTGGGCTTCGTGCAACTGGTCCTCGAGAGAAACGATCCGGCACGCCGCGTCGACGGCGGTGCCCTGGTCGACCAGTTCCCGCACCCGCGCGGCGATGCGCAACTGGTGGCGGGAGTAACGACGATGCCCGCCGGCGGAGCGCTGAGGCTCGATCAGGCCGGCCTCGTCCAGGCTGCGCAGGAAGTTCTGGCTGGTGCCGAGCATGTCGGCGGCCCGTCCCATGGTGTAGGCCGGGTAGTGCTCGTCATCGAACTTGCCGGCCGCGGCCGGGTCCTGTTGGTCAGGGATCATTCCACCTCCACATCACGAAGAACCCCGGGTGCCGGCACGGCACCCGGGGTTCCAGGGGTTGAGAGTTCACCATTGTCAACCGGCCCGACGGCCGGAGAATTACACCCGCGGAGTCCAGCCGTGAGCCGGACCGAACGGGGATCGCTGATTCGTAACCGAGAACCACCTGCCAATCCGATGGGACTGCGGTACCCGCGCGGCACTACTGCACAGCCGCGGCGGGCGATCCAATGATGCGCCCTTTCCCTTCTATCCTGTGTTTCTTCCTTACCGTGCACTGCTGCGGACACCACCAGCCGGAACCCCTTACCGAGATCGGTCCCAGCACGCCTGATGTCGCTGACCGGCCCGCCGGAGCCGCTGATCCTGCTGCGAGCCCCGGCGACCAGCCGTCTTCACTGCATACTGCGAACTGCGAAATTGCCTGTACTGCTACTACTGCACTACTGGTACTGCACTTCAACTACTGGTACTGCCACTACTGGTACTGCGCCGGGACCGGCACTGCCGTCTTCACTTCGTGGTCCCGGTACTGCTCCCGGTCACGGCCGGAATCCCGATGCCGCCTGGGTTCCGCCTCGCGCGACCGTCCTGTCTCATATCGCGGGTAGTTACGTCCTCTCCCGCGCCACTTGACGTTGTCTCTCTCCGTACGAGCAGAACACTACACCCACCCGGCGACGAATGTCTACTCCCCCCGGCATAGATTTGTTCCGCAGCCGGAGTCCGGTTGTCTGTGCCAGCGAAAGCACAGGTCAGCCGCGGGACAGAACGGGAAAGGACCGCTGGGATGTGCGAGCCGGTGCCGCTGGAGACCTGGGTAACCGGACCGGTCCGCGACACCATCGCCGGCATGCGGGCCGATCCGTGGCACTCCGCGGTCCTGGACCACCACCGCGACGAGATCCGCACCGAACTGCGCAAGGCGGGCGCCTCGCCGGATCGCGCCGCCCTCACGCTCTACCTGCACGTGCTCGGGCACGCGCTGGACTACGTGGGCACCGGCGTGCCCGGCGACGCCCTGCCGCTCACCCCGGTCCACGGCACCGGCATGGACTGGTTCACCATCCGCATCGCCGCCGCCTGCCAGCTCGCCCTCGACGAAGGCATCATCACCTGAGCGACAGGGCTCAGGCGCTGTCCGGCGGGTAGCTCATGATCAGCACCGCCCGGCCACCGCCGGGACCGGCCGCGTAGACGTGGGTGACGGTGCCGTCGAAGTACGCGGTGTCCCCCGGCTCCAGTTCGACCAGCTGCTCGGCGGGACCGCACGCCACCGTGCCCTGCACGCAGTGGACGACCTCCCGGGTGCCCGCGTCGTGCGGATCGCTCTCGAAGCGCGCGCCTTCGGGCAGGTCCAGTTCGAAGACCTCGGTGCGGTGGTGGCTGCGATCGGTCTCCAGCAGCCTGCCGCGCATGCCCTTCGAAGACTCCACAATGGACCCTTCGTGGGCGCGCTGCACCCGGGAGAGCGCCGGGGCCGGCTGCTCGATGAGCTGCCCGATGCTCAGGCCCATGGCGTGCCCGAGGCGCCACAACGTCTCCAGCGACGGGTTGCCCTCCCCCGCCTCGATCCGCGCGAGGCTGGTCTTGGACAGGCCGGTGCTCCTGGCCAGGTCCCCAAGCGACTGGTTGCGGGCCTCGCGCTGGCGGCGGACCACCTCGGCGAGGCGCTGGGCGTGAACCGCTATTGACCGAGAATCCATCGTTCCCTACATTGAACGCGCCGTCACATATATGTTCCAGCGTACTACCGGACCAGGGGGCCGAACATGACCGATCATGCCGCAGCCGTGCGCGCGTGGCTGGAACCACGGGCCGAGGAAATGGCCGAGCTGCTGGTCCGGCTCGTCGCCGTGGACTCGGAGAACCCGCCGGGCCGGGCGCTCGGGCGGTGCGCCCAGGTGGTGCGCGAGGCCATGGAGAAGCTGGACCTGGCTCCCGAGGTGCTCGAACTCCCGCCGTCCGGGGACCTCGAGGAGCCGTGCGTCGTGCGCGGCACCGCCGGGACCGGCGACCGGCTGCTCTACTTCCACGGCCACTTCGACGTGGTCCCGGCGCAGGACCGCGCGCAGTTCACCGCCCAGCGGCGCGACGGCCGGATCATCGGCCGGGGCGCCGCGGACATGAAGGGCGGCATCGTCAGCATGCTCTACGGTGCCGCGGCCGCCAGGGACCTCGGCCTGCTCGGCGACGGCCGGATCGTGCTGAACCTGGTGTGCGACGAGGAAACCGGCAGCGTCGTGGGCGCGGGTCACCTGCGCGAGGCCGGGCTGATCGACGCGAACGCGGTGGCCATGGTGACCGCCGAGCCCAGCGGTGGCGCCATCTGGCACGCCGCCCGCGGCGCGCTTTCCCTGCGGGTGGACGTGCGGGGCCGCGAGGCCCACGTCGGTCAGGCCGACCGGGGGATCAACGCGTTCCGGCACCTGATGGACGTGGCCCGGCCGGTCGAGGCCTACGCCGAGGAGATGGCCGCCCGGCACACCTCGTTCCCGATGAACGAAGCCGACGCGCCGGGCACGATGCTGGTGGTCGGCGGCCTGTTCGGCGGCGGCTCGAACTTCAACGTGGTGCCCGGCTCGGCGTACTTCACCGTGGACGCCCGGTACAACCCCGAAGAGGACCTCGACGGGGAACTCAAGCGCCTGACCGCGTTGATCGACGACGCCGCGGCGGACGCGGGCGCGAACGTGTCCACCGAGGTGACCCAGCTCCAGCCCGCCGCGGCCACCGACGAGGCGCATCCGGCCGCGCAAACGCTTGCCCGCTGCGCCGGGGAGGTCGAAGGCACCCCGCCGCGGTTCGAGATGTGCTCGGGAGTGCTGGAGATCCGGTGGTACGCGCAGCTCGGGATTCCGGCGTTCGCCTATGGCGCGGGCCGCCTGGACGTGTCCCACGGTCCCGACGAGTACATCGACGAGGCCGCGATGCGCCGCTGTGCCGCCGTCTACGCCCGGTACGCGCAGGAGATGCTCGCATGACCGCGCTGATCCAGCGGTCCGGACCCGGCCGGGTGCAGGTGGACGATCGCGCGCTGGTGAACCTGGCGTCCTGCGACTACCTCGGCCTCTCCGGTGACCCCCGCGTCCTGGCCGCCGCGCACCAGGCGCTGGACCGCTGGGGCCTCGGCAGCGCGGCGGGCCGCACGCTCAGCGGCAACACCACCCTGCACCGCGAACTGGAACACCGCCTGGCCGCGTGGGTCGGCTGCGAGGACGCCGTCCTGCACGGTTCGTGCTGGAGCGCCAACGCCGCGGTGTTCGGCACGCTGGCCGCGCTCGACGCGCAGACCGGCTCCGCCACGGCCGTTTTCTCCGACCGGCTCAACCACGCCAGCATCATCGACGCGATCCGCACGCAGCGGCGGACCCTGTCCGAGTTGGTGCTGTACGACCACGACGACCTCGACGGGCTGCGGCGCAGCCTCACCGCAGCTGCGGGCGAACACACCAAGGTCATCGTCACCGACGGCGTGTTCAGTATGGAGGGTGATCAGGCGCCGCTCGCCGACCTGTGCGCGCTGGCCGGGGAGTTCGGCGCGATCCTGGTCGTCGACGACTCCCACGGCACCGGGGTCGTGGGAGCGACCGGACGGGGAAGTGGTGAGGCGCAAGGAGTCCTCGGCCGGGTCGACGTGCTCACCGGGACGCTGGGCAAGGCGCTCGGGGGCGCCATCGGCGGCTTCGTCGCGGGCTCGGCGTCCTTCACCGCGGCCCTGCGGAAGCACTCGCGCCCCTACCTCTTCTCCAACAACCCGCCGCCGGCCATGGTTGCGGGAGCACTGGCGGCCTTGGACGTCCTGGAGAACGACGCCGAACCGTTGGCCGTGCTCCGCGCACGCGTGCGGCAGTTGCGGGACGGCGTGGCGCGACTCCGGCTGACGACCTACGAAGGCGATCACCCGATCGTGCCGATCATCCTCGGCGACGAGGACCGCGCCGCGGCGGTCAGCACGGCGCTGCTCGACGAGGGCGTTTTCACCACTCCCCTGCGGTTTCCGATGGTGCCGCGCGGCACGGCACGGCTGCGGTTGCAGGTTTCGGCCGCGCACTCGGCCACCGCCATCGACCAGGTGCTCGGCGCGCTCGCCCGGCACGCGCAGGACTGAACACCTCAGGCACGCGGCGTCGCGGTCGACAGCAGTAGTTCGACCAGCTTCCGCGACTGCCGGGCCGGGCCGTCCGCGCCGAGTGACAGGCCGGACGCGTTCACGCCTTCGAAGACGAGCGTGAGGTGGTCGGCCAGCGCGCCCGGATCGTCGACCTCGAGCCGTTCGGTCAGCTCGCCGATGCGCTCGCGGAACCAGCTCTTCGCCGCGACTGCGTTGCGATGGGCGGGCAGTTCGTGGTCCGGGAACTCGGCCAGCGTCAGCTGCAGCGCGCAGCCGCGGAACTCCTCGGAGTCGACCTTCGCGTAGGCCAGGTCGAAGACGGCCAGGATCTGCTCCCGCGGGTCCGGTCCGGCCGCTTCGACGACCTCCTCGAACCTCTCCCGGAAGTCGTCGGCGGTGTGCTCGACGTAGGCGCCGACCAGGTCGTCCTTAGAGCTGAACAGGCGGTACAGCGTGGTCGGCGCGACCTTGGCCTCGGCGGCCACCTTGTCCACGCCGGTCGCCCGGATTCCCTTCCAGTAGAACAGTTTTCCGGCTACGTCGAGCACGTGGGCCTGGGTGGCCGCGGCGGTCCTTGGCACGGTGTGACCCTCCTGGTTGCGATGTTAGGGATCGTTCCCTATGGTTTGTTAGGGATCGTTCCCTAACAGCCTAGCGCATCCCTCCCCCTCCTCGACTGAAGAAGGTGCCCATGAGCACGCAGCAAGCGGCGCTGAGCCCGGCCAGGACCACCCTCGCCCTGGCCACGCTGTTCACCGGGATGTTCGTCCTGGGCAGCGCCGAACTGCTGGTGGTCGGCGTGCTGAACCTGATCGCCGCCGACCTCGGCGTCTCCATCCCCACGGCGGGCACGCTGGTCACCGCCTACGCGCTGGGCCTGGCCATCGGCGGTCCGGCGCTGGCCGCGCTGACGATCAAACTGGACAAGCGGCTGGTGCTCGCCGGTTCGCTGGCCCTGTTCATCCTGGGCAACCTCGTCGCGGTGCTGACCGCCGACTACACCCTGTTCCTCGTGGCCCGCGTGGGTGCCGGCGCGGTGCAGGGCCTGTTCATCGCCGCCGCGTTCGCCGTGGGCGTCTCGGTGGTCCCGCCGGAACGCAGGGGCCGGGCGATCTCGGTGGTCGTCTCCGGGATCGCGGTGTCGGCCGCGCTGGGCGTACCGCTGGGCACGCTGGTCGGCCAGACGCTGGGCTGGCGCGGGTCGTTCGCCGCGATCGTCGTCCTCAGTGGACTCGCGCTGGTCGCCACGCTCGCGCTGCTCCCCTCCGTGCCTCCCACCGGTGGCGGGGCGGGCAGCCAGGCGCGGTACGCCTTCGCGCCCCGCGTGCTCGCCGTGTTGTTCCTGAACTTCCTGGTGTTCGCGTCGCTGTACGCGGCACTGACCTACCTCGTGCCGTTCCTGGAGCGCGTCACCGGGATCTCCGGCCCGCTGGTCAGCGTCTTCCTGCTGGCCTACGGCGTGGCCACGGCGGTGGGCTCGTTCGGCGGCGGCCGGTTCGCCGACCGCGGCGCCGCGCGCACCCTGGTCGTGGCGAGCACCGGAGCCACGCTTTCACTGGCCACGCTCTACTTCGTCGGCTCGACGGCCTTCCTGGTGGCACTGGTGCTGCTGGCGTGGGGCGTGTTCAGCTTCGGCATGGTGCCCTCGCTGCAGTACCGCGTGCTCGACCTGGCCGGTCCTGGCGGCGCACTGGCGCAGTCGCTGCCCGCTTCCGCGGCCAACATCGGCATCGCCTTCGGCTCGTTCGCCGGTGGCGTGGCGATCGGCGGGTTCAGCGCCTCGGCCGCGGTGCTCACCGGCCTGGCCGTCGGGGTACTCACCATCGTGGCCGCCTGGGCCACCAGCTATCTCAAGCCGCCCGTGCCGCAGGAGGTGCCGTAGCCGGTCAGAAGTGCGCGAGCAGTTCGGGGAACGCCGTCAGCTCCAGCACGTGCTCGTCGTCCAGTTCGGCGTGCTCGAGTTCCCAGGTGTGCTCGTTCGGGAGGAAGACGGCGTTGAGCCCGACCTCCCTGGCGGGCAGGATGTCGGACTTCACCGAGTTCCCGATCATCCAGCCGTCCTCCGGCACGATCCCCAGCTCGGTGGTGAAGCGGCGGTAGGTGGCCGCGTCCTTCTCGGCGACGATGTGCACACTGTCGAACAAGGGCGCCAGGCCGGAGGCGTCGATCTTGCGTTGCTGCGGCTCGGGGCTGCCCTTGGTGAGCAGGTGCAGCTCATGCCGGTGCCGGAGTTCTTCGAGGGTGGCCGCCACGCCGGGGATGAGTTCGACCTTGTGCCCGCTCAACGCGGCACACAGGTCGGCGATCTCGGCGTGTTCGGCCTCACCCGCCGGACGCCCGGTGAGCTCCTCGAAGCACCGGCCGAGGCTGTACTGGAACATCGGGGCGCCGTAGCCGTGCGTGGGGATGCTCGCGGTCTGGATGGCCGCGAACCTGCGCCGGATCTCCGGCGGTGCCAGGCTGGGGTGGGCGACCCAGGTGATGAAGTCGTCCAGTGCCCGCTCGAAGAGCACGTTGTTCTCCCACAACGTGTCGTCGGCGTCGAAGATCAGGGTCCGGCCCGGTTCGATCACACGATCAGCGTACGAACCGGGTCCACCGGTTTTCCGTATCGCCGGTGACCGCAACGGGTGATCCACCGGGGCCGTAACTTGACTGATTCAAGAATAGCGTTCTAGGGTGTGTCGCGTGAGGACCGACTTCGAGGCGCAGTTGCGGGCGGTCTCGTTGCGGGTGACCCGCCCCCGGCTCGCGGTGCTGACCGCACTGCACGACCACCCGCACGTCGACACCGAAACGATGATCGCCCTGGTTCGGGACCAGCATCCCACGGTCTCGCACCAGGCGGTCTACGACGTGCTGCGGGCGCTCACCGACGCCGGGCTGGTGCGCCGCATCCAGCCCGCCGGCGCGAACGCCCGCTACGAGTCCCGGGTGGGTGACAACCACCACCACGTCGTGTGCCGCTCCTGCGGCGCGATCGCCGACGTCGACTGCGCCGTCGGCCACGCCCCCTGTCTCACCGGCTCGGACGACCACGGGTACGTGATCGACGAGGCGGAGGTCGTCTTTTGGGGCACCTGCCCCGACTGCGCGGCCGCCCGCACCACGCAATGATCGCCAGTTCGGAAGGAAGTAGATGAGCTCCA
Organism: Amycolatopsis magusensis; assembly: GCF_017875555.1. Taxonomy (GTDB): domain Bacteria; phylum Actinomycetota; class Actinomycetes; order Mycobacteriales; family Pseudonocardiaceae; genus Amycolatopsis; species Amycolatopsis magusensis. The sequence continues at coordinate 4,128,006 of NZ_JAGGMS010000001.1, read as the reverse complement.
CCCAGGACAACACCCCCGCCAGCGCGCAGGGTGTGGATCAGAAGGCGGCGGAAGGCTGCCCGGTCGCCCACGACTCGGTGACCTCGCACGGCAGTGAGAGCGAGAACCCGGCGATCGACTCGCCCACCCCGAAGACCGGTGGCCGCCCGCGCTCGAACCGGGACTGGTGGCCCAACCAGCTCGACCTGTCGGTGCTGCACGCCCACTCGTCCAAGGGCAACCCGCTGGGCGAGGACTTCAGCTACGCCAAGGAGTTCGCGAAGCTGGACGTCGAGGCGCTCAAGCGCGACATCACCGAGGTGCTCACCACCTCGCAGGACTGGTGGCCCGCCGACTTCGGCCACTACGGCGGCCTGATGATCCGGATGAGCTGGCACGCCGCGGGCACCTACCGCATCGGCGACGGCCGCGGTGGCGCCGGTGACGGCGGCCAGCGGTTCGCGCCGCTGAACAGCTGGCCGGACAACGCCAACCTGGACAAAGCGCGCCGCCTGCTGTGGCCGGTCAAGGAGAAGTACGGCCAGAAGATCTCGTGGGCCGACCTGCTCGTGCTCGCCGGCAACGTGGCGCTGGAGTCGATGGGCTTCAAGACCTTCGGCTTCGGCTTCGGCCGCGAGGACGTCTGGGAGCCCGAGGAGATCTTCTGGGGCCCCGAGGACGCCTGGCTCGGTGACGAGCGCTACGTCAGCGACAACGAGATGGTCCCCGACGTCGGCGCGACCGAGATGGGCCTCATCTACGTCAACCCCGAGGGTCCCCGCGGCAACGCGGACCCGGCGGCGGCGGCGCACTTCATCCGCGAGACCTTCGGCCGGATGGCGATGAACGACGAGGAGACCGTGGCGCTGATCGCCGGCGGTCACACCTTCGGCAAGACCCACGGCGCCGGTGTCGCCGACGACCACGTGGGCGCGGAGCCCGAGGCCGCCCCGATCGAGGCGCAGGGCCTCGGCTGGCTGAGCACCCACGGCACCGGCAAGGGCGGTGACACGATCACCAGTGGGCTCGAGGTGACGTGGACCGACGTGCCGACGCAGTGGAGCAACCGGTTCTTCGAGATCCTCTTCGGCTACGAGTGGGAGCTCACCACGAGCCCCGGTGGCGCCAAGCAGTACGTCGCCAAGGACGCCGAGGCGATCATCCCGGACGCCCACGACCCGTCGAAGAAGCACAAGCCGACCATGCTCACGACGGACCTGGCGCTGCGCGTCGACCCGGCGTACGAGAAGATCTCCCGCCGGTTCCTGGAGAACCCGGACGAGTTCGCGCTGGCCTTCGCCAAGGCGTGGTACAAGCTGCTGCACCGTGACATGGGCCCGGTCAGCCGCTTCCTCGGGCCGTGGGTCGCCGAGCCGCAGCTGTGGCAGGACCCGGTGCCCGCGGTCGACCACGAGCTGGTCGGCGAGGAAGACATCGCCGCCCTCAAGGCGAAGGTGCTCGACTCCGGGCTCACCACCTCGCAGCTGATCAGCACCGCGTGGGCCTCGGCCGCGAGCTTCCGGTCCACCGACAAGCGCGGTGGCGCCAACGGTGCCCGGATCCGCCTCGAGCCGCAGCGCAACTGGGAGGTCAACCAGCCGGAGCAGCTCGCGAAGGTCCTGGAGACCCTCGAGGGCATCCAGCGCGAGTTCAACGAGGCGGGCGGCGCGAAGATCTCGCTGGCCGACCTGATCGTGCTGGCCGGTTCGGCCGCCGTGGAGAAGGCGGCGCGTGACGCCGGCTTCGAGACGACCGTGCCGTTCCACCCGGGCCGCACCGACGCCTCGCAGGAGCAGACCGACGTCGAGTCGTTCAAGGTCCTCGAGCCGCGTGCCGACGGCTTCCGCAACTACCTGCGTGCCGGGGAGAAGCTCCAGCCGGAGGTGCTGCTCGTCGACCGCGCCTACCAGCTCGACCTGACCGCGCCCGAGATGACCGTGCTCGTCGGCGGCCTGCGCTCGCTCGGGGCCAACTTCGGCGGCACCCGGCACGGCGTGTTCACCGACCGGCCCGGCGTGCTGTCCAACGACTTCTTCACCAACCTGCTCTCGCCGGGGACCCGGTGGAAGGTGTCGGAGTCCGAGGAGAACGTCTACGAGATCCGCAACGTGGCCACCGACGAGGTGAAGTGGACCGCCACCGCGGTCGACCTCGTCTTCGGTTCCAACTCGCAGCTGCGGGCCCTCGCCGAGGTCTACGCCAGCCAGGACGCCCGCGAGAAGTTCGTGGCCGACTTCGTGCAGGCCTGGACCAAGGTCATGGAGCTGGACCGCTTCGACCTCGCCTGATCTCCACCGCATGAAACGGCCCGCCCGGCTCGGAATGAGCCGGGCGGGCCGTTTTCTCGCCGGTGTTCAGCGGGCGTACTCGCGGTTGTACAGCTTCTTCGACCACAGGTAGCCGCCCAGCCCGATGACCAGGCACCACCCGAGGGCGAAGTAGACACTGTTGCCCACCGGGGTGCCCATCAGCAGGCCCCGCAGGGAGTCGATGATCGGGGTGAAGGGCTGGTACTCGGCGAACCAGCGGATCGCCCCCGGCATCGAGTCGGTCGGGACGAACCCGCTGCCGAGGAAGGGCAGCAGCACCAGCGGCAGGCCGACGTTGCTCGCGGTCTCGACGCTGCCACTGGCCTGCCCCAGCGCGACGGCCAGCCAGGTCAGCGAGAAGGCCAGCGCCAGCGTCACCCCGCCGGCGGCGAACCAGTCACCGAGGCCCGCCGCGGGGTCGAACCCGATCAGCAGGGCCACGCCGAGCACCGCGCCGACGATGAGCATCGTCTGGATGACACTGCCCAGCACGTGCCCGGTCAGCACCGACACCCTGGCGATCGGCATGGTGCGGAACCGGGCGATGATGCCCTCGGTCATGTCCATCGCGACCGAGACCGCGGTGCCCTGCACCGCGCTGGAGACCGACATCAGGATGATCGCGGGTACCACGTAGTTGACGTACTCCGCGCGTCCCCCGGACGCGCCGCCGAGCCCGGCTCCCAGCGTGCCGCCGAAGACGTAGACGAACAGCAGCAGGAAGATGATCGGCATGCCGAGGAGCATCACCGTCATCGACGGGTAACGCAGGATGTGCTTGAGGTTGCGGCCCAGCATGGTCGCCGAGTCGGTCAGCGCACGCGAGCGGACGGTGCGCGGGGCGGTGAGGGTGCTCATCGGGTGGTCGCTTTCTGGGTCGCGGGCCGGGTGGCGGGCTGGGTGGTGTTGCCGGTGCCGGTCAGGGCGAGGAAGACGTCGTCGAGGTCGGGGGTGTGCAGGCTGAGCTGGTCGACCTCGAGGGTGTCGGCGTCGAGGCGGTCGATCAGGGCCTTCAGCGAGCGCAGGCTGCCGTCGCTGGGCACGCGCAGGGTCAGCGTTTCCGGGTCCGGGGTGCCGGAGCCGACGGCACGCACGGCGGTGTCGAACCCGTGGACGTCGGCGAAGCGGAACTCCACGTGCCCGCCGGGGATGCGGCGCTTGAGCTCGTCCGGGGTGCCTTCGGCGACCAGCCGGCCGTGGTCGAGCACGGCGATCCGGTCGGCCAGTTCGTCGGCCTCTTCCAGGTACTGCGTGGTCAGGAAGATGGTGACGCCGTCGGCGACCAGGTCGCGCACGATCTGCCACAGCCCGCGGCGGCTGCGCGGGTCCAGCCCGGTGGTCGGCTCGTCGAGGAAGATCACCCGCGGGCTGCCGACCAGGGTCATCGCCAGGTCGAGCCGCCGCCGCATGCCACCGGAGTAGGTCGACACGGCCTTCTTCCCCGCCTCGGTGAGGTCGAAGCGCTCGAGCAGTTCGGCGGCGACCTGCTTGCGCCCGGCGCGCCCGATCAGGTTCAGCTTCGCCATCAGGATCAGGTTTTCCTCACCGGTGAGCAGGTTGTCCACCGCGGAGAACTGCCCGGTGACCCCGATCGAGGACCGCACCCCGTCCGGGTCGCCCGCCACGTCGTGCCCGGCGACCGTCGCGGTGCCGCGGTCGGCGTTGATCAACGTGGAGAGGATCTTCACCGCGGTGGTCTTGCCGGCGCCGTTCGCGCCCAGCAGCGCGAACACGGTGCCGCGCGGCACGTTCAGGTCGATGCCGTCGAGCACGGTCTTGTCCCCGAAGGACTTGCACAGCCCGGTCGCCGTGATGGCGGGCGGGGAAAGCCTCGTGGTCATCTGGTCTTTTCCTTTCAGCACAAGTGGTTCGGGGTCAGGCGGAGCGGACGGTGATGTCACCGAACTTGGTGTGGGCGCGGACGTCCACGGCGTTGCCCGAGGTCGAGGAGGTGGCGAGGGAGTTGTGCACGCGGCCGAGGCCGGTGTCCAGTTCGAGCCGGGCGGTGGTGGTGCCGGCGATGCCGACCTCCAGGTCGCCCAGCGAGGTGGTGAGCACGATCAGGCCCTGGGAGGCCTCGCCGACGACGATGCTGCCGTTGCTCGATTCCGCGTCGACGCCGGCGCCCGCGCGGTCCACGGAGATGTCGCCGTTGGCCGCGCGGACCTTGGCCTGCCCGGAGACCTCGTGGATCTTGGTGTGGCCGTTGGAGTTCTTGACCACGCTCGTGCCCTCGACCTCGCCGAGCGACACCCGGCCGGAGCCGGTGCTGATCTCCGCGTCGCCCTCCACGTGGCCGACTTCGACGTGGCCCGCGGCGGTCTTCACCCACAGCTGCGCGGTCCGGTCCAGGCGGACGTGCCCGGCGGCGGTCCGCACCCGGCACTCACCGAGTCGTCCGGTGCCGTGGAAGTCCCCCAGCGCCAAGTCGCCGCGCACCCGGGAACCCGAAGGCAGTTCGACCGTCACGATGACGGACCGGGACTTCTTCGAGAAGTCGAACGGGCCGTACTTCGGGCCGGTGATCCGCAGGCGGCCGTCGGTGTAGTCGACGCGGGTCTGGCTCGCGGCCTTGACGTCCGACTCGTCGGCCGGATCGGTCGGGTGCACCTCGACCAGCGTGTCGGTCCGGTCGCTCGCGCTGAGCCGCACCTCGCCGACGCCGATCTCGAGGGTGGCGGTGATCGGCTGCGGAGTTTCGAAAACGGGCATGACGGTCCCCTTTGAGGTTTGTGTTCGGCGTTTTTCGTGCTTTTGGTGTGTGGTTCGCGGTGGCCTACGGCGGGGCCGCCGCGGCGGCCTCCACGTCCGGCCTCAACTGCATGGCATCACTATGGCACACGCATGGCACCACAGACAAGCCACTCTGACATCTTGACCGATGCCAACATGGCTTCGAGTGCCCGAAAGCGCCCATGAACAGGCAAAACACCGGCGCCACCAGCGACAGATTTCGGCCAATCCAGCCACGGAGTCCTGGCGTCAGCGCTGCCACACACCAGCGAATGGCGCCGAGTGGCACTACTTGGCGCCAGACTGCGCCCGGCCCGAGTCGCTTGCCAAACCGAGTAAGAGTCTTCTAGACTCAAACCATGCTCACGAGGGACGAAGCCGTAGCGCTGGTCGAGAACGCGGTCCGTGCCGCCGACCTGTTCGACGCCGCGACCGCACACCGGCGCTACCGCGAACTGGCCGCCGTCCTCCACCCCGACCGCAATCCCGGCGACGCGCGTGCCCACGAGGCAGCGGCGACGCTCAATCGCCTCTACGACGACTGGAAGCGCCTGCGCCACCAGACGGTCACCACAGCGACCTCGGCCTACACCCTGACCCGCCCGCACGCGGTGGGCAGCGTCGCGACGACCTACCGCACCACCGGGCCGCACCTGGTCAAACTCGTCCGCAACCCGGCGCTCAACCCGTTGATCCACGCCGAGTGGACGGCGCTGCGCGCACTCGACGACCTGACCGAGCGGCACCGGTGGCTGCGGCCCTACTACCCGCGCCTGATCGACACGTCCGGCCCGGTGGCGCGCGGCGACCGCGCGTTCACCGTGCTGGAGCCGCTCGTCGACGGGTTCACCACCCTCGCCGCCATCAAGAAGGCCTTCCCCGGCGGCCTCGACGGCCGTGACTACGCCTGGATGCACCGCCGCCTGCTGCGCGCGGTGGCGGGGGCGCACCGCGCGGGGGTGGTGCACGGGCACCTCACCGCGGACAACGTGCTGGTCCACCCGGAACAACACGGGATCGTGCTCGTCGGCTGGTCCTTCGCCGTGCGCCACGGCGAACTGCCGACAGCGGTGGACAACTCGGTGCCCTACCCGCCGGAAGTCCACAACGGACAGCCGGTGACCACGGCCACCGACGTCCACATGCTCCACACGATGATGGCGGATCTGCTGGCACCGGGGGAAACCCGGCAGCGCACCTTCGCCGCCTGGTGCGCGCAGGACGCACCGGCACAACGGCCCGACGCGGCCGGCCTGCTCGACGAGTACGACGAACTGCTCGACGAGCTGTACGGCCCGCGCACCTTCCGGCCTTTCGAAATCCCCGAGACAGGAGCCTGAAAATGGGATACGGACACTGGGACGACAACGCCTACGCCGCGGCGAAGACCTTCCGCGCCGCCAAGGGCGAGGACGACTTCGGCTACACCGCGAACCTGCGCGCCAAGCCCGCGAACAAGTGGAAGGTCGCGGCGGCGCTCAACCCGCGCAACGCGACCAGGGAGTGCCGCGACTCGGCCGACCACGGCGATTCGACCCCGATCGCGGTGCTGTTCGACGTCACCGGCTCGATGCGCCGGGTGCCGCGGATCATGCAGGGCAAGCTCGGCAAGCTGCACGGGCTGCTCAAGCGCAAGGGTTACCTGGCCGACCCGCAGGTGCTCTTCGGCGCGATCGGGGACGCCGACAGCGACCGGGTGCCGTTGCAGGTCGGGCAGTTCGAGTCGGACAACCGGATGGACGAGCAGCTGCGCACGATCTTCCTCGAAGGCGGTGGCGGCGGGCAGAAGAGCGAATCGTACGAACTGGCCGCCTACTTCATGGCGCGGCACGTGGTCACCGACGCGTGGCGCAAACGCGGCCGCAAGGGCTACCTGTTCATCATCGGCGACGAGCTGAACAAGCCCGCGCTGCAGGCGAAGCACGTGCGCCGCGTCATCGGCGACGACGTGCACCAGGACATCGATCCCGCGTCGGTGTACCGGGAACTGGCCCGCAAGTGGCACGTCTTCTACGTGCTGCCCAACCAGTCGTCGTACTTCCGCGACCCGGAGATCGGCGAGCACTGGAGCGGCCTGCTCGGGCAGAACTTCCTCAAGCTCGAGGACCCCGGCGCGGTGTGCGAGCTGATCGCGGCCACGATCGGCCTGGAGGAACAGGTCGTCGACGTGGACCAGGCACTGGCCGACCTCGCCGACATCGGCTCGGCCGCGGAGGGCGCGGCGGTCGGCAAGGCGCTGGCCCGGCTGGGCACGCGGCCTGCGGTCACCTCGGCGGTGCCCGACGCGGGCGGTCCCGACGACGTGGTGCTGCGGTGAACCTCGACGGGCACGTGGTGGTGGCCGGGCTCGGCTTCGGCGACGAGGGCAAGGGCGCCGTGGTCGACGCCCTCTGCGCGGGCCGGCCCACCACCGCCGTCGTCCGCTTCAACGGTGGCGCGCAGGCCGCGCACAACGTCGTCGCCGACGGGCGGCACCACACGTTCAGCCAGTTCGGGGCGGGCACGTTCGCCGGCGTGCCCACCCACCTGTCGCACTTCGTCCTGGTCGAGCCGTTCGCGCTGGCCACCGAAGCGCGGCAGCTCGAAGCAGCCGGAATCCGGAATCCGCTGGCCCTGCTGAGCGTGGACGGCCGGGCGCTGCTCACCACGCCGTTCCACATCCACGCCAACCGGGCCCGCGAGGACGCCCGCGGCCAGGCACGGCACGGTTCGTGCGGGAAGGGCATCGGCGAAACCGTCTGGTACTCGCTGCTGCGCGCCGCGAATCCCGGGGACGTGGTGGAAGGGCAGGAAGTACTCGGTGAACCGGGCGAGGCACCCACGGTCGCGGACTGCGCCCGCCCGGCCGTGCTGCGGCGCAAGCTCGACGCCCTCGCGCGGTTCTACGCCCCGCTCGCCACCCCGCGGCACAGCGTCGACGAACTCGTGGCGCTGTACCGCGACTTCGCCGCCGCGGTGCGGATCACCGACGGCGAGGAGACCGGGCGGCTGGCCGACCGCGGCCGGGTGGTGTTCGAAGGCGCGCAGGGCGTGCTCCTCGACCAGCACCACGGGTTCCACCCGCACACCACCTGGTCCACCACGACCCCGCACAACGCCCGCGAGCTGCTGGCCGGGCGCCCGCACACCGTGCTGGGCGTCGTGCGGACCTACCACACCCGGCACGGCGCCGGGCCGTTCCCGACCGAGGACCCCGCCGTGCTCGCCCGCTACCCCGAAGCCCACAACGGCGCCGGGGAGTACCAGGGTGCCTGGCGGGCAGGCCACCTCGACGCGACGCTGCTGGACTACGCGATCGCGGCCTGCGACGGCGTGGACGCGCTCGCGGTGACCCACCTCGACGCCGACCGGCCGCGGGTCGTGCTCGACCACGGCTCCCCCGCCGTCGAGCTGACCGATCCGCTGGCCTGGTTCGGTGCCCGGCTGCCGGTCGCGGTCACCGGGTACGGGCCGGATCGCGCGGACTACCGGGTTGCGCGGCCGAGCCGGGTGCCGGTCACAATCTGCGGGTGATTCAGTCGACGCCGGTGTCCGTGGACGTGCTGGTCGTGCGGTTCGACCCGGGTGCGCGGACCGTACTGCTGGGAGTCGCGCCGCGAGCCGCCGAGCCGTTCGCCGGCGAACTCGCGCTGCCCGGAGTGCTGCTCGGGCTTGGGGAGCGGCTGCGGGAGGCGGGCAGCCGGGCGGTGGTCAGCAAACTCGGGCTGCAGTCGGACGCGCTGACGGGCACGGGCCAGCTCACCACCTTCGACGAGCCGTCCCGTGACCCGCGCGGCCCGACGCTGTCCATCGCGTTGTGGGCGACCGCGAAACCCGCGCCCGGCGGTGGTGCGGACGTGGTGTGGTGCCGCCTGGACGAGGTGCCCGCGCTGGCGTTCGACCACAACCGGATCGTCGCGGACTGCCGTCCGCTGCTGGCCGACCGGCTGTGGCGCGACCGCGAGTTCACCGCCGGGTTGATGGGCACCGGGTTCACCACCGCGCAGGCGCTCGACGCCACCGAGGCGCTGACCGGCGACCGCCCGTACCCGGCCAACCTGGGGCGGACCATGGAACGGCTGCCCGGCCTGCGGCGGACCGCCGAGCACGCCGCCGCCCTGCCCAAGGGCGGCCGTCCGCCTTCGCTGTGGCGCTGGGAATGACGCCCTCAGCGGTCCTTCCTGGACTTGCGGACGCCGACCGAGCACCCCGATCACCACGTTCGTCCTGCAGCACAGTGGAACAGCCACCGCCGCCCGCGCGCCCGTTTTCGTGATACTGGGCAGAGCAAGGTCAACAGCGGAGGAGCGTCCAGGTGGAGATCGGGAACAACGAACACCGGCTGCTGTCGGTGCTCGCGGAGCGGGCGGCCTCGGGCAGCCTGCCGGGAGCCCGCCAGGACGGGCAGCGCGTGGCGCTGGCCATCGAGGGCGGCGGCATGCGCGGCACGGTCTCGGCGGGCATGGCGTCGGCGCTCGAAGAACTCGGGCTGCTGCCGCTGTTCGACGCGGTGTACGGCTCGTCGGCGGGCTCGATCTCCGGGGCGTGGCTGCTCAGCAGCCGTCCGCAGGGGTTGCGCGGCTGGACCGACCCGGCTTTCGCGCGGGCGTTGATCCGCCGTCGCAACCTGCTGCGGTTCCGGCCGGTCGTCGACGTGGAGCAGCTCGTCGAGGTCGTCTACACCAGCCAGTTCCCGCTCGACTACCCGTCCGTGCTGGCGAACCCGATCGAGTTCCACCCGCTGGCCACCGACGTCACCTCCGGCGCCCCGGTGGACCTGCACGGCCGCCTCGACGACGAGCGCGCGCTGCGGCTCGCCCTGCGGGCCAGCGCGGCGATGCCCGTGCTCGCCGGGCGGCCGGTGGCGATCGGGCCCGACCGCTACTACGACGCCGGGGTGGCCGAGTCGATCCCGTTCCACCAGGCCCTGCGGGACGGCGCCACCCACGTGCTCGTCCTGCGTTCGCGGCGCCTGGTGGACCGCGCGCCCGAACGGGAACGGCCGTCGCTCGGCTACCGCCTGGTCGCCCGGTTCGGCATGCGCGGCTACTCGGGCGAGCTGCGGACCGTCTTCCTCTCCGGGGACGCGCGCCTCGCCGAAGCGGACCTGCTGCTCGCGCGCTACGACACCGATGAGGACCACGACGGTCCCGCGCTGCTCTCGATCCGGCCGCCGGACGCGTCCCAGCGCGTCAGCCGCCTCGAGTCGGACGGCCGCAGGCTGCGCACCGCCTTCGAAGTGGGCCGTGAGGTGGTGATGACCCGGTTGGGCGGTGTAGCCGCGGCGGCCGGGGGTAGCCGCGCGGCATGGACCGGGAGCAGACCCAGCGGGAATTCGACGACGCGGTGAACATGACGCCGAAGGAGCTGTCCGACTGGCTGGAGACCGAGGATTCGAAGAACTCGGGGCAGCACAAGGGCGGCGAGTCGATCGGGCACGAGTCCGGGCGGCGGATCGTGAAGCTCCTGCGCACCAAGAAGGCCGACCTCACCGACGACGACCACGCCCACATGCGCAAGGTGGTCGGCTACGTCCACCGGCACCTCGCGCAGCGCCCGTCGGGGGACGTGCGGGAGACCACCTGGCGGTATTCGCTGATGAACTGGGGCCACGACCCGGTGAAGAAGAAGTAGCCGCGGCTTCAGGCGAGCGGCCGGATCACCGTGCCCAGGCGCGAAGGCGGGCCGGGGGCGCGGCTCAGCGCCGTGGCGATCTCGGTGGCGCGTTCGGGGCTCGCGCAGTCGACGATCCAGTACCCGGCCAGTACCTCTTCGGTTTCCGCGTAGGGCCCGTCGGTGATGACCGGGACCCCGGCGCGCAAACGCACCTCACGCGCCGACGCCGGTGCGCTGAGCCCCTGCGCGTCGACCAGCTCTCCCGTCTCGGCGAGGCCACCGGTGAACTCGGCGAGGAACCGGTCGATCGCCTCGGTGTCGCCCGCCAGTTCGTCGTAGGCCTGCTGCGAGCCGTAGACGAGGATCATGTACTTCACGTGGTCTCCGGGATGTCGCGGAAGTCGCCGTAGTCGATCAGTTCCACCTCCTCAGGTTAGGCCGGAATTCCTCGCGGGAACGGGCTACCCTGACCCAGCCCGGCGTGATCAGGGCAATGAATGCCCTGAATAGGTGTCATTCACGTGATGAATGCCTGGAGGTGCGGTGAACCTGTCCAGCCTGGACCTCAACCTCGTGGTCGCCCTGCGTGCGCTGCTGGAAGAACGCAACGTCACCAGGGCGGGCGAGCGGGTCGGGCTGACGCAGCCGGCGATGAGCGCGGCGCTGGCCCGGTTGCGCCGCCACTTCGACGACCAGCTGCTCTCCCGCGTCGGTTCGCGCTACGAGCTGACGCCGCTGGGCGCGGCCCTGCGCGACCGCAGCGCCGCCGCGTGCGACGTGCTGGAGCGCGTGTTCGCCACCCAGGCCGAGTTCGATCCCGGCAGCGAGACCCGGGAGTTCACCCTGATCAGCTCCGACTACGGCGCCACGGTGTTCGGCGTGGCGCTGGCCCGCGCCCTGCACCGGGAGGCACCCGGCGCCCGGCTGACGTTCCAGCAGACCTCGCCCCTGCTCATGGAGAACCTGCCCACGCTGCTCAGCACGGTCGACGGCCTGCTGCTGCCGCACGGGGTGATCGACGACTTCCCGGCCATCGAGCTGTTCGCCGACCAGTGGGTGTGCCTGGTCGCCGACGACCACCCCGAGGTCACCGGCGAGCTGACCCTCGACCACCTCGCCCGCCTGCCGTGGGCGGTCTACCAGCGGGCGTACGACGCGCCGATCACCCGGCAGCTCAGCATGCTCGGCATCAGCCCGCGCGTGGACGTCTCCGTGCCCTTGTTCCACCTGCTGCCCGCGCTGGTCGCCGGGACCCGCCGGGTCGCGATGATCCAGCAGCGCCTGGCCGAACGCGTGCCCATGCCGGGCGTGCGTCCCCTGCCGTGCCCGTTCCACGCCGTCCCCCTGCAGGAAGCGCTCTGGTGGCACCCGGTGCACACCCAGGACGCCGGGCACATCTGGCTGCGTCACCTCGCCCAGCGCGTCGCCACCGAAGTCGGTCCCGGCTGACACCCGTGCTCCACCGGCGGTTCTCCGGACCGGCCACTTCGGACGAAGTGGACCGGCAGGTCGCCGTCGCCCTGCTGGACCTCGCGCTCGAGCCCGGCGAGCCCGGGCACTGCGGCGAACTCGTCCGCCACGGCGAAGTCGTGCCCTTCGACTGACCGCGCAGCGGTACGCCACTCGCCTGAAAGCGCTTCCAAAGCCACCCCCGGAGCTGCTAGCCTGATTTTGGGAGCGCTCCCATCCCTGGCAACGACGCCTGTGATGAGGAGCGAAATGGTGTACGCATTCGATCGGTACTCCGGCGGGGTGACTCGTGCCGTCCGGGCACTGCTGGTCCCGCTGCTGGCCGGTGGCCTGGTGGTGACGGGCAGCCCCGCCCTGGGCGAACCACTCGCGGAACCGGCGGGCAAGCGGCAGGCCGAACGCCTCGACCGCGGCCTGGTCAGCGTCCGCGGTGGCTCGGGCAACCTGGTCGGCTGGCGACTGCTGGGCGGTGATCCGCAGAACGTCGCGTTCAACGTCTACCGCGGCGGCACCAAGGTGAACGGCTCGCCGCTCACCGGTGCCACCAACCACCTCGACGCCGGCGGCCCGGCCGGGGCCGTCTACACCGTGCGCGCGGTGATCGACGGCGCCGAACAACCGGATTCCGGCGCGTCGCTGTCCTTCGCCAACGGCTACCGCGACGTGCCGCTGCAACGGCCGTCCGGTTCCTACAACGCGAACGACGCGAGCGTCGGCGATCTCGACGGCGACGGTGACTACGAGTTCGTGGTGAAGTGGGAACCGGCCAACGCCAAGGACAATTCGCAGTCCGGCTACACCGACAACGTGCTCGTCGACGCCTATCGCCTGGACGGCACCCGCCTGTGGCGCATCGATCTCGGCCGCAACATCCGCGCGGGCGCCCACTACACCCAGTTCCAGGTCTACGACTACGACGGCGACGGCAAGGCCGAAGTGGCCATGAAGACCGCGGACGCCACGCGGGACGGCACCGGCGCGGTGATCGGCAACGCCTCGGCGGACCACCGCAATTCCGGCGGCTACATCCTCACCGGGCCCGAGTTCCTGACCATGTTCAACGGGCAGACCGGCGCGGCGATGTCGACGGTGAACTACGACCCGCCGCGCGGCAACGTGGCGTCGTGGGGTGACAGCTACGGCAACCGGGTCGACCGGTTCCTCGCCGGGACGGCCTATCTGGACGGTGCGCGGCCGAGCCTGATCATGGCACGCGGGTACTACACGCGGGCGGTGATCGCGGCCTGGGACTTCCGCGACGGCAAGCTGGTGAAGCGGTGGACCTTCGACAGCAACAACACCGGCGGGTACGCGGGGCAGGGCAACCACTCGCTGTCGGTAGCCGATGTCGACGCCGACGGCCGTGACGAAATCCTCTACGGCGCCGCGGCCATCGACGACAACGGCAACGGGCTGTGGACCACCGGCCTCGGCCACGGCGACGCGGCCCACGCCGGTGACCTCGATCCGGCCCGCCCCGGGCTCGAGTACTTCAAGGTCTCCGAGGACAGCTCGAAACCCGGGTCGTGGTTCGCCGACGCCCGTACCGGGCAGCGGCTGTGGCAGACCTCCCCGGCCGGGGACAACGGCCGCGGTGTGTCCGCGGACATCTGGGCGGGCAGCCCCGGCGCGGAATCGTGGTCCAGCGCGGTCGGCGACCTGCGCAACCCGAAGGGTTCCGGAGTGGGCCGCAAGCCGTCCTCGGCGAACTTCCTGGTCTGGTGGGACGGCGATCCGGTGCGCGAACTGCTCGACCAGACCCGGATCGACAAGTACGGCACCGGCTCGGACACCAGGCTGCTCACCGGTTCCGGCGTCGCCTCGAACAACGGCACCAAGGCCACACCGGCGCTGTCCGCCGATCTGTTCGGTGACTGGCGGGAAGAAGTCGTGTGGCGCACGTCGGACAACTCGGCGCTGCGGATCTACTCGACCCCGGACCAGACCACCCACCGGATCCCGACGCTGATGCACGACACCCAGTACCGCGTCGCGATCGCCTGGCAGAACACCGCCTACAACCAGCCGCCCCACCCGAGCTTCTTCCTCGGCGACCAGATGCCCGCCGCACCCTGGCCGGACATCCACTACGCCGGTTGACCGGGGACCGGTTGGCCGTTCGTGCCCCGGACGGCCAACCGGCCACTGCCCGGCTCGATCAGCGCGATCGGCGCAGGAGCGGCGGGCGGAAACCGGCGGAGGTGCTCAAACGCGGACGTGGGCCCGCTCGCCCTGCGGTCCGAAGAGGACGAGCAGTTCCACCGCACGGCCGTCCGCGGTGCCCAGGAAGTGGGGCAGCGCGGTGTCGAACTCGGCCGCTTCCCCGGCGGGCAGGACCAGGTCGCGGTCGCCGAGCACCAGCCGCAAGCGGCCGTCCAGGACGTAGACCCATTCGTAGCCGCCGTGCGTCTGCGGGGTCGGCTCGGCCGGTTCCGCGGCCGCGGGGATGAGCATCTTGAACGCCTGCAGCCCGCCTGCCCGGCGGGTCAGCGGCACGAAGGTCATGCCGTAGCGGTGGATCGGCTTCAGGTGGATCCGCGGATCGCCGGTGCGGGGTGCGCCGACGAGGTCGTCGAGCGGCACCCCGTAGGACCGGGCCAGCGGCAGCAGCAGTTCCAGGTTCGGACGGCGGCCGCCGCTTTCCAGCCGCGACAGCGTGCTTTCGGAGATCCCCGTGGTCACCGCGAGTTCCGCCAGGGTGAAGCCCCGCTGCTTGCGCAACGCGCGCAACCGCGGGCCGACCGCCGCCAGCGCGTCCTCGATCTCCTCAGCCATGGCGCCCATCTTGCCGAGGCGGCAAGTTTTCGTGCAATCCGCGGTGGGGCCCGGCGAAGCTGAGAACCATGACCGACAAGACCACTGTGGACGAAGCGACCCGCTTCTGGAACGAGCACTACCGCACGAAACGACCGTCCGGACGGGTCAACCCCGTGCTGGCCGAGCTCGCCGGGTCACTGCCGCCGGGGGTGGCTCTCGACCTGGGCTGTGGCGGCGGCGCGGACGCGCTTTGGCTGGCCGCGCGGGGATGGCAGGTCACCGCGGCCGACATCTCCGCCACCGCCGTGCGAGCGCTGCGCGAGCGCGCCGAGGCCGAACACGCGCCGATCACCGCCGTGCAGGTGGACCTGGCCGTGGACTTCCCATCCGGCACCTTCGACCTGATCTCCGCCCACTACCTGCACACGCCCTTCGACCTCCCGCGGGCCGAGGTGTTGCGCACCGCGGCGAACGCCCTGCGCCCGGGTGGACGGCTGGTGGTCGTCGACCACGGCTCCGCTGCGCCGTGGTCGTGGAACCAGGACCCTGACGCGCACTTCGCCACACCCGCCGAGGTGGCCGCCGAACTCGACCTGGACCCGCGGGAGTGGTCCGTCGAGCGGGCGGACCAGCCACGACGGCGGGCGACCGGCCCGGGCGGCCAGACCGCGACCGTCACCGATCACGTGCTGGTCGTGCGCCGCGGCCCGGAAGCACGCGGATGAGCCGGGACCAGGGTCCGCCCAGGACCGGCCCCGGCGAGAAGGACGTCCTCGTGGGCTTCCTGGACTACCTGCGCGCGTCGGTGGCCGCGAAAGCCGAGGGAGTGCCCGAACCCCAGGTCCGCACGCCGGGGGTGGCGTCCGGGACCAACCTGCTCGGGCTGGTCAAGCACCTCACCCACGTCGAACGGCACTGGCTGCTCGGAGAACCGGTCTCCGACTGGAAAGCCACCTTCCACCCGGCGCCGGACGAGACCGCCGAAGACGTCCTCGCCGCCTACCGGGACACCGGCGCCCGGGCCAACGAAGCCATCGCCGGACTGCCCGCCGCCGGCCTGCGCTGGCGGCTGACCCACCTGATCGAGGAAACCGCCCGCCACGCCGGGCACGCCGACATCCTGCGCGAGCTCATCGACGGCACCCGCGGCCGTTGACCACCCGAAAGGCACCCCTGATGCACCCCCGACGCGCCCTCGCCGCACTGGCCGCGACCCTCCTGCTGCTCACCGCGTGCGGTCCGGCACCAGAGCCGGTCGCCGAGCACGAGGCCGCGACCCGCGGCGACACCGAGTTCACCGAGCGCTTCCGGCACGAATTCGCCGACGTCGACGGCGTGCGCCTGCACTACGTCACCGGCGGCCATGGCCCGGCGCTGGTGTTGCTGCACGGCTGGCCGCAGACCTGGTACAGCTGGCGCGGCATCATGCCCGCGCTGGCCGAGCACTTCACCGTCTACGCGCTCGACCTGCCCGGCCTCGGCGACAGCACGGGCGCGCCACCCAGCTACGACAAGGCCACGCTCGCCCGCTACCTGCACACCCTCGTCGCCGACCGGCTCGGGATCCGCGACGCGCGGATCGCCGGGCACGACCTCGGCGCCGCCGTCGCCTTCCAGTACGCCGCGCAGTTCCCGGACGACGTCGACCGGCTCGCCTACCTGGACCTGCCGCTGCCCGGTCCCGCGCTCGACGCCGCCGGGTACCGCGGGCTGAGCTGGCACATCGCGTTCCACTCCCAGCCGCGGGTCCCCGAGGCCGTCGTCGCCGACGACGTCCGCGACTACCTCGCGCTGTTCTACCCCCAGGTCGCGTTCGGCGGCACGGCTTTCGGCGGCCCTGGAGCGGCTCCGCCGTTCGACGACGCCGAGGTCGACGAATACGCCCGCACCTATGCCCGGCCCGAGGTGCTCCACGGCGGCTTCGAGCTATACCGCACGCTGGACCAGGATGTTCGCGCCAACACCGCGGCCACGCCGATCAGCACCCCGACCCTGCTGATGACCGCGCAAGGCCTGCTGGAACCCACGCGGGCCACGGTGGCGCCCCGGATCGGCACGATCTCCCGTGCCGTCGAGGTCCCCGGCGCCGGGCACTGGCTGGCCGAGGAGAACCCGCGGTTCGTCACCGAAGAATTGGTCGACTTCCTGGCGCCGGGCTCCTGAACGGTCGCCGGAGCCAGTAGCGTCGGTCAATGCTCACCGAGGCGAACGACCGGCCATGACCGCCACCGACCCGTACGCGCTGCGGTTCCCGGTGATCGCGCTGGTCACCTCGGCCGGCGGGCTCGACGCCCTGTCCCGGGTGCTGGCGCCGCTGCCGGCGGACCTGCCCGCCGCGCTGCTGGTCGCCCAGCACCTGGAACCGGCCCGGCACAGCGAACTCGCCGCCATCCTCGACCAGCGGACCGGCCTGACCGTGCGGGCGGCGCGCAACAACGACGAGCTGAGCACCGGCACGGTGCTCGTCGCCCCACCGGCGCGGCACCTGCTGGTCACCTCCGAAGCCCGGATCGGCCTGATCGACTCCGATTCGCTACCGCCCGCCCGGCCGTCCGCGGACCTGCTGCTGGCCACCCTCGCGGTGACCTGCGGGCCGCGGGCGCTGGCCGTGGTGCTCACCGGCCGGGGCACCGACGCCCAATCGGGCATCCGCGCCATCGCCCACTGCGGCGGCCGGATCCTCGCCCAGGACAAAGCCAGCTCCGCCCACTTCGGCATGCCCTCGGCCGCCATCGACACCACCCTGGTGCACGACGTCCTCCCCCTGTCCGCCATCGCCGAAGCCATCCGGCACCACGTCACCGAACACGGCGGCGCTTGACCGTCCCTTGAGGACACTCAGGCGGCACGCAGCCGGTCCCGGACCGCCATCAGGGCGAAGCCGAGCAGGTTCTGACCCCGCCATTGCGCCGGGTCCAGTGCGCGCGGGTTCGACGCGCCCAGGCCGATGCCCCAGATCACGTCCCTCGGCGCCGCTTCCACCAAAACCTGGGCACCGGTCGCCACCAGGAACTCCCGCAGCGGCGCGTGCTGGCCGAACTTGGCCTCGTTCCCCCGGACCACGATGTCGAACCGCCGCGCCACCCAGGTGTCCTGGTCGAAGTCGCGGACCGCACGCCCCAGTTCCTTCGCCTCCGCCGGCGTTTCGCTCGCGAGGATCCGCTGCTCCGCCTCGGCGTCACCGAACAAGCGCGCCTTCTCCGCCATCATGAACTGCTCCGCCGAGCGGTACTCCACCCCGTCGACCGTGAACAGCACCGGCCACCACTGGCTCAGGCACCACTTCCCCACCTCCCCCGAGCCGGGTGTGTGCCCCCAGAAGCAGAAGTACTCGAACCGCTCCCCCGCTTCGACGGCGGCCACCAGCGCTTCCCTCGACAAAACAGTCACGGGCGGCACTCTAGGCGCTGTCCGGTGAGTCTGGTCGATGGGCTTCGTGATCCAGGTGGTTCCTGGCGGTGCGGGCGATTCGGCCTCGTACTGGCCGTACTCGGCCGAACTCGCCCGTGCCGCCAGGGACCGCCTGGGCGCGGAGAGCGCGACCTTGACTTACCGGACAGCGCCTACCCGCAGCCACCGACAGGATCCGGCTACCAGTTCAGGTTCAGCGTGGCGACGAACTCGCCGAGCCGCTGGGCGATGACCTCGTGGTCACGGGCCGACGGGTGCCAGTGGCAGCCGAGGTAGTCCAGGCCCGTTTCGGGGTAGTACCAGTGGCGCACGCGGTCGGCGCGTTCACCGACGATCTGCTGCGTGATCTCGGCGAACACCGTGCCGTTGCTCATGTGGGTGGCGCTGACCACGAGGGTCGTCGAAGGGCCGTAGCGGGCGCGGAGCTTGTCGAGGAACCCGTGGTACGCGGCTTTGTACGCCGCGACGAGGCTTTCCGGGGTCCACGGCTCGCCGGGGTTGAGGGCGGTGGAGAAGTCGTTGATGCCGAGGCCGACCACCACCAGTTGCGGCCGCCAGTCCGCCGGTTTCCGCCACACGTCACCGTCGACCGCGAGCAGCGCCCGGTCGTAGTAGGTGCGGTAGTCCGTGCCTGGCTCGCCGCCGTTGTAGTTGCGCACCATGCCGCGGCCGGAGAAGGCGTTGACCTGGTAGTCGGCGCCGAGGCCGCGCGCGGTCAGCGGCCCGAACGCCCGGTCGGCGTGGGTGGTGCGGTTGACCTGGTCGCCGGTGCAGTCGCGGCTGCCGGAGAGGTTGCCGTAACCGGCGGTGTAGGAGTCGCCGATGAACTCGACCTGCCTGCTCCGGGCGGCGGGCTCGGCGAGGATCTCACCCCCGGGCGCGGCGACGAGCCCGTCCAGGGTGCTGGTGGCCCAGGGACTTTCGCTGCGCTTGACCAGGCGGACGGTGTGCTCGGCGTCGCCGAGCCCGTGGACCCAGTGCGTTCCGGCCGCCGGGGTCACCAGGGTGGCGGCGGTGACGCCGTCGACCTGGACCTCGTAGTCGGCCGCGGGATCCTGTAGCGCTATCCCGACGCCGGTGCCACGGAACCGGCCTTCGAAGTAGACACCGGGCCAGCTGAAGTTCAGCGAATTCCCGGCGACCTTCACCCGCCCCGGGGTGTGCACATCCTCGGCGACACAAGCGATGACCCGGCAACCAGCCGCCGCCGGTCGCGCCGGGATCGCGACGGAACCGAGCACCGCCACCGCGACGGCGGAAAGGACGAGCGGGCGCTTCATCGAGCCTCCACGAGCGGGGAGCGCCGTTTGGGAGCGCTCACAGTCTTCGGGCACCGTGCGTCCCCGGCGCCGCCTTCGTCAATGGATCGGGACGGGAAGCACCCGGATGGCGGCCCCGGGCGCGCTGCGTACGCTGAGCAGTCCGGTGGTTACGCCGATCCGCATGGGGTAGCCGGTGCCGGCCGGGCGAAGACGAGATGACGGGGTGAGTGCGGTGGTTCCAGTGCGCGTGCACGGGGTGGCTCTGCTGCCACCCGACGAGACACCGGTGATGCTGCTGCGCGAGATCACCGGGGAGCGGCGCTGGCTGCCCATCGCGATCGGGGCGCCGGAGGCGACCGCGCTGGTCGCGGCCTGCCAGCAGGTGGTGCACTCCCGGCCGGACACGATCGAGCTGATCGGGCAGGTGATCGAGGTCTTCGGCCACGTCGAGCGGGTCGAGGTGACGGCGCTGGACTCCGGCGTGTTCTTCTCCGACCTGGTGCTCGGCGACGGGGTGCGCGTCTCCGCGCGGCCGAGTGACGCCGTGGCGATCGGGGTCCGGGCCGGGGTGCCGCTCGAGGTGGACGAAGCCGTGCTCGCGGTGGCCTCGACCACCTTCGAACTGGCCGACGACGACGTGGAGCAGCAGATCGCCGACTTCCGCGTGGAACTCGACTACGTCAGCCCCGAGGACTTCGGCGACCCACCGACCGGGTGATTCCGGAGCCACGCGGCGCGCCGAATTCGCCCACCCGAGCGCAAAATCCGACTACGCAAGCGCGAGCTTCGCCTACGCGAGCGTGAGGCTCGGCTACCCAAGTGTGGGGTTCGCGTGCCCGAGCGTGAGGTTCGGCTGCCTGAGTGTGGGGTTCGGGTGCCTGAGTGTGGGGTTCGGGTGTTTGAACGTGGGGTTCGCGGGAGGGCGAGTTCCACACTCAGGTAGCCGAAACACACGTTCGCGCAGCCGAGTTCTACGTTCAGGCGACCGAGTTCCACGTTCGGGTAGCCGAAGCCCACGTTGGCGGGCGGGCGGAACCCATCGACCGGGTGAGTTCAGAGGCGCGCGGCGCGCTGGACGAGTTCGTCGAACACGGCGGGATCGTCCTTGTCCACCACGGGGAAGCCGGACCCCGGTTCGCCTTCCCAGTGGAACTCGATGCCCGGGTTGTGCACGTCGTACCCGTCGGCGAAGAACAGGTGCGGGCTGCCCTGCACCAGCTCCCGATTGGCGTGGTAGTCGGCCATCATGTGCCCCCGGGCCCGCCCGTCGTCGAGGGCGCGCGCGAGTTCACCGGCGTCGACCGCCGGGCACTCCTTGGCGACGGCGAGTATCTCGTGCCGCAGCGAAATGCAGCGACTGTCCCGGAACAACGCCTGCCGCAGCGCCAGGTCCAGCTGCTCGGCCGCCAGCGGTGACTGCGTCTTGGCCGCGTGCACGGCTTCGTTCGCCGGCGCGGTGGTCACCGGCCAGTCCGCCGGATCACCCTGCCAGGTCTTCCAGCCGAATCCGGGTTCCAGCGCGCCGACCACGGGGATCTCGGAGTCGAGGAACCCCTTGGGGATCGGGAACTCGTTGACGTCCTCCAGCAGGAACACCCGGTGGTCGAGCCGGACGCGGTCAGCGAGCCCGGCCTCGTCCCTGGCTCGCAGGAGCCGCACGATGGTCACGGTCGACCAGGCGCAGGCGATGTCGGTGTAGACGACGATCCGGCCCGGGTCCACCTGCGGTCGTGGCATCACGCGCTCCCTACGGTCGGCTGACGGGGTCCCTCCAGGCGTTTCCCGAAGCGGGCGTGGTCAAACGAGGCGCTGCTCAGCTCCGCTTCCGGCGGATCGTCACGGCCACGAGCGCGGTGCCGAGGACGAGCAGGAACACGCCAGCCGTCAGGAGGCCGCCGACGTCGGCGCCGGTCGCGGCCAGTGGACGACCGCCGGACGGGCGGGTGGCCACGGGCTGCTCGTGGGTACTAGTCGTGGTCGGTTCAGGCACGAAACCACCGGAAGTCTGCGAGGTGCTCGACGTGGTGGCCGTGGTCGTGGTCGGAGCGGTCGTGGTCGTGGTGGGCTGGGTGAGGCAGTCGGGCAGGTCCCCGTCGAAGGGGTAGGCGTGGATCTCCTGGCCACCGCCGCCGCTGTCCTCCGAGGTGTGCAGCAGCCCGCCGGTGGTGAAGAACCGGCCGTTCACCCCGGACGCGGTGACCGTGGTGAGGCTGCCCGGGTTGCCGATCAGCACACTGCCCTGGAACTGCGCGCCCCCGGCGATCCGCACGCTGGTGGCGTCCGGGAAGTTCCACAGCAGCCGCGGGCGCAACTGGTTCAGCGGCTCCTGATCGGCGAGGTCACCGGTGTAGGTGTTGATGGTCCTGGCCGCGCCGACCAGGTTGACCAGCACGGTCGCCCCGGCCGGGACACCCTGGAACTCGATGCCCTGCATGCCCCCGCCACGCCCGGTGAGGTCGAAGTCCACAGTGAACACTTGAAGCGCAGACTTCCCGTCGCCGGTGAACAACGTCCGGTGGCCCTCGTTGCGTGCCGTGCCCGTGGCGGGCCGTGGCTCGTCGTCCTGGCGGGCGTAGCACTGGCTGGCCAGTCGCAGTTCCGCGCGCAGACCGGCGTACGGCTCGGCCGCGTCCGGATCGGGCTTCACGGTGCCGGTGACCGTTCCGCTGCGGTTGCCCGCGTGGCGGACGACTCCGCCGTCGGCGAGCAGCCGCTGTCCACCTGCGACGGTCAGGTCCCCGCCGGTGGTGAGGAAGTCCGCGCCGTCCGGTGGTGGCACACGGGAGCCGACTCCGGCGATGCCGACGTTGTACACCGCGGAGCCACCGGCGCGCTTCGCCAGGTCGAAGGCACCGAGGACGACCACTTTCCCCTCGGCTTCCGCCGCGGCGCCCCGCACCCGGAAATCGCCGCCGACGTAGACGTTGATGCCCTCGTCACGACCGGCGAACGACCCGTTGTTCACCGGTGGGTGCTGGCCGGGGCAGGCGTCGCCGGCGCACGGCCCCAGCCCACCCGGCAGGGTGGCGGCGGCCGCACCGGGAGTGACCACAATGGCCACCGCCAGGCACGAAGCGGCGGCAGCGCCGGCAGTGGTGAGGGCGAGCCGCCGGGTGCGCATACGACCGATTCTTGTGCCCCCGGAACCGGAACACGCAACCGGAGAAGGAAAGTCCGCCCGTCCGGGTGGGCGCCGAAGGGGTCGCTGAAGGGCGGCTTTAGGGGCCGGTGCTGTGCTGTGCGCCCCTCGTCCCCGCACTGGAGTACCCCATGCCTGCTCTGTCCCCTCCCCGGATCGGTGCGTTGCTCGCCGCGGTGTGCCTGCTCGGCTGCGTGCCGGTGCTCGCCTCCCCGCCCGCGTCGGCGGCCACCGGCGTGGCCACGACGCCGCCGATGGGGTTCAACAACAAGTTCGTCACCGGCTGCGGTTCCGGGCTGAACGAGCAGACGATCCTCGGTATCGCCGACACGATGGTGGCCACCGGGTTGCGGGACGCCGGGTACGAGTTCGTCAACATCGACGACTGCTGGGCCCTGCCGGAGCGCGGCGCGAGCGGTGAACTGGTCCCCGATCCGGTGCGCTTTCCCCGCGGGGTCGAGGCGATCGCCGACGACCTGCACGCTCGCGGCCTGAAACTCGGCCTCTACGGCGGTGCGGGCACCAAGACCTGCGCCACCCCGGGCATCCCGGGCAGCTTCGGGCACGAGGAACAGGACGCCGCGACGTTCGCCGCCTGGGGCGTGGACCACCTCAAGTACGACAACTGCAACAACCAGGGCGTCGACGCGAAGCAGCGGTACTCCGCGATGGCCGACGCCCTGCGCGACACCGGGCGCCCCATCGTCTTCGCGATCTGCGACTGGGGCATCAACAAGCCGTGGGGCTGGGCGCAGGGCATCGGCCACTCCTGGCGCACGATGATCGACATCAACGACACCTGGGCCCGGCTGCTGACGGTGATCAAGCAGAACATGAACCTGGCCGGGTACGCCGGGCCGGGCGGCTGGAACGACCCCGACCTGCTGATGACGGGCAACGGCGGCATGTCCGCGACCGAGTACCGCACCCAGTTCGCCCTGTGGGCGGTGATGGCCGCGCCGCTGCTGGTCAGCGCCGACCTGCGCCAGGCCACCTCGGAGACCCTCGACCTGCTGCGCAACCCGGACCTCGTCGGGGTGAACCAGGATCCGCTCGGCGCCCAGGGCGCGCCGATCCGGTCGCAGGACGGCACCCACGTGTTCGTCAAACCGCTCGCGAACGGCGACCGGGCGGTGGTGCTGTTCAACGAAACCGACACCGCCCGCCGGATCGGCACGTCGGCCACCGAACTCGGGCTGCCTCAGGCCGCCGGTTACCGCGTGCGGGACGCGTGGACCCACCAGGACGCGCACACCGCGGGCCCGGTCAACGCGACCGTCCCGCCCCACGCGACCGCGGTGTACCGGATCGGGACCGACCGGCACTGGTACAAGTACCCGCCGCTGACCGATGCCGCCGCCGAACCGGAACTCGCCTACCCCGGCGCCCTGACCGTGGTGGCGCCCGGCGGCACGGCCGCGGTCACCTCGACCCTGACCAACTCGGGGAACCTGCCGGCCAGTTCCGTGCAGGCGAGCCTGAGCGCACCGGCGGGCTGGTCGGTCCAGGCGGGCTCCCCCACCACCCGGCCGGTGCTCCCCGGCGGGAAGCAGTTCGGCACGCAGTGGGCGATCTCGGTGCCGCCCGGCACGAGCCCGGGCAAGTACGCGCTCACCGCGAACTACTCGTATTCCGTTCCCCACCAGCCCACGCCCGTCACCACCTCGTACACCGTCGACCTCTCGGTCGCGGCGACTCCGGCCTCCGGCTCGAGCATCCTCAGTGACACGAACTGGATACGCGCGACCAACGGCTGGGGCCCGGTGGAGAAGGACCTCTCCAACGGCGAGCAGTTCGCCGCGGACGGTCAGCCGATCACGCTCGGCGGCACCACCCACGCCAAGGGTCTCGGCACGCACGCGCCCGCCTCGGTCGAGTTCTTCACCGGAGGCGCCTGCACCTCGCTGGATGCCCTGGTCGGCGTGCACGACGGCAAGGCGGGCACGGTGGCCTTCCAGGTGTGGGCCGACGGCGCCCTCGCCTACGACAGCGGCGTGCGGACCGCGGCCGAGCCACCCCTGCCGATCAGCACGGACGTGACCGGGGCCGCCTTCGTCCGCCTGGTGGTCACCGATGGTGGTGACGGCACCACCGAGGACCACGCCGACTGGGCCGCGCCCACGATCCAGTGCGGCTGACCACACGGCAGGTGTGAGACCGGGAATCGCGGGGTATGTCGAACCTACGTTCGACCGAGAGGAGTACCCAGTGTCCCAGACACCGGAGAAGGACCCCGACGACTGGACCACCGGCGACGAGCCGATGACCGGCCCGCAGGCTTCGTACCTGAGCACGCTCGCCCAGGAAGCCGGGGTGGAGGTCCCGGACGACCTGACCAAGGTGGAGGCTTCGAAACGCATCGACGAGCTTCAGCAGCAGACCGGGCGGGGTACCAGCGACTAGCTCAGCTTTCCAGCTCCCAATCGAGCGCGATGAGCCGCGCGGTGTCGCCGATCGCGGCCAGCAGATGGTCCGGTGTCGCGGCCAGGCCGCTCACGGACGGTTCGGCGGGCGCGCGCACCACTTGTCCACTGTGGACGTCCCAAACGCTGATGCCACCTGACCCGCCGCAGGCCAGGAAGCGGCCGCCGCCGGTGAACCGCGCGGTGCGGACGGGTCCCGTCTCGAAGGTCCGCACGCACTGGCCGGTTGCGATATCCCACAGCTGGGCGGAGTCGTCCGCGGAGACCGCGAACCGCCCGTCGTGGCTCAGGCAGACCGTCCGAGCGACGGCGGGCAGCGACTGCACGCATTGCCCGGAGCCGAGATCCCACAACCGCACAGAATCACCACCGGAAGCGACCAGCCTGCCGTCCGCGCCGAAAGCCAGGTCGCCGACCTTCCCCCGGTGCCCGGTCATCGTCCGCACGCACTGACCGCTTTCGACGTCCCAAACCCGTACGGCGTGGTCCATTCCGGCGGTGACCACCGTCGTGCCGTCCGCGCTCAACCGGGCGACGCGGGCGCCCAGGGTTTGCTCGCCCCGCAGCAGGACCAGGTTGCCGCCGGTCTCCGCCGACCACACCCCGACCTCGCCGTCGCGGCAGGCGGACAGCACCAGCCGACCGTCCGCGCCCACGTCCACGGAGTCCACTGGGGACGGACGGTCTTCGATGCTGTGCAGGCAGCTCCCGCTCCGGGCGTCCCAGATCCGGACCGACAGGTCCTGGCTCCCGGTGACCGCGATCAGCCCATCTTCGGACAGGCCCGCGGAGAACACCAGCTTGGTGTGTCCGGTGAGCCGCTGGAGCGGCCAACTCGCCCGCAGGCCGACGCGGGCGCAGTGGCCGCCGAGCGTGCGCCAAGCCGCCATGACGCGCGGATCCCGTTCGTAGCCCTCGATCGTGCGTGCCTGGTTGAGCAGTTCGAGGGCACGAGGCAAGCGCCCCTCGGCGATCTCCTGCTCCGCCTCGCCGACGATGGCCCGTACCTCGGCGTCGAGCCGGACCATTTCGGGATGCTGCCTCGGTTTGCTCAACGCGGGCGCGGCCTCGAACCCGCCCGGCAGCGTCCACCGCCGGGCCGTGTTGTCCTCACCGGCGCTCAGCGCACCCCAGGGCGCGAACCGTACTTCGCTCACCCGGCCCAGGTGACCGCGGAAGGTCCGCAGGCACCGGTCCCGGCCGAGTTCCCACAACCGCACCCCGTCATCGGCGCCACCGGAGAGCAGGAACCGGCCGTCTGCGCTCAACGCCAGCCGTTCCACCAGGCTGTAGTGCCCGGCCACGGTGTGCAGGCGGCGCCCGTCGGCCAGGTCGATGACGTCGAGGTGGGCGAAGTAGCTGCCGACGACCGCGGTCCGCCCGTCCGCGCCGAAGGCCAGCCCGCTGACCGACTTCTCGTTCGTGGTCACCACCCGGTACCGGCCGGTTTCCAGGTCCCACAGGCGCACCGTCCTGTCCTGGTGCCCGGCCGAAAGGGCCGTGCGGCCGTCGGCGCTGACCTCGAGCATCGAGCCGGACAGTGCCAGGCCGCGGGCCTGGTCGTCCGGTACGTGGCTGTCCAGGTGGAACCGGGACTGTCCGGTGTGGACGTCCCAGACCGGCCCGTCGTTCGCCGCGGCCAGCGCGAGCCGCCCGTCGTCGCGCACGTGGACCGACCGGATCCAGCTCCAGCCACCCAGTCCGGGCGGGCGGAAGACGCGCAGGCGGCGGCCCCTGACCAGATCCCACACCCGCACGCTCAGGTCCTCGCCGGAGGTGATGCCGAAGCGGCCGTCCGCGGTGATGTCCACCGAGGTGACCCGCTTGCGGTGGCCGCGAAGGGTGCACACACACCGTCCACTTCGGACGTCCCACACCCGGACCCTGCCGCGGTCGTCCCCGGTCAGCGCCACTCGCCCGTCCGGGGTCAGGCAGAGCGCGAGTTTCGGCGGCAGCGGGTCGGAGCTGAGCTGGTTCCACGGCACGGCCACGGTTTCGGCGCAGAACGCGTGCCCGGCCCGCCCGGATCGGAGGACGCGCAACGTCGCCTCGACGTCCGGCTCACCAGGAGCCGCCTGTTCGATACCGTCGAGCAATTCGCGGGCGGCATCGAGGTCGCCGCGTTCCAACTGGACCTGGGCGAGCAGGTGCCGGGCGAGCCACGGGTCGCCGGTGTCGGCGCGGACGGCTTCGAGGTCCGTCACCAGATCCTCGTCGGTGATCTCCCCGCGGCGCCAGCGCAGCAACCCGGCGTTGTAGGTGGCTTTCAGGTGCCGGGGGTCGGCGATCCGCGCGGCGGTGAACGCCTCCGCGGCTTCGTCCGGTTGTCCGAGGTCGAGCAGTGAAAGCGCGCGGTTGTTGAGTTCGTCGGCACGCAGGTCGGCCGCCACCGGCTCCGGCCGCGGATACGCCACGCCGACGACCTGGCGGTAGACCTCGGCGAGCGCGGCCGCCACCTCGGCCATGGAGCGCGGTCGATCGGCTGATTCGGCACGCAGGCAATCGGCGAGCAGCTCAGCCAGTTCCGTGGGCATGCGCGGCAAACCGGCTTCCGGGCCGTCCGCGAGGTGGGCGGCCAGCGCCTCCCCGGC
Source organism: Amycolatopsis magusensis (assembly GCF_017875555.1). Classification (GTDB taxonomy): domain Bacteria; phylum Actinomycetota; class Actinomycetes; order Mycobacteriales; family Pseudonocardiaceae; genus Amycolatopsis; species Amycolatopsis magusensis. Next base: position 4,100,337 of record NZ_JAGGMS010000001.1, on the reverse strand, counting down.
GACCGGCCCGACCATCCAGATCACGCCACCGGTGAACATCTCCAGCACGGACACCGCGAAGCTGTAGATGTCGGCGCGACGGCTCAATGGTTGCCCGGCCGTCTGCTCCGGCGACGCGTACGCCCTGGTCAACCCGCCGGTCGGGACCAGGATGCTGGTACCGGGAGCAGTGTCGGCTGGCTGTGTCGCGGCCACGGCCCTGGCTCGCGCGAGCCCGAAGTCGGTGACCTTGGCCGTCCCGTCCTCGTCGAGCAGCACGTTGGCGGGCTTGACATCCTGGTGCACCAGCCCGCGCGAGTGCGCGTGCTCCAGTCCCCGGGCGGTCTGGATGGCGAAGTCCAGGATCCTTGCCAGCACGGCGATCCGGTCGCCTTCGTAGAGCCTGCCGTCGCGGATCCAGTCGGTCAGGCTGCCGCCGGGGACGAATTCGGCGAACACCCGCGGGATCCCGTCCAAGGTCCGGACGTAGTGGCAGGCACACACGTTCGGGTGCAGGCCCAGCGAAACCCACACCTGGGCTTCGTCGACGAACCGCTGCCGGTCGATCTCGTCGCGGAACAGTTCCGGCCGGGGGCACTTGACCGCCAGGTCCACGCCCCACGCGAGGTGCCGGACCCGGTACACCAGGCCCATGCCGCCGTTCTCGAAGGCGCGCTCCACCTGGTAACGGCCGTCGACGACGTCGCCGGTCTGCCATCGCGCGCCCATCCGGGTCAGTCGCTTCCGCGCGAGGGCACGAAGTCCGGCAGCGCGGCGAAGGCCGGGTCGACCTGGATGGTGCCGGCCGTGCGGCCGAACCACGCGCGGACGCGAGACAGGGGGTGCTCGGGGAACTGCGTGTCCCACGCCGGGTCGTCACCGCGGTGGAAGGGCAGCCTGCCACGAAGTTCGGGATCGTAGGGGTGCGGCAGCACCCAGTTCTTCGGCATGCCCAGCTGCACGTTGAGCTGTGCCTCGCGCATGCCGGTGATCCCCTGCTCCTCGGCCAGGTAGGTCATCACCACGAAGCAGGTCGACTTGGCCAGGTACAGGGTCGCCGAGAACACCTGCCCGGTCGGCGCGGCCGGGTGCGGGAACTTGCTGAGCTGGTACACCGCGGGCACGCCGTCGATCTCCACCGGCGTCGCCTCGATGAGGCAGCCCGCCTCGCCGTAGCTGTGGGCCAGTTTCCGCCGCATGGCCGCGAGGTCCTCGAGCCAGTACGGCTCGTTCAGCGGTCCGGGGACGAGTTCGACGGTGATCTGGTCACCGGTGTGCGGGTGCTGCCAGGTGTGGTCCTGCACGAGCCGGAAACCGGTCGTGTCGAAGTGGGTGATCACGAAAACGAGCCCTCCAGGTGATTGCGCCTGCGGTGGGACGCGGCACCCGGGTGGCGTGGTTCCCGGTTCATGAACATCTTCAGCGCGGCAGGCCTGCCAGGTCCGCCATCAGGCCCACGTGGTGGTCGAAGTACTCGGTGCGCGCGGAGATCAGGTCGTTCAGGCGCCCGAACACCTCGAAGCTGAGGAGGCCGAACAACTGCGTCCAGGCGGCGAACACGCGGTCGAGCTGTTCTTCGGCGGCTGCACCGGAGCGTTCGCCGAGCAGTCTGCGCAGGTCGGCGCGGACCGGTTCGGGCACCGGCGAAGGCAGCGGGGCCAGGCTGTCCCCGGCGTCGGCGAGCACCCCGACGAGCAGCAGCACCACTTTCGTGGCCGGTTCCACGGTGTCCTGCGGCGCGACGTAACCGGGGACCGGATTGCCGTACAGGAGGCCGTATTCGGCGGGGTGCTCGAGCGCCCACTTCCGCACGGCGGAGCAGACGGCGTGCCAGCGACCGCGCAGGTCCTCACGCGGCACGCCCGCTTCGGCTTCCGTCGCTGCCCGGGCGAGCGCTTCGTACCCGTCGAGGATCAACGCGGTGAGCAGGGCGTCGCGGCTCGGGAAGTACCGGTAGAGCGCCGAAGGCACGATGCCCATGTCTCTGGCCACGCCGCGCAGGGACAGGTTGGCCCCCTCGGCGGCGAGGTGCCGCCGGGCGACTTCCTTGATCTCGTGGTTCATCTCCGAGCGGACGCGGGCACGCAGTGACGACGCGGACATGACCCCAGTGTCGCACAGGTTCGAGAACACCCGTACTCCGCGAGAACACCGTTCTTGACTGGGAACCACCGGACATGAGCCGGTCCGGTCGGTGGCGCCGGCGGAGATGACCTCGGAGGTAATCGACAGCACGACCTCCGCCCGGCGAAAGTGATCTTGTCACTGGAGCCGTTGAGGGAGAAGAACTTGAGAACGACGCTGAAGTCGCTGGGTGTGCTGGCCGGGACCGTGGCGATGCTGCTCGCGGGTGCCGCCAGCGTGCCGGCGAAGCCCGTCGTGGCGGGCATGGCGAAAACCGTGGTGGAGGGCGAGGTCTCGGCGAACGCGCAGGCGTTCATCGACCGGCAGACCCGGTTCGGTGCCATGCCCACCAGCCCGGAACGGATCTCGCTGTACGCGGACGAGATCTTCGACGAGCACGCCACCCTGTGGGAGGCGGCGGGCACGGTGATCAAGGGCAAGGAGGCGATCCGCACGGCCATCACGGGCACGTTGGGCAAGCTGCCGTCCTTCCGGATGTTCCCGACGCGGGTCGCGGTGGACGGGAACGTGGTGCTGTACGGCGCACACAACGAGGTGGAAATCCACGGGACCACGGTCAGCTACCCGGCGATCTACCGCGTGGTGCTGGGTGACGATGGCAAGGTGATCCAGGGACGGCGCTACTACGACCGGTTCACCTGGTTCCGCGGCCTCGATCCCACGCTGGAGAACCTGTTCGAAGGCGTGCGTGACGGCGGCTCGGCGCCGGTCCGAGGCACCGCCGACCGGGCGGCGGCCTGGAACAACCGGGATGCCGCCGCGCTGATCGCCGGTACCGGCCCCCTGACCGGCCCCGGCGCCGGTCCACTGCACACCACGGGCGGGAAAACCGCCTACCTGACGCGGTTCTTCGCCAAGGCGGAAAGCCTGCAGGTGCGGCCGGGGCAGACCGTGCGCACCGCGGAAGCCACCTACCAGGAGTGGTACGGCACGGTGACCACCGCGGAACGCCAGACGCCGGCCTCGTTCGGCATCATCGAACGCTTCGACAACCGGCGGCGGAGCTGGGAGCTGACCTTCGACACGCTGCCCCTGATCGCCGGACCGCAGAAGGTGGAGGAGCTCTACGCCCTGCTGTGACCGTGGCTCGCACCCGGCGCCCGCCACACCGGGCGCCGGTGGAGGCCGAAGCCCGCTCGGCCCAGATTCGCCGCACTCACCGAATCCGGGCGGGCGGTGGCCACCGCCCAGGTGCACCCGGACGCCGCGGCGACCCGGAGGCGGTGGCGCAGCAACCGTGTTTGCGCGCCCCTCCCCCGGAACTCGGGAAGGGTCGACGCCCCACCGAACACGGCGACCTCCTCGTGGATGGTCATGGCCGCGGCGCCGATCGCCTTCCCTCGCGCCGCAGCGAGGAACCGGTGCATCGAAGGAGCCCGTGCTCGGCCCGGATGAAACGGGCGACCACTCCGTCCACTTGGTACCCCGCCAGCAGGACGTCGAGGAAGGCACCTTCCTGGGTCACGTCAGCGGTCTCGGGGAAGGGACCATCGAGGCGCCGGATCGCCAGCAACCGATCCGGCGCCCGCACCAGGCCGAGTTCGCTGGCCTCCGGCACCACACCGGAGATGATGGAGAGAAAGCTGAGCGCGGGATCCGTGGCTCGCACGCCCAAGGCCCCGCCGTCCGCCCACACCTCGAATCCCCCCGGCACTCCCGCCGCTTGGGCAGCCGCACAGGCCAGCGCGGCCCGCTGGTGCAAGGCCCATTCCGCACGGCCGATCGCCGAACTCATCGAAACCGCCCTTCGCGGTGGGGGCTCAGCTCGCCGGGCGGCGGCGCGGCCGGGCATGGCGAGCGTGCAGTTCCGCCACCTGCCCCAGCCAGAATTCGTAACGGGGCAAGGCACCTCGCGGCACGGTGTACCCCTTGCGCTTAGCGAGCGCGTAGAAACCCGGACCGGCATCGTTGGTGCCGAGGTACTGGACCAGGGCACTCAGCAGCAGGCCACCGCACCGCTGCCGCGCGTCCTCGGAGATCTGTTCCAGGAGGCGGCCGATCGCGGCGCGTTCGGCGTCGAGGCTGAAATCGAACTGCCGCACCCCGGCCCTCCGGCAGACGACGCTGTTGAATTCGGTGTAGGAGGTCGTGTTCTCCAGCTCGGCCCGCTCGACGAGGAACTCGATCCCCGCTTCGACCAAGCTGTCCCACTCGGCTTCCTCGCGCCCGTACCGCACGGTCACTCCCCCTTCACAGCGACGATCACAAACTGCTAGTCGCTGGCCGTCCGCCCGGCGCTACACCCCGCCGGTAGGGCTGGCCTCACCTCGACCTCGGGGGAACGCACCATGGCCGCCACCCCTCGGGGTTCGTAGCGTCGTCCGTTCGGGTAGGCGCACGAGTGAGGGATGAGCGATGGCTGATCGGCACGCGACGGGCGAGGCACTGCGCCTGGTCGAAGTAAGCAAAACTTATGGTACACAAGCGAACCCGGTACACGCCCTGCGAAGAGCCTCCCTCGCCCTGCCGGCGGGGACGTTCACCGCGGTGATGGGGCCCTCCGGCTCCGGCAAGAGCACGCTGCTCCACTGCGCCGCCGGGCTCGACGAGCCGACCAGCGGCCGGGTGCTCGTCGACGGGACCGAGCTGGTCCACGGCAGCGAGACCGCGATGACCAAGTTCCGCCGGTCCCGGATCGGCTTCGTGTTCCAGCAGTTCAATCTCCTGCCCACGCTGACGGTGTGGCAGAACACCACGCTCCCCCTGCGGCTCGCCGGGCAGAAGATCGACACCGGTTTCGTGCGCGACGTGCTCGACCGCACCTGGCTCGGGGATCGCGTCGACCACCTGCCCGCCGAACTGTCGGGTGGTCAGCAGCAGCGGGTGGCGATCGCGCGGGCGCTGGTGACCCGGCCCAACCTGATCTTCGCCGACGAGCCGACCGGTGCGCTGGACACACGCAGCGCCCGCGAGGTGCTGGCGATGCTCGCCGAAGCCGTGCACACCCTCGGCCAGACCGTCGTCATGGTCACGCACGACCCGGTCGCCGCCGCCTTCGCGGATTCGGTGGTCTTCCTGGCCGACGGGCAGATCGTGGACCGGCTCGACCGGCCGGACGCCAAGACGGTGGCCGAGCGGCTGACACACCTGGGTGAGCCGAGCCCGGCCGTCGCGGTGGGTGAGTGAGCCGTGTTCCGACTCGCCCTGAGCTCACTGCGCTACCGCACCGGCGGCTTCGTGGCCAGTTTCCTCTCACTGTTCCTCGGCGCGGCCATCCTGATGACCTTCGCGTCCATGGTGGACACCAGGCTCACGCCCGGCATCGACGAGAACTCCGCCTTCACGCTGACCTTGGTCGCCGCCGTGGTCGGTAGCTGGGGGCTGATCATCGTGGCCTTCGCCGTCGGCTCCACGCTGACCCTGCTGGTGCGCCAGCGCCACCAGGAGATGGCGCTGCTGCGCAGCATCGGCGCGACACCCGCGCAGACGGTCCGGCTGGTCGTCGGGGAAGCGGCGGTGGTCGCGGTCGCGGCGGGCGCGCTGGCGATCGTGCCCTCGATGTTCGGCGGTGAGTTGCTGCTGCGCCTGCTCGCCGACACCGGTCAGGTCGCCCCGGGCATCGAGCACCGGTTCGGCGCGCTGGGGCTGGGCATCGGCCTGGGCATCACGTTCGGCGCGGCGGTGCTCGCGGCGGTCGTGGCCACGCGCCGCACGGCCGGGGTGAGCGCCCGCCAGGCGATGCTGGCGGTGACCGAGAACCCGCGGATGAGCCGCAAGCGCCTCGTCATCGGTCTCCTGCTGCTCGCTTCCGGGCTCACCTGCGGGGTACTCACCGTGACCGTGTTCAAGGACAACGGGCTGGAGTTGATGGCGGTCGCGGGCCAGGCCGGAATCCTGTCCTCGATCGGGCTGGCCGTGCTCTCCCCCGCGCTGGCCCGCGTGGTGGTGGCGGTTCTCGGCAACCCGGTGCGCGCGGTGACCGGCGTCGGCGGTTACCTGACCGTGCTGACCATCCGCCGTCGCACCCGCCAGTTCGCCGATGGCCTCATCGCGGTCATCCTGTTCACCGGCATCGCGACCGGCACCCTGTACCTGCAGGCGATCGAGAACTCCTCGGTGACGGTCAAAGCGCCGGAGCACCAGAACCTCGAGACGCTGAACTACGTGGTGATCGGCATGATCGCGGTGTTCGCCGCGGTGATGCTGATCAACACACTGGCGGCGGCGATCATCCACCGCCGCGGGGAGTTCGGCAGGCAGCGGCTGGCCGGTTCGACGCCGCCGCAGGTGCTGGGCATGGTGAGCGTGGAGGGCGTGCTGCTGGCGGTGACCGGCATCGTGTTCGGGTCGCTGGCGGCCGTCGCGGCGATCGCGCCGTACAGCTTCGTGCGGACCGGCTCGATCGTGCCGGGTGAGAGCCCGCTGCTCTACGGGGTGATCGTGGTGATCGCGGCACTCCTGACGCTGGGAACCTGTGTGGCCGCGACCCGGCGGGCGATCCGGGGACCGGCGATCCGGGCGATCGGCGCCTGACGCCCGTGGTTCGTCCCGTCCGCCGTCCGGGTGGTCCCCATCGGGTGACGGACCGGCTCGCCCGCGCTGCTCAGTCCACTCAGGACAGCAGGGTGAGCCGGCGCCACGCCGCTTCCAGGTCCGGGTGGACCTGGAGCAGGTGGTCCAGCCGCAACAGGCGGATCGGCCGCACCACCGTGGGGTGCGTGCTGACCATCGCGCACGCCACCCCGGCCGCGCGGGCGTCGATGTGGGCGTCCAGCAGGACGCGAAGCGTTTGCGCGGAACAGAAAGCGATCCGGGACAGGTCCAGGAGCAACGCTTTCGGACGCCGCCCGATCGCTTCGGCCAGTGCGTGGCCCAGCCGGTCGACGACCTGGTTGTCCAGCTCACCGGTCGCGGTGAGCACGGTGACCGCGTGGTCAGTGGTGACCTCGAAGGTGGCGGGGGCGGGACGGACAGCGTACTGCGACACCAACTTGACCCCTCACCTGAGCGCGGTTGCCGGACAACCATCGACTCAACCCCAGTGCGGCCGTGCCCGCCACCCGGCACCACGGGCCCACCGGCCCGTGGTGCCTCCAACGGGTGAAAGCGGCGGGGATCAGGTCAGCTTTTTCTTGGCCTGCTTGGCTTTGCCCTTCACCGTTCCGGCGGCGTCCTTGACCGCGGAATAGGTGCCGTACAGCGCGGGGTCCGGTTTCGGGGCGGTGCCGGGACCACCCAGCGGTTCCGGGTCCATCAGGTACTCGATGGAGTTCTTGCCCTTGCTCCACCCACCCGAGGCCCCGTCCGGGCCGTCCGAGAGGTGCCAGATGGTGTTGTTGTGCACCTGGTCCTCCTCGTCGAGCAACGCGTTCGGCGCGATCGGCGTCTCCTCGAGACCGTCCGCCTCCAGCTCCTCGATCGCCGCGAGCCACTGCTTCTGGTGCACGGTGTCGCGGGCGAGATTGAACCGGAGCATCTCCTTCACGCCCGGGTCGTCGGTCATGTTGTACAACCGCGCGGTCTGCAACCGTCCCTGTGCTTCGGCCGCGGCATTGGCGCGGAAGTCCGCGAGCAGGTTCCCGCTGGCCACGATGTAGGACCCGATCCACGGCACACCCTGGGAGTTCTGCGGCATCGCCCCACCCCCGGCCACGATCGCCTGCTGCGGATCCATCCCGCCGATCACCGCGGCCATCACCGGATCCTTCACCGCCTCCGCGGTCACCGTCGACGGCGCACCCTCGAGCAGCCGGGCCACCATCGTGGCCAGCATCTCCACATGCCCGATCTCCTCGGTCGCCGTATCCATGATCAAGTCCTTGTACTTGCCCTCCATGCGGCAGTTCCACCCCTGGAACAGGTACTGCATGGTCACCGTCATCTCGCCGTACGCCCCGCCGATGAGCTCCTGCAACTTCCGCGCGTACACCGGATCGGGCCTTTCCGGCTTGGCCTCGAACTGCAGCAATTTCGTATGCCGGAACACCGTCACTACCTCCTGGAATCGGTGGCGATACCAACCCGGGCTTCCCCGCGATTTCCCGTTCATGCACGGACGGTTGACCGGAATCTGTTTCTCCAGCAAGGTGCGGGCAGCCACGCCGGTCACCACCACGCGGAAAGGGGCAGAATGGCCAGGTTTTCCCGCGGTTCCCGCGGTGTGCCCGCCGCTGTTGTCCGGCCGGCCGGACATCGGCGGCCCCCGGTTTGCCGCTGGCCGGGGGTGATCTGCCCGGAACACGGCTTCACCCTGGCCACCACCGAGGAGTGGACCTGGTGCGTCACGCCCGACTGCGGGCGATTCTGGCTGGGCAGCCACCGGGAAGGCGGCTGCGGCGAACCGGCGTCGGTGTACCTGGCCGACGCCGGTGACGGTGACCGCCTCCTCTGCCCGGAGCACGCCGAGCAGGCGGACCGCCAGCTCGCCGGGTTCCGCCCGAGCACGCGGCGGGATCAGGCCGGTTGACGCCGGGCGCTCAGCGCCGCGAGGCCCAGGAGCACCACCACCCCGATCGCCGCGACCACGGCGAGCCCGGTGGTGGCACCGTGCTCGCGCTGGACGAAGGTGCCGACGCTGCCGAGCACGGCCACCCCGAGCGCCAGCCCGAACTCCACGCTGGTCTCCGACAGCGCCGAGGCCGCACCCGCCCGCCCGGGTGGCGCCGCGCCGACCACGATGTCCGTGCTCAACGCCATCACCGGCCCCTGCCCCAGGTAGATCAGCACGAGCCCGGTGACCAGCGGGGCCACGCCCGGCTCCGCCGGGGTCCAGGCCAGCACGAAGAAGCCGAGCGCCGAGACCACCAGCGACCACGCGAGCAGCCGGTGGACCGGCATCCGGCGCGCCAGCGAGGACGCCGCCACCGACGTCAGGATCATCGCCACCGCGGACGGCACCAGCCACAGCCCGGCCTCGATCGGGGACAGCCCGGCCGTCTGCTGGAGGTGGAGCGCGGCGAACAGGTAGACGCCGGACACGCAGGCGAGCGCGGCCAGCAACACCACCAGCGCGTTCCGGAAGGGGCGCACGGCGAACAACCGCGGGTCGATCAACGGCAGGCTCAGCGTCCGCTGCCGTCGCAGGAACACCACCCCGGCAACCGCGCCGAGCAGGAGCGCGCTCCCGCCGAGGAGCCCCGGACCGCCCTCCGCGAGGTGCTTGATGCCGTAGACGACCGGCAGCACGGTCGCCAGTGACAGGGCCACGCTCGCCAGGTCCAGCCGTCCCGGCTCGGGATCGCGGTGCTCCGGCAGCAGGATCGGCCCGGCGACCAGCAGCAGGATCATCACCGGCACGGCGAGCAGGAACACCGAACCCCACCAGAACCATTCGAGCAGCAGCCCACCGGCCACCGGGCCGAGCGCCACCCCGGCGGACAGGGCCGCCGACCACAGCCCGATCGCGGCCCCGCGCTGCCGTGGATCGCGGAACATGCCGCCGATCAGCGCGAGCGTGGACGGCATCAGCGTGGCACCGGCGATGCCGAGCAGGCCGCGGGCGAGGATGAGCAGTTCGGCCGTGGGCGCGAAGGCCGCCAGCACCGAGGTGAGCAGGAAGGCCGCGGCCCCGATCAGCAACAGCCTCCGCCTGCCGATGCGATCGCCCAGCGAACCCATGGTGACGAGGAACCCGGCGACCAGGAAGCCGTAGGCGTCGGAGATCCACAGCAGCTGACCCGGGCTCGGGGACAGCTCGGCGGCGAGACTGGGGAGCGCCAGGTAGAGCACCGTGGCGTCCATGGACAGCAGCGCGGTCGGCAGGACGAGCACGGCGAGGCCGAGCCATTCGCGGGGACCGGCGGTCGTTTCGAGTTGTCGGTCGGACATGCCGCGACGCTAAAGTCTCACATGGATGTGAGAGTCAAGCGTGGATTTCGGAGGGCCGCATGCGCATCAGCGAGCTGGAACGCCGGACCGGGGTCAGCCAGCGGCTGCTGCGTTACTACGAGGAGCAGGGGCTCCTGCGGCCACGGCGCCTGCCCAGCGGTTACCGCGAGTACGCCGAAGCCGACGTCACCACCGTCGAGCACATCCGGAACCTCCTGGCCGCAGGCCTGTCCACCACCACGATCGCCGACCTGCTGCCGTGCCTGGGCTCGGCGGGGGGACAGCTCATCGCCGACTGTCCCGAACTGCTGGTGGACCTGCACCGCGAGCGCGCCAGGCTCAGCGCCGCGATCAGCGAGCTGACCACCGCCCGGAGCACCCTGGACCAGGTGATCGCCACTGCGCCACCCGCGGTCGAGCACGCCGCGGACCGGTTGCGCGAGGCCGGCTGACACCCCGGTCACCACCGAGCGGGAGGGTCGCGTCCTCCCGGTGGGTGATCGGGCAACGTCCGGCGGTCGCAGGGGCAGGCCACCACCCCGTTGGTTGTCGCGGTCACCGGGGTTGCCTTAGCTGAAGTCATGGCCATTGTCGGCACACCGCTTCTGGAGTCGATCGACGAGACCAGCCGGGCGATCGAAAGCCGCGGCTGGGCCGACGGGGTCCGGGACGCGGGCGGAGCCGCCTTGGCCGCGCTCGGCACGGCCGTGGACCCGTTCGGGCCGGTACTGGCCGGTGACGTCGGCTGGCTGCTCGAACACTGCGGGCTGCTGTCGGAGGCCCTGGACGTGCTGACCGGCGACCCGGCCGAGATCAGGGCGCACGCGGAGACCTGGCAGCACGTCGGTACCGAACTTTCGGCCATCGACGCCGACCTGACCAAGATGATCACCGACGAGTCGTGGCCCGGCCCGGCCGGGGACGCCTTCCGCGCGCGGTACGCGGACACGGCCACCCTGCTTTCGGCGGCGCGGACCGCGGCCGAGGGGGCGGCCAGCGGGATCAGCAGTGCCGGTGAGGTCGTCGGCGCGGTGCGGACGCAGGTGCGCGACATCATCACCGACCTGGTCGGGCACCTGCTGCGGTGGGCGCTGCACACCCCCGGCATCGGCCTGGTCTGGGTGGCTTCCCAGGTGGCCACGGCCGTCGCGAAGACGGCGGCGAGGATCGCGGGCATCATCAAGAAGCTGGTGCGGGCGCTGGGCAAACTCTCGCCGTTGCTGCAGAAGCTCGGTGATTCCTTCGGTGAGGCCACCCAGGCGCTGCGGAACACCAAACCGGCCAGGACCAAACCCGGCCGTCCGGGCGATCGGGCCATTCCCGTGCGCGACTGCGAGCCGGTCGATGTGGCCACCGGTCAGGTCGTGCTGCGGCAGGCCGACCTCACCCTGATCGGCACCCCGGACCTGGTGCTCGAGCGCACCCACCTTTCGGCCTACCGCGAGGGCCGCTGGTTCGGCCCGTCCTGGGCGTCCACTTTGGACCAACGACTGGAGGCCGACGAGGCGCACCTCCGCTACTTCTCGGCGGACGGCATGGTCCTGTTCTACCCGTACCCCACCGGGCCGGAAGAAGTGCTGCCGCTGCTGGGTCCGCGATATCCGTTGCGGCGAACCGGCGACGGGTACCGCGTCACGGATCCGGCCACCGGCAGGACCCTGTTGTTCGAGCCGGAGACCCAGCGCCTGGTGACCATCGAGCATCCCGGCTCGCCCACGGTGACCCTGGAGTACGACGGCGATGCACCCAGCGTGCTACGACGGTCCGACGGATACGAAGTCCGCTTCATCACCGCCGAAGGCCGCATCACCGGCATCGACGTCCTGAGCGACGACCACACCGTCCCGGTCGTGCGCTTCGGCTACAACAAACTCGGGCAGCTGACCGAAGTGGCGAACGCCGCCGGTCCGCCGATGGCGCTCGACTACGATCTCAGCGACCGGCTCGCCGGCTGGCGGGACCGCACCGGCACCTGGTTCCGGTACGCCTACGACACCGAGGGCCGCTGCGTGCGGACCGTCGGCGCCGACGGGTTCCGCAACGGCGCGTACAGCTACGAGCGAGAGCGCCGCGCCACCCGGTACACCGATTCGCTCGGCCACACCACCGAATACCGCTTCGACGAGGCGGGCAGGCTGGTGGAGGAGATCGACCCGCTCGGCGGTCGCCGGGGGTTCACCTGGGACCAGCAAGGCCGCCTGCTGTCGCGCACCGACGCGCTCGGCCGGACCACGCTGTTCACCTACGGCGAGGACGGCCTGCTCGCCGGGGTCGTCCGCCCGGACGGCTCGGTGGTCGGGTATTCGCGTGACGCCGGCGGCGCCCTGCTGACCATGTCCACAAAGGACGGTGTGGTGCGCAGGCGGGTGCCCGATGTCGATCCGCTGACCGAGCCGGTCGGGGTGGCGTCACCGTCGCACCCCGCCCGTCCGGCGGGTCTCTTCGCCGATGCGGACCCGGAAGCCGCGCAGCCCGGTGAGCGTGACGCGTTCGGCAGGCCGCGCAAGATCCGGACGGCTTCCGACGCCACCGTCGGCCTCGGCTGGACCGTGGCCGGTCACCGGGCGGTGCGGCAGGGGCCGCTCGGCAGGCGGGACGTGTGGCGCTTCGACGCCGAGGGCCACGCGATCGAGCACCGCAGCGCGAGCGGGCAGGTGACGCGGCGGCGGTACGGCCGGTTCGGCCTGCTCGCCGAGGAGATCGACGCCGCGGGCGGGCGCACCACCTTCCGCTACGACGGTGAACTGCGGCTGATCGAGGTCACCAACGCCGCCGGGCTCGCCTGGCGCTACACCTACGACCCGGTGGGCCGCCTGATCGAGGAGGAGGACTGCGACGGCCGCCTGCTCAGTTTCGACTACAACGCGGCCGGGCAGCTGACCAGCACCACCAACGGCCTCGGCGAAGTCACCGCCTACCGCTACGACCCGCTCGGCAACGTGGTCGAACGGCGGACGGCCGGGGACGTCACCACCTACGCCTACGACCCGCTCGGCCGCCTGGTCCGCGCGGCGGGCCGGGAAGCCGTGCTGGAGATCAGCCGGGACGTCCGGGGCCGGGTGCTCGCGGAGTCGGTCAACGGCCACACGGTCCGCTGGTCCTACGAAGGTGCCGCGGTGCACCGGCGCACACCGTCCGGTGTGGACAGTTCGTGGCACCGCGACGAGCACGGGCGACCGGACCGGCTGCTCATCGCCGGTCACGAAGTCGATTTCGAGCGCGATCCAGCGGGGCGCGAAGTCGCGCGCTTCGTCGACGGGCATCGGGTGCTCTGCCAGGAGTTCGACGCCGAGGACCTGCTCACCACGCAGGTGCTCTCCGACCGCGTCCTCAAACGCGACTACACCTACCGGATCGACGGGCAGCTGATCGCGATCGACGATTCGGCCACCGGCGCGACCCGGTTCCAGCTGGATCCGCTCGGCCGGGTCACCGAGCTCACCGCACCCCACGGCACCGAGCGGTACGGCTACGACGCCGCGGGCAACATCACCCGGGACGCGCTGGGAATCCGCGGGTACCACCACAACCTCCTGGCCGAAGCCGGCGGCGTCACCTACACCGCGGACCGGCAGGGCCGGATCACCGGCAGGCGCGCGGGCGATCGCGAGTGGACCTTCACCTGGGACCGGCTGGACCGGCTGACCGGACTGACCACTCCGGACGGTACGCGGTGGACCTACCACTACGACCCGGTCGGCAGGCGGTTCGCCAAACGGCGGTGGCCACCCGGCGGGGAACTGGCCGAAGAGATCCGGTTCGCCTGGGACGGCACGGAAATCGTCGAACAGGAGACGCGGCACGCCGACGGCTCGCGTTCGGTGATCACCTGGGAACACTGCGACGGCCGGCCGGTGGTCCAGCTCGATGCCCGGCTCCGCGTCATCGTGACGAACTCGGCGGGCACGCCCACCGAACTGCTCGACAGCGACGGTTCGTTGCGGTGGCAGGCATCCACCGGACTGTGTGGCAACGACCTCGGCGCGGCGACCGGGACGCCCCTGCGGTTCCCCGGCCAGTACCAGGACGCCGAAAGCGGGCTGCACTACGGCGTGCACCGCTACTACGACCCGGAAACCGCGCGCTACCTCAGCCAGGACCCGCTCGGCCTTCGGTCCTCGCCGAATCCGATGGGATATGTGGCGAACCCGTACCTTTTCGCCACGCCCGCAGGCGTTCCCGGCGTGCCGGAACGGCCTGGCGTGGTCGATCTCGTGTGGCCGGAACCGGACGAACCGGCTTAGCATGGGTTTATGCCTGGGGTCAGCCACAAAGAAATCGAAGTCGACGGAATCTCCACGTTCTACCGCGAATGCGGACCGGCGGACGCACCGGTGGTCCTGCTGCCGCACGGTTATCCGTCCTCGTCCTTCCAGTACCGCGGCCTGCTGCCCGCGCTGGGCGATCGCTGGCGGTTGATCGCGCCCGACCAGCCGGGTTTCGGCTACAGCGCAACCCCCGACGACTTCGCGTACACCTTCGACGCACACGCGCACCACCTGCGGCGGTTCACCGAAGTGCTGGGATTGCCGCGCTATGTGGTCTACCTACAGGACTACGGCTCGCAGTTCGGCCTGCGCCTGGCGATGTCGGCGCCGGACCGGGTCGCCGGCCTGGTCATCCAGAACGGGGACATCTACCCCGACGAACACGGCCCGAAATACGCGCCGCTGAAACGCTACTGGGACAACCCGACACCGGAGGGCCGCGCGGAAATCGCTTCAGCCGTGAACGAATCCGGTTTCCGCGGCGAATTCCGCGGGGAACTACCGGAACACCTGGCGGACCAGGTCAGTCCCGACCTGTGGACGCACTCGTGGTCGCTGGTCGAACGAACCCCGTCGCGGCGGGACCACCTGCTCACGCTGCTCACCGACCAGGGTTCGACCGTGCCGTGGTTCGCGCGGCAGCAGGCCTACCTGCGCGAGTGGCGCCCGCCCACCCTGATCACCTGGGGCCCGCACGACGGCTACATGCCGGCCGCGGCCGCCGAGGCGTACCTGCGGGACCTGCCGGATGCCGAACTGCACCTGCTCGACGGCGGACATTGGCTGCTGGAAACACATCTGGCCGAGGTCGCCACCCTGATGCGGGACTTCCTGACCCGCGTCCACGCCGGGTAACGCCCCGCCCGCGACACAAATGTGGCTTTGGGGGCGGATTCGGCCCCCAAAGCCACATTTGTGTCATCGCCCCGGTAGCCGCTGGGGGCGCGGGGCCGGCGTGGCGGGTAGGGTCGGGGGTATGGGTGTCGCTGCTGATGAGCGCCGGGAACTGTGCGAGTTGTTCGAGCGGGTGGGCGCCGACGCCCCCACCCTGTGCGACGGCTGGCGCACCCGTGACCTGGCCGCGCACCTGGTCCTCCGCGAACACCGGCCCGACGCGGCGGCCGGGATCCTGGTGCCCGCCCTCGCGTCCCACACGGAATCCGTGCAGGGCCGCTACGCCGCCCAGCCGTGGGCGCAGCTGGTCGAGCGGGTGCGCAAGGGACCGGCGTGGTTCTGGCCCACCCGCCTGCCGCCGCTGAACGAATTGATCAACAGCGCCGAATTCCTCGTGCACCACGAAGACGTGCGCCGCGCGCAGGAGGGCTGGGAGCCCCGGCCCGCCGACACCAAGCGTGACGAGGCAGCCTGGCGCTCGATCAGGGCGATCGCCAAGCTCACCCTCCGCGGCTCAGCCGACGGAATCGTCCTCCGCACGCCCGCTCACGGCGAGGTGACGGCGAAGGCCGGACCCGATCCCGTCACCGTCCTCGGCGAACCGGTCGAGATCCTGCTGTTCGTCTTCGGCCGCGACGCCGTCCGCCTCGAGTTTGACGGGGACGCCGCCGCGGTCGAGCGGCTGAAGTCGCTCAGCCGCGGCCTTTGACTCATTCCGCCAGCGCCCGCGCGGCACGCAGGAAAGCCGCCCGATCGCCTTCGGGCAACCGCGCCAGCAACTCGTCCTCGTAGGCCTGGATCCGGTCCTGCGTGGCGCGCCGCCGCGCCCGGCCCTCGTCGGTGATCGCCAGCAGCCGCACCCGCCGGTCGGCCGGGTCCGGGTCACGGCTGATCAGGCCGTCGTCCTGCAGCTTGTCCAGGGTGCCGATGATCCGCGTCTTGTCGGCGCCGATCGCGCGCGCCAGCGCGGCCTGCGTGCGCACCGGCCCGTCGTCGAGGGCGCTGAGCACGACGTAGCCCCACATGCTCAGCCCGTGCTCGTCCAGTATCGGCGCCTCCGCCGCCATCAGCCTGCGCATGAGCCCGCCGAGCATCGCCGCGAGGTCCGGCCGCTTCCGCTCCGCCATGCGCTGACCATACCGAGCAGACCACCCTTGACGGATCATACGCAGGTATAGATGATATGCGCATGCCCATCAATGAACTGCGCATCTTCGACGCCCTCGCCACCCGCGTCAGCCTCGAGCTCCTCGCCGACCTGAAGCCCGCCGACCTGGCGAAGCCGACGCCCTGCGAGGCCTGGACCCTGCACGGCCTGCTCGCCCACATGACCACCCAGCACCTGGGGTTCGCCGCCGCCGCGGCCGGCGACGGCGACCCGGCCCACTGGAAACTGGTCCCCCTCGGCGACGATCCCGTGGCCACCTACCGGGAATCGGTGAACCAGGTGCTGAACGCCTTCGCCGCCAACGACCTCGCCGACCGCAAGTTCCCGCTGCCGGAGTTCTCCACCGAGGTCACCTTCACCGCGGAGCAGGCGCTCAGCTTCCACTTCGTCGACTACGTGGTGCACGCCTGGGACGTCGCCCGCACGCTCGACCTGCCGATCCGGTTCCAGAAGGAGGTTCTGGACCGCGCCCTGCGCGTCGCCGAGATCGTCCCGGATGGACGGTCCCGCCTCGAGCCGGGCGCGGCTTTCGGCCCGGTGGTCAAGGCCGATGGACTGTCCGGATTGGACCGGATCGTGGCACTGCTGGGCCGCTCCCCCGCTTGGCCGAACTGAGCGTGGTCTGCCTGCGGTCGGCCACCCAGCGCATGAGCACGAGCGCGGCCACCACGTAGGCGACGGTGATGACGAGCCCGGCCCAGCCGGGCAGGGGGAAGTAGCCCGCGGCCGGGGTGTAGTGCGCGAGGACCTGGGGGAACTCCCCGGCGGTTTGCTGGACGGCGAAGCCGGCCGCCGGGGTCAGGCGCAGGAGCCAGTCGGCGACGCCGTCCGGGAGCAGCGGGTGGACGGCCAGCACGTACGGCACCACGGTCAACGCGGAAGCCGCGAGCCACGAGCGCAGAGCCCGCGCCAGCACCGCGATGAGGGCGACGACCAAAGCCACCCCGACGACGACCCGCGCCGCGGTGAGCAGCGAGACCGGCAGGACGGTGCTGCCGGCGGCCCGCAGGACCAGCGTGCCGAGTGGAACGGTGGTCCCGACCGCCACCAGGGCGGTCGCCAACGTGGCTCCGAAGACCTCCGGAACACCGCCCCGGGAACGCGCTCCCAGCACGATCACGAAGACCAGCAGCACCGGCAGGCCCAGCAGGGTGTCCTCGATCGACGCCCCGCCGATCGTGCCGACCGGGCCGATGTCGCCGGAACCGGTGATGCGCAGCGTGCCACCCGCTTCGACGAGGCCGGGTGCGAGGTGGTCGCGTTCCCAGTCGGTGGTGCCCATTTCCCCGACCGTGGTGCTGGTCCAGGCCGTCTCCGGGGAACCGGTCACGGTGACGTGGTCGAACTCGGCGCCGGCCTGGGTGAACCGGACCTGCGTGCTTCCGCCCACCACGCTCAGGTCACCGGGCGAGGTGGCGAAGAGTCCTACTTGGACGACGGAAGGCAGGCCGTCGAGCCGCGCGGTGCCGACCGGCGTCCAGGTGATCCCGTCGGGTGACTCGTAGCCGGTCACCACCTCGCCGGACCGGGTCAGCCGCACCCAGTGCGTGCCGGAGGCACTGCCCGCGGTGTCGTGCACGTAGTCGTGCTGCATGCGCACGCCGTGGGCACCGGTGAACATGATCGCCGCGTACGAGGAACCCGGCGCCAGGCCGTCCTTGATGATCAGGCCCGCCTTCGCCCACGGCACCAGGCCCTCGACGATCTGGTCGTGGCCGGGAGGCGGGTAGGTGATGGTGCCGGTCATCGAGGCCAGCCGGGCGGTGATGCTGCCCTCGGTCCCCAGTGGACGGTGGCCGAAGGCGAACTGGTCGCTGACCGCCTCGCCGCGCGGGCCGACCGGGTCGGCCGGGCAGGCGACCTCGACGTTGTCCGCGCTGCAGGTCGCCCGGCCCGCGACCGCGGGGAGCAGGCCGAGCAGCACGGTGAGCAGGGCGGCGGCGATGAGGGCGATGATGCGCCCGCGGGTGAAGTAGGAAGGGATCTGCACCGGTCCGGTCTACGGAACCCGCCCTAACACCGGCCGAACCGCCGCTGTCACACCGTTGTTAGGTCCGGCCCGGCATGCTGGTGCGGTGTTTACGCGCAGGGTGACCGCATGAGGGTGCTGGTGGTCGAGGACGCCCGCGCGCTGGCCGATGTGGTCGCCGAGGGGCTGCGGGACCAGGGCATGGCCGTCGACCTCGCCTGCGACGGCCACACCGCGGCAGCCAAGCTCGACCTCAACCCCTACGAGGTGGTGGTGCTGGACCGCGACCTGCCCGGCATCCACGGCGACGCGCTCTGCCAGATGATCACCGAGCGCGAAGAGCGCCCCATGGTGCTGATGCTGACCGCGGCGGACTCCCCCGGCGATCGCGTCAGCGGGCTCACCCTCGGCGCCGACGACTACCTCGCCAAGCCGTTCCACTTCCCCGAGCTGGTCCTGCGGATCCGGGCGCTGGCCCGACGACGGCCCGACGCCAGGGCCAGGACGCTGCGTGCGGCGGGCATCGAGCTCGACCCGGTGCGGCGCACGGCCACCCGCGACGGCCGGCGGCTCGACCTCTCGGTCAAGGAGTTCGCCCTGCTCGAAGCCCTGCTCCAGGCGGGGCCGGCGGTGCTCAGCACCGAGGACCTGCTGGAACGCGTCTGGGACGAGCACGCCAATCCGTTCACCAACACCGTCACCGTGACCATCGGGCGCCTGCGCCGGAAACTCGGCGACCCGCCGGTCATCACCACCCTGCCCGGCGCCGGTTACCGGCTCACCGGTGTTCCTTGAGGTCGGCCGCCTTGACGCCGGTGAGCAGCAGGACCACGGCCAGCAGCACGATGCCCGCGCTGATCTGCAGGCCGAGTGAGAGGCTGCCGGTGGCCGACTGGATGAAGCCGAGCAGCGACGGCGAAGCAGCCGCGGCGAAGGAACCCATCGAGGTCACCACCGCGATACCCGTGGCCGCCGCGCGATCGGTCAGGTAGATCGACGGGATCGAGTAGAACACCGTCAGCCCGGAGTAGTGGGCCGCGGCCATGATCGCCAGCAGCAGGATCACCACCACCACGTTGCCGCCGGAGACCGACAGCGCCAGCATCGCGAAGGCCGCCACGATCCAGCTGGTCGCGGCGTGCCAGCGGCGTTCCAGCGTCCGGTCGGAGTGCCGCCCGACCACCAGCATCACCACGATGCCCAGCAGCGGCGGGATCGCCGAGAACAGCCCGAGGTCCAGCACGTCGCCGACCCCGGCGTCGGCGATGATCCGCGGTGTCCAGTACGACACCGCGTTCGCCAGCGTGTAGGCCCCGCAGGCACACAGGCCGAGGATCCAGACCTTGGTGTCGCGCAGGGCCAGCAGCAGTCCGCCGTGTGCCTCGCCCGAGTCCGTGGCGTCGCCCTTGCCGCGCCGGTCGGCTTCCAGGTCGGCACGCACGGCGGCCTTCTGCGCCGGCGTCAGCCACTTCGCCTGCTCCGGCTCGTCGGCGAGGAAGAAGACCACCAGCACGGCCAGCAGGATCGGCGGCACGCCCTCGATCAGGAACAGCCACTGCCAGTCGGCCAGCCCGCCCACGCCACCGAAGGTGTGCATGATCCAGCCGGACACCAGCGAGCCGAGCACCCCCGAGACCGGCACGCCGATGAAGAACACCGCGGTCATCCGGGTACGACGGGCCGAGGGGAACCAGCGTGAGAGCAGGTAGAGCGCGCCGGGGAAGAAGCCGGCCTCGGTCACGCCCAGCAGGAACCTCGCGAGGTAGAAGGTGAGTTCGTCCTGCACGAACATCGTCGCGATGGTCACCACGCCCCACGAGGCCATGATGCGGACCAGCGTCCTGCGGGCGCCGATCCGGGCGAGCAGGGCGTTGCTCGGCACCTCGAACAGGATGAAGCCGACGAAGAACAGGGTCACGCCGAGGCCGTAGACCGCGGGCCCGAAGCCGAGGTCGCGCTTGAGGCCCTGCTGGGCGATGCCGATGTTGGTGCGGTCGATGAAGCTGACCACGTAGCAGATCACCAGCAGCGGCATCACGCGCAGCGCGATGGTCCGGTAGGTGGTTCCGCGGTCGACACCGGCGGCGGCGTCCGTTCGCTCGGGGGCGGCAGGGGGTTCGGCCACGGTCCTCGACTCCTTCGTCCGGCACTGTCTGGCGGGCCCAGTCTTTGCCGGAAGTGTTGAGCTTGTCAACACCAGTCGTCCGCCCGCTACCATTCACCCATGAGTGAACGCGCGGACGGGCGAGACCTGGTGCCGATCTCCGCACTGCTGTCCTACCGGCTCTCGCGCACGTCGTCGGCGATGTCGCGCAGCGCGGCGCTGCGCTACAAGCGCGAGTTCGACGTCAGTCTCGGCGAATGGCGCGCGATCGCGCTCATCGCGGCCGATCCGACGCTGACCCTGAACCGGCTCGCACGCCGCGCCGGACTGGACAAAGCGCAGATGAGCCGGGTGGTCAGCCGCCTGACCGAGCGCGGGCTGGTCAACCGGACAGCGGGCTCGGGGCGCTCGTCGCAGCTCGCGCTGACCGAGGAGGGCACCCGCGTCTACCGCGGCCTGATCACCGCGGCCAACGAGCGCGACGCGGACTTCCTGGCCATCCTGTCCGGCGAAGAAGCCGCCATCCTGCACCGCGCGCTGGACAAGCTCGCCGAGCTCGCGCTGACCGTCGAGGAGCGTGAGCGCGCCCACGTGGCCGACGCCTAGTGTTGACTTTATCAACATAGGCGCGTAGTTCTGGAGCCACCGAAGAGGAGGTGGCCCGTTGCCCGGCCCGACGACCGACGCCGTCACGATCTGCGAGTGCTTCGCCCGTGACGGGCTCCAGCACGAACCGGTGCCCGTCCCGACCGCGACCAAGATCGAGCTGCTGAACTCCTTCTCGGACACCGGTTTCCGGCGGATCGAGGCGACCAGCTACAGCCATCCCCAGCGGGTGCCGGGCTTCTCGGACGCCTCGGCCGTGCTCGCGGGCATCGACCGGCGGCCGGGGGTCGCGTTCAAGGCGACCTGCCCGAACCCGCGGGCGGTGTCCCGTGCGCTCGAAGACCTCGAAACCGGGCACGGCGCGGAGGAACTCAGCCTGCTGGTCTCGGCCACTGAGAGCCACACCGAGCGCAACCTGCGCACCACCCGCGCGGGCCAGTGGGAGCGCGTGACCGAGATGGTCCGGCTCGCCGGCGGCTGGTTCCGCCTGGTCGGCGTGGTTTCGGTGGCCTTCGGCTGTCCGTTCGAGGGCGCGGTCGACCCCGGCCGGGTCGCCGAGGACGTGGCGCGCTTCGTCGACCTCGGCGCGGCCATGGTCAGCCTCGGCGACACCACCGGCGTGGCGACCCCGGGCGCGGTCCGCTCGATGTTCACCCGGCTCGACCACGCGCACCCCGGTTTCCCGGTGGTCGCGCACTTCCACAACACCCGGGGCACCGGCATCGCCAACGCCGTCGCCGCGCTGGACGCCGGGTGCCGCCACTTCGACACCGCGTTCGGTGGCGTCGGCGGGCACCCGTCGACCATCAGCTACGGCGCCGGGCTGACCGGCAACGTCTGCACCGAAGACCTGGTCAGCCTGTTCGACGCGATGGGCGTGGACACCGGGCTCGACCTCGACCGGCTGGCCGCCGCCTCGGCCGCCTGCGAGCGGGCGCTGGGCCGTCCGCTGTACAGCATGGTGGCCCGCGCCGGCTTCACCCCGACCCCGCAGGAGATCTCGTGACCGTGCTGCAGACCGAGGACCACGGCCAGGTCCGCGTCCTCACGCTGAACCGGCCGGACAAGCTCAACGCGCTGAACACCGAGCTGACCCGCGCGCTCGACGACGCGCTCGCCACCGCCGAGCGCGAGGTCCGCGCGGTGGTCCTGACCGGCAACGGCCGTGGCTTCTGCGCGGGCGCCGACCTCGGCGAGTTCTCCTCGCTGACCCCGGCCCACGCCGACGCCGTGCTCGAACGCGCCGAACTCACCGCGCGCCTGCAAACACGGATGCAGCGCCTGTCGGTGCCCGTGGTCGCCGCGGTGCGCGGGGCGGCCGTCGGCGGTGGCGCCGGGCTGGCGATCGGCGCGGACATGACCGTGGCGGGCACCGACCTCAAGTTCGGCTATCCCGAGCTGAAGCATTCGATCGTGCCCGCGCTGGTGATGACCGGGCTGGTGCGGCACCTGGGCCGCAAGCTCGCCTTCGAACTGGTCAGCACCGGCCGTCTGCTCACCGCGGCCGAAGCCGCCGGACACGGGCTGGTCAACCGGGTCGTCGAACCGGACGAGGTGGTCCCGGCGGCACTGGAGATCGCCCAGTGCTGGGCCGAGGTCGAGCCGCGGGCGCTCGCTGCGGCGAAGGACCTGTTCTACCGGGTGGCGGACCTGCCGACCGACGCCGCGATGCGTGCCGGGCAGGACGTCAACGCGCTGATGCGGGGGTTCCGCCAGTGACCGGCCCGCTCACCGGCATCACCGTGCTGGACTTCTCGCGCGTGCTCGCCGCCCCGCTGGCGACCCAGATCCTGGCCGAACTCGGGGCCACCGTGATCAAGGTCGAGCGACCGGGCGCGGGTGACGAGACCCGCGGCTTCGAACCGCGGCTGCCCCACGGGGAAAGCGCGTACTTCTTCGCGTTCAACCGGGGAAAGCGCTCGGTGACGCTGGATCTCAAGGACCCGCGCGGGCAGGAGGTGGCCCGGCGGCTGGCCGCCCGCGCCGACGTGGTCGTGGAGAACTTCCTGCCCGGTGCACTGGACCGGCTCGGCCTCGGGTACGAACGACTGGCCGAGGACAACCCCGGGCTGGTCTACGTGTCGGCGACCGGCTTCGGGCAGACCGGGCCGGACCGCGCGCGCAAGGGGTACGACACGGTGTTCCAGGCGCTGTCCGGGGTGATGGCGATGACCGGCGAGCCCGGCGGGCCGCCGTCGAAGACCGGCATCCCGGTGGCGGACATGACTTCCGGGCTCTGGGTGGCCATCGCCGTGCTCACCGGACTCGCCGGTCGACGCGGCTGCCACCTCGACGTGTCCATGATGGACGTTCAGCTCAGCCTGCACGCTTTGAACGCGGCCCGGTTGTTCGCGCTGGACGAGGATCCCCTTCGCACCGGGACCGAGCACCCGGGGCGTGTGCCGTCGGCGGCGTTCCAGGCCGGGGACGGCGAATGGCTGCACATCAGCGGCAGCGACCAGCACTGGGAGCCGCTGTGCGCGGTCCTCGGTCTCCCCGGACTGGCCGCCGATCCCTTGCTGCGCAACAACTCCGGCCGCGTCGAACACCGCGCGCGGGTGATGAAGGCGTTGCGCGGGGCGATCGCCCAGCACGACCGCGACGCACTGGTGAAGGAACTGCGTACGGCCGAGGTGCCGGCCGGTGCGGTGCGCTCGGTGCGCGAGGCGCTGGCCGATCCGCACGCCGTCGCCCGCGGGGTGGTCGGCGGGTTCGACCACCCGACCGAGGGTGCGTTCCCGGCGCTGCGCACCCCGTTGCGCGAGACTGCCGGGGAACCGCCGGACACCGGTGTGCCACCGCTGCTCGGCGCCGACACCGAAGACGTGCTGGCGGGCCTGGCCGGGCTCACCGCGGACGAGATCGAGGGCCTGCGGGCCGCGGGGGTGATCTGATGGGTGACCGTGTCCGGCTCGAGGTCACCGACGGCATCGCGCACGTCGAACTGACCCGGCCCGAGGCCCGCAACGCCGTCGACCTGCCGACGTGCGTGCAGTTGCGGGAGGCGTTCGAAGAGGTCGACGCCGACGAGGACGTCCGGGTGGTCCTGCTGAGCGCGCGCGGGCCGGTGTTCTGCGCGGGAGCCGACCTCAAGGAACGCACCGGCAAGGACGCGGCGTGGGTGCGACGGCGGCGCGTCGCGTCGTTCGCCGCCTACGCCGCGATCGAGCAGTGCCGCCGCCCGGTGGTCGCACTGGTGCAGGGCGCGGTGGTCGGCTCCGGCGGGGAGATCACGCTGGCCGCGGACTTCGCGATCGCGGCCGAGGGCACGGTCTTCCGCTTCCCCGAACCGCACTGGGGCACGGTCGGCGCGACCCAGCGGCTCCAGCGCGTGATCGGCAAGCGCAAGGCCAAGGAACTGCTGTTCACCAACCGCCCGCTCGACGCCGAAGACGCGCTGCGGCTGGGAATCGTCACGCAGGTCGTCGCACCGGACGCACTGGCCTCGGCAGGTGCCGGAACCGCGCGTGACATCGCGAAAGCACCACCACTGGCCATCGCGCTGACCAAACGCGCGGTGGACCTCGGCGCGGAAACCGACCTCGACCGCGGCATCCGGATCGAGATGTCCGCCATCGAGCAGTGCCTCGCCGACGGCGGCTGGCGCGACGGTGTCGCCCGGTTCGCCGCCGGGAACGGAGACGAGAAATGATCCCCCTGCGCACCGCCTGCCCGCTCACCACGCACGAAGCGCTGACCCGGGCCGCCCTGCTCGCGCCGGACGTCGAAGCCGTGGTCACCGCCGAGGAGCGGATCACCTACGGCGAACTCGCGGTGGCGGTGGAACGGATCCGCGGAGCACTCACGGCCGCCGGGATCGGCCGCGGCGACCGGGTCGGCCTGTGCCTGGGCAACAGCCCGGACTGGGTGGCGCTGTTCCTCGCGATCGGCTCGGTCGGCGCGGTCACCGTGCCGGTCAACACGCGCTTCACCGCCGACGAGGTGCACTACACGCTGACGCACGCCCGGGTCAGCACGCTGTTCACCGCCGATCGGGTGCTCAGTTCCGACTTCGCGGGCATGCTCGGGGAACTGGACCTGCCGGAGCTGCGGTCGATCGTCATGCTGGGCTCGGACGTGCCCGCGTACGCGACTCCCTGGGCCTCGTTCCTGGAGGCGGGCTCGGGCTGGTCCGCCGAACCCACCGCCGTCGCCGACGACCTCCTGCTCGTGCAGTACACCTCGGGCACGACCGCGCGGCCGAAGGGTGTGCTGCTCACGCATCGGAGCATGTGCGCGGACGCGTTCTTCTCCGGGATGCGCATGGGCTTGCGCCCCGGCGACCGGTTCCACTCGGCGCGGCCGTTCTTCCACGTCGCCGGGAGCACGCTGTCCGTCCTGGCTTCGGTGCAGCACGCCACCACGCTGGTCACCATGCCCAAGTTCGAACCCGCGGAAGCGTTGCGGCTGCTGGAAACCGAGCGCTGCACGCACTTCTCCGGCAACGACACGATCGCGCTGCTGCTGCTCAACCACCCCGATCGCCCGCGCCTGTGCTTGCGCGGCGCCTGGGTGGCCGCGTCGCCGACCGTGATCCGGCGGGTCATCGACGAACTCGGGGCCCGCGAATGCGTTGCCGGATATGGGCTTTCCGAGGCTTCGCCGAATGTGGCGCAGTCGGCGTGGTGGGAGCCGGAGGAGGTCCGCGCGTCCGGGGCGATGGCCGTCGAACCCGGGGTCGAGGTGCGCATCCGCGACTTCGACGACCGCCGCGACTGCGGTCCGGGCGAACCGGGGTCGATCCTGGTGCGCGGGTGGAACGTGATGCGCGGGTATCTCGACGACCCGGCGAAGACGGCCGAGACGATCGACGCCGACGGCTGGCTGTCCACCGGGGACATCGGCCTGCTGGACGAGTCGGGACGGCTGCACTTTTCCGGGCGTACCAAGGACATCATCCGCGTCGGCGGGGAGAACGTGGCACCGGCGGACATCGAGGACGTCCTGCACCGGCATCCGCTGGTGCGGCAGGCGGCGGTGGTCGGGGTGCCGGACGAGCGGCTGCTCGAGGTGCCGTTCGCGTTCGTGGTGCTGACCGAACCCCGGATCACCGAGGGCGAACTGCTCGACTGGGCGCGCTCGCGGATGGCCGGGTTCAAGGTGCCGCGGCACCTGCGGGTCGTCGACGGCTTCGAGGGCATCGGGATGACGGCGAGTTCGAAGGTGCAGAAGAACCGGCTCGCCGCACACGCGCGGAGCCTGCTCGCCGAGGTGACTTCGTGATCACCACCCCGGTCACCGAACTGCTCGGTGTCGACCTGCCGATCATCCAGGCGGGCATGTCGTGGGCGTCGTCCTGCTCGGCGCTTCCGCTCGCGGTCAGCAACGCCGGTGGTCTCGGCGTGGTCGCCGCGGGACCGATGCGCCTGCCCGACCTGGCGCGCACGCTCGACGAGGTGGCGGCGGGCACCGACCGGCCGTGGGCGGTGAACCTGCCGCTCTACCGGGCCGACGCGGAGGTGGTGATCGAGCTGCTGCTCGACCGCCGTCCGCCGGTGCTGATCGCGTCCCAGGGCGGGCCGCGGCGGTACCTCGACCGCTTCCACGCGGTGGGGACGCGGTGCCTGCACGTGGTCGCCGGGACCGAGCACGCGCGCAAGGCCGCCGACGCCGGGGTCGACGCGCTGGTGGTGGTCGGCGCGGAGGCCGGTGGGCACCCGCCGCCCGCGATGGTGACCACGCAGGTGCTGGTGCGGGCCGTGGTGCGCGCGGTCCCGGAGGTGCCGGTGATCGCCTCCGGCGGGGTCGCCGACGGCGCCGGGCTGGCCGCGATGCTCGCGCTCGGGGCGGGCGCCGCGCAGTTCGGCACGCGGTTCCTCGCCAGCCGGGAAGCTTCGGTGCACGACGAGTACAAGGCCGCCGTGCTCGGCGCGGGCATCGGCGACACGCGGACCGTGGGCCGGGGGCTCGGCGTCATCCGTGCCGTGGCGAACGACTTCACCGCCCGGATGCTGGACCTCGAGGACAGTGGCGCCGAAGAAGCCTTGCGGCGGAGGACTTTCGCGGCGTCCTCGCTGAAGGATGCCGCTCTGCACGGTGATGTCGCCGAAGGCAAGGTCGAGGCGGGGCAGTCGGCCGGGCTCATCGACAGCGTGCTGCCCGCGGCGGAGATCGTGGCCCGCATCGTCCGCGAGTACCGCGCGGCACGGGACAGCCTGCCACCGGCGAACGCCCCGAAGTAGAACACGTTCTTGCGCACGGCGCGGCGGTGGCGGAAGCTGGAGCGCATGGACCTCGCCGCGCTCGAAGAGATCAAGCGACTCAAGTACCGCTACCTCCGCTGCGTCGACACCAAGAACTGGGACGACCTGGCTGATGCCCTCACCGCCGACGCGGTCGCCGACTACGGCACACCCGCCTACGGCAAACCACTCAGCTTCAACGGCCGGGACGCCATCCTCGGCTTCCTGCGCGAAACCCTCGGCCCGGACATCATCACCACGCATTTCGCGTCACAGCCGGAAATCGACATCGACGGCGACCGGGCGAGCGGGACCTGGGCGTTCCAGGACATGGTGATCGCGACCACGCACCGGATGGTCGTCGCCGGTGCCGCCTTCTACGAAGACACCTACCTCCGCGGCGAGGACGGCCAGTGGCGGATCGCGCGCACGGGCTACCAGCGCACCTACGAGGCCATGCACTCCCTGGACGACCTGCCCAGCTTCCGCCTCACCGCCAACCGCTGGACCCCCACCCCCACCTAGAACCAGTTCCACCCACCCCACGTTCAGACACCCGAGTCCCACACTCCCGCACCCGAACCCCACACTCAGGCACCCGAGTCCCACACTCGCGCCGCCGAGTCCCACACTCGGGTAGCCGAGTCCCACACTCGCGCCGCCGAGCCCCACACTCGCGAGAGCCTGAGTCCCACGCTCCCGCACCTGAGTTCCACACTCGGGTAGCCGAGTTCCACGTTCAAGTAGCCGAACCCCGCCTTCAGGCAGTCGAGTTCTGCGTTCAGGCAGTCGAGTGCGACATTCGCGGCGACCGGGCTCGGGTCAGTACTGGTTGAGCTTGGCGTCGGCGCGCAGGGCGGCGTCGATCATGCGAGCCGGGATGTGGGTGCCCAGTTGGCTGCGCGCGAGTTGGCCCGCGGTCGGGACCTCGCCGCGGTCCGGCCACGAGGCGCTGTCCCACAGCTTCGAGCGCAGGAAAGCCTTGCTGCAGTGCGAGTACAACTCCTGCACCCGCACCTCCACGGCGAGCACCGGCACCACACCTTCGACCGCCATCCGCGGCAGGTACGGGGCCTCGGTCACCAGTTGCGCGGTGCCGTTTACGCGCAGTGTGTCGCCGATGCCCGGCACTAAAAACAGCATGCCGACCTGGGGCTGCTGCAGGATGTTGCACAGGTTGTCCAGTCGCCGGTTGCCCTTGCGGTCGGCGAAGGCGAGCGTGTGCTCGTCGAGCACCAGCACGCTCCCGGGCGGGTCGCCGCGCGGGGAGACGTCGCAACTGCCGTCGGCGGCCGAGGACGCCAGCAGGAAGAACGGGCTGGCCTCGATGAACCGCCGCGACTCCGGATCGATGTGGTCGATGTGCTTCTCGGCGATCACCCGGCTCGGCTCGCGGACCACCGCCCGCAGTTCGGCCTCGTCGCGCAGGACTCTGGTCACCGGCTCCCCCAATTTCGGTCAACAGGCGTTGCGCGAGCAACGCTAGCCGCGCCACCCCCATTGGCGCAACGGTTGTTGATTGAACTCCCGTAGCCGCCTACCGTCCATGCGTGCGCGAGAAAGAGCCGGGCCTGCGCGCCCGCCAAGCCGCCCGGACCAGGGAACGCATCCTCGCCGCCGCGAAGGAGCGCTTCGCCGAGGGCGGTTACGAAGGCACCACCGTGCGCGCGATCGCGGCGGCCGCCGGCGTGGACCCGGCCGCGATCATCCGCCACTTCAATTCGAAGGAGCAGCTCTTCTTCGAGGTGCTGGACCGTGACAGCGTGTGGCCGATCCTCAACGACACGCCAGACGATCAACTCGGCGAGCAGGTGATCCGGGTTTGGTTGCAGGACTGGGAAGGGCGCGACCGGGAGCCGCTGCTCGCGCTGCTGCGCGCCGCCTGCAGCGGCGGCGAGATCGCCGAACGGGTGCGCCACGCCTTCGCGGATTCGGCGCTCGACTACCTGGAAACCCGCATCGCCCCGGACGAATTCCGCGAGGAACGGCTCGCGCTGGTCGCCATCGACATCGTGGGCCTGGTGATCAACCGCTACGTGCTGCTGCTGGAACCCTTGGCCTCGATGCCCGCGGAACGGGTGGTCGAACTGCTGGGCCCGCGGCTGCAGCAACACCTGCGTGGACCGCTTTGAACGTCCATTGTGCTGGGTCCGCGAGTGTGTAGTTCGGGTGTCCGAACGTGGGGTTCGACTGCGCGAGTGTGGAACTCGGCTGCCTGAGTGTTGAACTCAGCTTCCTGAACGCGGGGTTCGCCAGGTGAACGTGGAAGTCGGCTGCCTCAGCGTGGAACTCGGGCGTCTGAACGTGGAACTCGGGCGCCTGAACGTGGGACTCGGGTACGCGAACGCGCGGGCGCATGGCTCGGGTACTCGAGTGCGGGACTCTGCCGCTGGTATGTGGGGCTCGGGTGCTTGAACGTGGGGCTCGGGTGTCCGGACGTGAGGTTCGGCTGCACGAACGTTGATCTCGGGTGCGTGAATGTGGAGCTCGGCTGCTTGAACGTGGAAGTCAGGCGCACGAACGTGGGGGCTCGAGCGCGCGAGCGTAGGACTCGGATGCCCGGGTGTGGAACTCGCGTGCCCGAACGTAGGACTCGTGCGCGAGTGTGGGGTTCGGGCGCGCCAACGTGAGGTTCGGGTGCGGGAGCGTGGGGTTCGGGGGGTTAGGCGACGCGGCGGAGGGGTGGGGGGTGGAGGGTGGTGGTGACTACGTGGAGGGGGGTGGGCATGGCGGCTATTTCGTGGGCGATCACGGCGGCGGCGGAGCGGAAGCCCGGGGTGGCCAGGATCTCGGCGCACTGCTGGGCGATGGTGGCCGGTTCGACGGAGTGGGGTGGCAGGCTCAGGCCGGCACCGGCGCGCACCACGGCTTCGGCGTTGTCGAACTGGTCGTCGAACACCGGGAGCACCAGCTGCGGCAGGCCGGTCTCCAGCGCCGTCAGCGACGTGCCCTGCCCGCCGTGGTGGATGATGACATCGCACACCGGGAGCACCTGGGACAGCGGCAGGCGCCCCACGTGCCGGACCGCGGGAGGCAGGGGCGGCCAGGTGGCGGCGATCCCGTCATCGATGGCGACCACGACCTCCGCGCCCAGGCCGCACAGGGCCCGCACGATGTCGACCGCGCCGTGCGCGACCTGGTTGGTGCCCGACCTGGGCACCACGGTCCCCAGGGTGAGGCAGATGCGCGGCCGCCGGCGTTGACGCATCACCCAGTCCGGGACACGCGCCTCGCCGTTGTACGAGAGCGTCCGGATGCTGTCGTGGCCCGCCGCGTAGGGGCGGCGCAGCGAAGGCGGCCACGGGTTGAGCCACCGCCCGGCTTCGGGTGGCGCGGGCAGGTCGCGCTTGGACAGCTCGGTCACCGCGCCCGTCCGGTACTCCGGCAGTTCCGCCATGCCCCAGTGGAGTTCGATCTGCGGCAGACCCGACTGCGCCGCCAGCAGTGGACCGGCGAATTCCGCCCGTTCACTGAGCACCAGGTCCGGTTTCCACGCCTTCGCGATCTCCGTCAACCCCGGCAGGTTCCGCGCCGCCATCCGCCCGAACACCCGGCCGTGCTCGGTCCGCTGCTCGGTGAGCCCGGCCACCGGGCGGTCGTCGGCGCTGACGTCGTCGAAGCGCTCCCCCGGGCCGGTCGTGACCGCGGGCAACCCCGAGCCCAGCACCGTCCGGACGAACTCCGCCGCGCAGGCGACGAGCACCTCGTGCCCGGCCGCGCGGGCCGCCCAGGCGAGCGGGACGAGCGGGAAGAAGTGCCCCGGCAACGCCACCGTGGTGACCAGGATGCGCACCGAACCGTCTCCTTCCGCCGGGGCAGGCTGTCGCTCACCACGGTGTCAGGCGCGGCCCGGCGAGGTCGTCTCCCGGCGTGCGCGGTCCTCAGTCGTGGTAGTCGACGCTCCAGCCGCTGGAGTCCCGGCCGGGGCAGGTGGCGGTGTTCTGGTACCCGGCTTGGGTCCACGGTCCGAAGTAGGCGAGGCCGTCGCAGATCACCACCGGCCGGAACGCGCGCTCACCGCAGTACACCCAGGCGGTGCCTCCGGCGTGCCAGCCGCCACAGTCCGGCGGGATACCGGTCGGCGGATCCGCGACGGCCGACGGTGAACCGGCCATCAGCAGGGCCGCGGCCGCGAGCGCGGACAGGAAGAAACGCTTCATCGGAACCTCCCAGGGGCGTGAACACGGTGCGGCAGCAGGATTCCAGCGCGGTGGCCGCGGCGGCAACGCATTCACCCGTCCCTGAAACGGCACGTGCCCCCGGGACGGGGGTCCCGGGGGCACGCACGTGAAGAGGTGATCAGGTCAGCGAGGCACCGTAGGCGTTGAGCGCCTCGACGACCGGCTGGAAGTAGGAGTTCCCGCCGCCCATGCCGGAGGTGATGCCGAGGCCGACGCTGCCGCCGAACAGGCAGCCGCCCGAGTCACCGGGGTTGACCGACGCGCTGGTCTGCACGGTCTGGTAGACCGGGCCCTCCTGGTAGTTCACCGTCACGTTGGTGGCCTCGACCACGCCGCAGGTCAGGCGGGTGGTGCTGCCGCTCTTGCAGATCTGCTGGCCGACGCGGGCGTTCGCGGCGGAGCTAATCCGCTGGGTGGAGCCGTTCCACAGGGTCACCGCGCCCGGGCCGCTGCCGGTGGTGTTGCGGATCAGGCCGTAGTCGTTGGTCGGGAAGCTGGCGCCCACCGACGGGCCGACGTTCCACTGCGACACCGCGCGGGTGCAGTGGCCGGCGTCGAGGATGTGCAGCTGGCCGCCGCGGTTGACGTTGAAGCCGGCCGAGCAGCGGGTGCCGCCGCCGGTGATGGCCTCACCGTTGTAGATGGCCTTGCTCATCACACCGGTGGTGCGCTCCACGCGCACCGCGTCACCGAGCGTGGCCGCCTTGGCGACCAGCGCGTCGGCGCCGACAGCCGCGTCGGACACGGTCAGGACGACCTGGTTGCCCTTCTCGTCGGTGCCGATGGTGGTGTGCGGGACGGCGGGCAGGGCTTCGAGCGCGGCCCGTGCGGAGTCCAGCTGCGACAGGGAGAACTTGACCACGTTGGGGGTGGCACCGGCGCGCTGCGCTTCGGCGGCACCGGCGGCGTCGAGCACGTTCACCACGGGCAGGCCCGCGGCGTCGAGGAAGCCGCCCGCGTGCCGGCCGGCCAGTGCCGACTCGGCGCGGTCGAGGGTCCGGGCGCTGGCGTCCTGCACGCGCAGCACCTGCCGGGCCGCGGCGTCGCTGACGCCCAGGCTCGAGGTGATCGAGGCGACCGCGGCGTCCTGCACCTCGGCCGAATAGCCTTCGACGGCGGCCGAGGCGGGGGCACCGCTGAACAGGGCGGTGGCACCTGCCAGCACGGCGATGGCGGCGGGGACGCGCCTGGTGTTCTTCTGGGACATGACCGGCAACTCACTTTCGGCAGGGAAGTGGGCTCGGGGAGACGCCGGTGACAACCGGCCTACGAAGAGTGACCCAGGACACCCCGCCGCGGCACCTACTTTCGTTTGTTCAGCGCCAAATTAGGTACTGGTTGGACAATCACTGAGTAATGCGCGCTGGTAAGTACGGACCAACGGTCCCGGCTGACGGCGGCCCCGCGCGCCCCGAATGTGGCTTTCGGGGCGGATGACGCCCCCAAAGCCACATTGGTGTCCTGGCCGGGCGGACAGGGTCAGCCGGTCACCAGTTTCAGGTGGGCTTCGAGCACGGAGAGTGCTTCTTCCGGCGGGTAGTTGCCGGTGACGGCCTGCATGCCGAGGCCTTCGACGAGGGCGAGCAACGCGGTCGCGGTCTGGTGGGGGTCTGCCCTGGTCACCTCGCGCAGAAGGCCGGCGAGGTGGTCTCGCAGGCCCTCGCTGGCCTCGCGCAGCTTCGCGGCGATGGGCTCGCTGTGCGTGGCCGCCGCCTGGAACGCGAGCGCGACCCGGCCCTCGGCCCGGCGCGTCTCGTCCAGCGGCAGTTGCTCGACCAGCAGCGCACGCACCAGTTCCAGCGCTCCCGGCGGGTGAGCCGCGATCCGGGCTTCGACCCGCTCGGACACCGCCTCCAGCGCGAACAGCAGCATCTCCTCCTTCGTCCGGAAGTAGTGCTGCACCATCCCGGTGGTCACCCCGGCCGCCGCCGCGACGTGCCGCAGGCTCACCGCTTCCACCCCGTCATCGGCGGCTACGCGCAGCAACGCGTCGGCGATCCGGACGCGGCGCTCGTGGTGGTCCACCCGCTTCGGCATGCCCCCATCCTTTCACATTGCGTCCGTAATGCATCCTCGTTTACATTACGACTGCAATGCAAAAACCCCCGAGAGGATCGCCCGTGACCACGCTGCCGTTCGACCGCCCCCATCCCCTGCGCCCGCCACCGGCCTACGCCGAGTTGCGCGCCACCGAGCCGGTGGCCGCGGTGACCACTTCGGACGGCCGCCCGGCCTGGCTGGTGACCTCCTACGACGCGGTCACCGCCGTGCTCGGTGATCCCCGCTTCGGCGTCATGCCACCGGGTTCCCCGCCTGGCCAGGGCGCGACCCTGCTGCAGGACGGTGACCCGCACCGGCGGTTGCGCCGGCTCGTCGGCGGCGCCTTCACCCCGGCGCGGATCGAGGCACTGCGGCCGCGCATCACGCGGCTGGCCGAAGCGCAGGCGGACGCCCTGCTCGCCTGTGGCTCCCCCGGCGACCTGGTGTCCGGCTTCGCCGCGCCGCTGTCGATCGCGGTCATCGCCGAACTGCTGGGCGTCGCGCTCGAGGACCGCGACCGCTTCCGGCAGCTGGCGGACGCCGCCGGCTCGGCCGACTTCACCACCATGGACACCGCCGCCGAGCAGGCCTGGGGCGCCTTCGCCGAGTTCGTCGGCGGCCTGATCGCCGCTCAACGCGCGAACCTCGGTGAAGACCTGCTCAGCGCGCTGATCGAGGAGACCGGCCTCAGCGACTACGAACGCACGACGCTCGTCCTGACCATCCTCGCGTCCGGGTACCTGACCGCCACCAACGCGATCTCCGTCGGCGCCACCCTGCTGCTCACCGAAGGCAGGCTGGCCGCGCTCGCCGACTGCACCGAGGAAGCCCTGCGCGCCACGGTCGAGGAGGTCGTCCGGCTCCAGATCGGCCTCATCGGCGAGGTCTTCCCGCGCTGGGCGCTGGCCGACCTCGACCTCGAAGGCGTGCGCCTCCGCACCGGTGACCTGGTGCTGGCCCGCCTCGGCTCGGCGAACCGCGACCCGGCGCACTTCGCCGAGCCCGACGAGTTCCGCCCGCGTCCGTCCACAGAGGAGCGCCACGTGGCGTTCGGGCGCGGGCCGCACCACTGCCTCGGCGCCGCGCTCGCCCGCCTGGAACTCGGCATCGCGCTGCGGGCGCTGGCCACGAAGCTGCCCACCCTGCGGTTGTCCGGCTCGGTGCACGACATCGACTGGGTCACCGCGCACGCCGACACCGGCCCGGTCGCCGTCGGGGTCAGCTGGTGAGCCGCAGGCAGCGGTAGTTCTGCGGCGGCACCCCGGTGTGCTTGCGGAAGATCCGGCTGAAGTAGGCCCGGTCGTGGAAGCCGACCTGCCGGGCGATCGCCTGGATGCTGTCGTCGGTCTCGTGCAGCCGTTCCTTCGCCCGCGCGATCCGCAGCCGGGTCAGGTACTCCCACGGCGAGACGCACAGTTCGCGGTGGAACCGGCGGCTGAGGTAGTCCTCGCTCATCTCGGCCGCCTTGGCGACCTGCCGCCGGGTGATCTGGTGCTGGTAGTTCTGGTGCAGGTAGACCACCGCGCGCTGGACCTCCTGGCGGTTCGGCGCGCGCCGGCCGGTGCCGGGGTCGAGCAACCGGCGCAGCAGCTTGATCGTCTCGGCGTCGGAAAGGATTCCCTTGCCCAGCAACACGGTCCGCGCGTGCGGGGCGGCACGCCGGATGTCGTCGTAGGTCAGCTCGTCGCCGCTGAGCACGAGGGCGGGCACGTCGCTGAGCCGCGTGTCGCCGTGCAGCCGCTCCAGCACGTCGAACGCGTCCATGTCCCGCAGCTGGCGGGCCAGGATGAGCAGGTTCGGCACGTCGTGCCCGATCAGCGACAACGCGGTGGCGCCGTCCGGCGCGGTCAGCGCCAGGTGCCCCGGCTGGAGCTGGGCGATCAGCTGCTGGGTGCCCGCCTGCACCCGCGGGTCCGGATCGGCGATCACCGCCAGCCCGCCCAGTTCCACCGGGCGCACCGCGGTGATCACCTCGTGCAGGTCGCGGCCGTGCCCGGCGGCGTAGGCCAGGAACGGGGTCCGCCGCAGCTTCGGGTGGTCGTGCAGTTGCCGCAGCACCGCCCAGTGCTCCGGCCGCAGCGCGGCGGTGTCCCAGGCGACCGCGGCGGGCCGGTTCTCGTCGAGCACGGCGGCCACGTCGTCGCCGGTACCGAGCTTGAGCACGGACAGGCCCGCGAGCCCGGCCGCCGCGATGGCTTCCTCCGCGGCGGGACCGTCCGCCACGCACAGCAGTGAATCGGCCGACTCGTCCGCCACGGCCTGCCCCTGCGGACCGGGCAGCGGCAGGAAGAGGTGGAAGGTGCCGCCCGCCGACCCGGTCTCGAACCGCAGGGATCCGTTGTGCAGGGCGATGAGCCGCCGCGCGATCGACAACCCGAGCCCACCGCGGGGCGTGCCGGTGCCCTCGTAGCTGATCCGGATGCGCAGGTGCGGTGGCAGCACGTCGGCCTCGACGGTCCGCCGGGCCCGGCGGCCGACGCTGCGGCTGAGCGTGAGCAGCGCCTGCCGCAGCCGCTGCCCGTCCGCCTCGATCAACGGCAACCGGCCCGGCCCCACCGCCCCGAACACCTCGGCGAGCAGTGCGCGAGGATCGATCAGACCGGCGCAGAGCTTGAGCGAGTCGAGTTCGGCGTCGGCCAGTTCGAGCAGGTCGCCGAGCACGCCGAGCTGGTATTCGGCACCGGCCGCGATCCGGCTCAGCGCGTCGCGGACCTCGGGTGGCGGCCCGGCCGCCAGCACGCCGGCCGACTCCTTGAGGATCGCCTCGACCGGGGCCCGCAGTTCCTCGGTCATCTTGCCCAGCAGGCTGGTCTTCACGCTGTCCGCCTCTTCGGCGGCCTCGACCTCGCGGAACAGCCGGATGTCCTGCACCGCCGAGCTGATCTGCTCGCCGAGCGCGCGGTAGAAACCGCCGTCGGGCGGGCCCGCCTCGAACAGGCCGATGCCGAGCGGTTCGTCGCGCACCTGCAACGGCACGGCGATCCAGGTGCTGCGGCGGTCGCGGTGCAGCACGTCGGTCCGGGTGAGCGCGGTGGCCGGGCCGATCGAGAGCTTCCAGTCGCCGACGCCGAGCAGCGGCAACTGGCGGGCGAGCACGCTGGTCAGGTCGCGTTCGTCCCCCACCGAGGACAACGCCACACCGGTTTCCCGCAGTCGCTGAGCCATCTGCTCGGTTTGCCAGCGCTCGTATTCGAGCATTCGCCGCGCATTCCCGGCCACGGCGATCCGCGCGCGGGAAATCAACTCCGATGCTTCCGGACCTGCCCCGGTGTGCTGGTGCAACGCGAGAATGGTTTCGTCCCACGCGTCGGCGTCCCCGCCATCGGCCATTCTCACCGCCATACCGGGGAAATCGGCCGACGAATCGTCCGCCAGTGCCGCACGGAACTCCGAGAGCAGCAAGCGCCCGGCTTCCTGGGAAATGCCGTGCTTGCGCAGGGTGGCCGGAAACCCGGCGAATTCCCGGGATACGACCGGCGATTCCCCCGCACACCCGCACGAACGCCGGACCACCAATTCGGCGACCGGCGCGGACCGCCCGCGAGCCGGGTCGCCGCCGAGCCGGGACAGCAGCGTCTCCACCGCCTGCCTGCCCAGTTCGGCGAACGGCATCGACACCGAGGTCAGCGGCGGCGAGCAGAACCGGGCTTCGGGCGAGTCGTTGAAACCGATCACCGCCACGTCCTCGGGCACCCGCACCCCGCGCTCGGTCAGCACCCCGATCGCCTCGGCGGCGAGGAAGTCGCTGCACGCCACCAGCGCGGTGAAGTCGCGGCCGGGCACCAGCCCCCGCGCGTCCAGCAGCACCCGCATCGCCGCGGCGCCGGCGTCGCGCCGGAAGTCCACCGGGGGCGAGACCAGCGCGCGGTCCGGCCGGATCTTGTAGCGGTCGAGCGTGTCGTGGTAGGCGCGCAGCCGGTCCGCGGTCACCGGGTTGCGCACCGGCCCCTGAAGGAAGGCCAGGTCACGGCGGCCGTGCTCGCCGATCAGGTGGTCGATCGCCCGGCACATGCCCTGATAGCTGTCCAGGGTGAGCGGCCGCTGCGCGCCGATCGCGCCGTTGAGGCAGACCATCGGCACGCGGCCGAACCGGCGCCCGAACTTCTCCGCGCGCGGGTGGCGTTCCGGCAGGCCGAGCGCGGAAGCCCAGCAGATCAGCCCGTCCACCAGCCCCGGGGTGACCAGGTGGTAGACGGCGTTGGCCGGGCGCTCGGCGGCGCCGATCTCGCCGCCGGGGAAGCAGATCAGGTCCACGTCGTGGTGCCGCGCCGCGGCCAGCACCCCCGACCACACCGCGGGCGCCACTCCCAGGTCGATGTTGGCCGTGACCAGGCCGATGGCCCGGCGATCTGCGGTCATGGTCGCCTCGCTCGTCTACGCTGACAAAGCTGTGGTCGCGGCGGAACTGCCTGCAACCTACTGGCGGCGGACCGTGAGGGTATAGGGCAAAACGGGTGTTACCGATAACACCGGACATACGGCGGAAAGGGACCCCGGGATCGCCGGGGTCCTCCGCTGAACCGGTTCAGCCCACCTTTCCGGTACCGGCCCCGCCCTGCACGGCGGATTTCACCGACGAGGCCTGGTCCAGGCTGTACGAGTACGGGATGGCGTTCACGGAACCACCCTGGTCACCGGAACCGGAATTGACGAAGTGGTTGTTCTTCGCGACCAGTGAGCCACCGGCCGAGCTGCCCTCGCCGCGGTGGAACGGGTCCTCGGTGTTCTCGAAGTAGTTGCCCTCGACGAGGACCCCGGCTTCGACGGTGGAGGCGACGCCGTAGTCGGTCACGCCGCCGTAGTAGTTGTTGTACACGTGCACCGGGTTGCCGAAGCGCACCCGCGGGTGGCGCTGGCCGGTGCCGTCGAACCAGTTGTGGTGGTAGCTGACCCGCAGGTGCCCGCGGTCCTGGCTGCCGTTGCCGTCGCTGTGCCCGAGCAGCATGGTCTTGTCGTGGGAGGTGAACTTGTTCCACGACACGGTCACGAAGTCCGAGGCGCGCTTGATGTCGACCGCGCCGTCGTAGCCGTCGGAGAAGGTGTTGTGGTCGATCCAGATCTTGGTCGAGGCGTCGGTGACGTTGATCGCGTCGTCGGCCCAGCCCCGGAAGTTCAGGTTCTGGATGATCACGTTGGTGGCGCTGTCCACGTCGAGCCCGCCGCCGGTGATGGTGGCGCCGGAGCCGACGCCGATCAGCGTCTTGTTCGACTTCACGTCCTGCATGCCGCTGATCGAAATGGTGCCGCTGACCCGGATCACCGCCGGGCTGCTCGACTGCATCGCGCTGATCAGCGCCGATGAGCTGGTCACGGTGACCGGGGAGGCGTTGCCGCCGCCGGTGGTGCCCGCGGCGAACCCGGTCGGCGTACCCGCGGCCGCGGCGGGACCGGCGGAGGCCACCGTGAGCGCCGCCGCGGCGGCGACCGTGAGCAGGCCGGGCAGGCTGCGCCTGGCGAACGATCTGCGCATGTCTTGACTCCCATTCGGATTGTTCGTGCCTTTTCTCGCTGTTTCCCCACGGTAGGCAGCCGCATGTGGAGAATCACGAACAACGGGTGGAACATGCGGGGAGCCTCAGCCGGTGCGCTGCTGGTACTCCACCTGCGCCTGGCCCAGCTTCCCGGCCAGCTCGTCCAGGAAGTCCTTTGCGGACAGTTCGCCGAGCAGCACCTTCTGGAACGCCGGTTCGGACTCGGTCTTGGTGATCGAGTTGAACTCCGGTAGGTGGTAGGGCATCTGCACCATGGTGGTGGACGGTTCGGCGAGCACCTTCGCCAGCGTCACCCCCGGCTGCGGGTTCGCCGGATCGCTGGGCGCGACCTCGCTGTTCACCGGCAGCACCCCGGTCTTCTCGGCCCAGTAGGTGTTCATCGGCGGGCTCGCGGCGAATTCGGCGAACTTGAACGCGGCGTCGGCGTGCTCACCCTGGGCGAACACCCCCAGCCCGGTGGTCGGGTGGGACAGCACCGCCCTGGTCCCGTCCGCCGCCTTCGGCACCGGCAGCGCGACCACCTTCTCCGCGCCCAGCGCCTTCACCTGGTCCTGATAGGACCCGACGTTGTGCTGCATCACGCCGATGTTGCCGCCGCCGAACTGGGCGACCATCTTCGCGTAGTCGTTGGTGAGATCGGCTTCCGGGGTGAACCGCTTGTACAGCCCGGCCAGCCGTTCCAGCGCGACCACGTTGCGCGGGTCGTTGACCGTGGACCGGCCGTCGGCCTCGAACATCTTCGTGATGCCCGACTGCCCGTAGACCACCTCGAGCATCTGCGCGATCGAGCCCGCGCCACCACGCAGGGTGAAGCCGTACCGGTTCTCCCCCGGTGCGGTGAACCGCTCGATGGCGGTGAACAACTGGTCCCAGGTCTCGGGGACCGGCAGGCCGGCTTCGGCGAGCCAGTCCTTGCGCGCCCAGAACACCCCGGTGTTGGTGGAGATCGGCACCAGGTACAGCTTGCCGTCCGGCACGGTCTGGCGGACCGAGGCGACGATGCGCTCGTTCAGCTGCCCGGCGATCGGACTGGCGGCGAACCTGTCGTCCACCGGCTCCAGCGCCCGCTGCGGCACCAGGTTCGCCAGCATCGCGGTGCTCACCCCGCCCACGTCGGGCAGGCCGCCACCGGCGACCGCGGTGTCGTACTTCTGCTGCGCCTGGGCGATCGGGATGCCCACGTACTCGACCTTGACGGTGGGGTTGGCCTTCTCGAACTCGGCGATGATGTGCTGCCAGACCGGGGTCCTGGCCGGCCCGCCGTTGTCGTCCCAGAAGGTGATCGTGGTGACCCCGCCCGCCGCGTCGGAACCGCACGCGGCGAGCGCGGAGACCGCGGTGGACAGGGCCAGCAGCAGTGCCGCTGCCGAGCGCAACGGGCGTCGGGGCTTGCCCATCTCGAACCTACCTTTCGCTTGTCCGGCGGATCAGCGCGGCCACGGTCCGGCGGTCGAGCCGCCCGTCGGCCACGACGGTGCGGATCCGCCGGGTCACCGATCCGGTGTTCAGCGGCCGCTCCCAGGCCAGGCCCGGCCCGATCCCGGGGTAGTCGCGTTCCCTGGCGAACCAGCGATCGCGGTCCGGCCCGCTCTGGGTGAAGATCAGCGTCCAGGCCCGGCCGGACGGCGAGGTGCCCGACAGCGCGACCCAGTCGGCCGCGGCGCCGTTCACCGCGTCCTCCCCGTCGCCTTCGGCGGTGAACACCCGCCGCCGGATCGAGGAAGCCGGGGCGCGCCAGAAGAACCCGCCGTACCCGGCGCCCGCGCGGCCCTTGGTGTGCGAGCTGCGGATGGTCAGCGGGACGCGGCCGGGGGCGTCGAGCCGGAAGGTGAAGTCCAGCTCCCAGCAGCCGGGCAGGCGCGAGGCCTGGTGGCGGCGGGCGATCACGGTGCGGCGTTCACGGGCCACCGTCTGGCCGTCGCGGTCCACCCAGTCCAGCAACTCGGTGAACCCGCAGGACTCCCGGCGGGTGAAGCGCAGGTGGCGCTGGCTGCCGTGGTCGTCGAGCCAGCGCGGTCCCTGGCCGCGGACGTAGGTGCGCCCGCCCCAGAAGTTCGTTCCGTCCACATCGGACACCGCGACGCCGACGCCGAGGTGGTGCGGGTGGTCCACCGGCCCGGTTTCGCTGACTTCGACGCCGCCGAGCGTGCGGACGGTGTGCAGGTGGGGCCGCGGGGCGACGGTGGCGGGCAGGCCGGGGTCGGGGCGCCAGCGGTAGGCCGCGACCTCCCGGTCCCCCGCCCGCAGCACCTGCTCGGCCGGGGCCCACGGCACCTCCAGTTCGGAGAACATCGCCAGGTTGTCGGCGCTGCGCCGGGTCAGCCGCTCGATGTCGGCCAGCACCCGCCCGCCGCCGTTGCGCCCGGCCAGGTGCAC
Source organism: Amycolatopsis magusensis (assembly GCF_017875555.1). GTDB lineage: Bacteria > Actinomycetota > Actinomycetes > Mycobacteriales > Pseudonocardiaceae > Amycolatopsis > Amycolatopsis magusensis. Next base: position 4,059,166 of record NZ_JAGGMS010000001.1, on the reverse strand, counting down.
CGGCGCGATGGGCCGGGGCTCGGCCGCGCGGCGGACCGCGTCGACCACGCGCATGAACGCGCCGGTCCGCTGCAGCGGGACCAGGAGTTCGGTGCCGTCGCGGATGTGCTCGACGAGGTTCTCCAGCAGGTCGGTCCGCGGGTGCCGGGTGACCTGGTCGGGTGCGCCCGGCCGCCGCAGGCACACCTCGTCGGTGGTGTAGGTCAGCTCCGCCTGCCCGTGTTGCCCGTGCACCACCACCGCGGGCTCGTGGCGCCGGTCGGCGCACATCGACACCGCGACGGTGATCACCGTGCCGTCGGCGACCCGCAGCCGCACGCACGAGGTGTCGTCGGCCTCGATCGGGTTGACCCGGTACAGCTCCACGTCGATCTCGCGCAGCGACTCCGGTTCCTCGGCCCCGGCCAGCCACAACGCGCTGGCGATGGCGTGCGCGAACGGGTTGGTCAGCGCGCCGTCGGTCACCGCGATGCCGTTGAGCCTGCGCTTGCCCGCCCACGGCGCCCGTTCGAAGTAGGCCGCGGGCCGGGCCCACGCCCCGGCCACCCCGATGCCGCGCACCGGCCCGAGCCCGTTCTCCGCGAGCAGCTCACGCAGGTAGGGCAGTGCGGCCGAACCGAGGCTCTGGAACCCGACCTGGCAGGCGAGCCCGGTCGAAGAGACCACTTCGGACAGTCGCGTGTAGTCGGCGAAGCTACCGGCGGGCGGCTTCTCCAGCAACAGGTGGGCTCCGGCACGCAGGGCTTCGGTGCCCAGCTCGGCGTGGGTGTGGATGGGCGTGGCGAGGATGACCAGCTCGGCGCCGGTGCGCCGGATCAGCGGGGCGAGCTTGCTCGCCTGCTCCGGGCGCCCGAACCCGGCCAGCTGCGCGGCGTCCACCGGCTTGGTGTCGCACACCCCGGCCAGCCGCACCGTGCCGCGGTCGGCCAGCCGGCGCAGGTTGTCCAGGTGCCACCGGCCGTGCCCGTGCACCCCCGCCAGCACCACGCGCACCGGTTCCACGCTCATCCCTTCACCGCGCCCGCCGACAGGCCCTGGACCAGGTACCGCTGCACCACCGCGAAGACCAGCACCACCGGCAGCGCGGCCACCACCCCGCCGGCGGCCAGCGCGCCGAAGTCCACGCTGAACTCGCCGAGGGTGAAGGCCAGCCCGACCGGCACGGTGAACTTGTCCTGGTCGCTGATGAACATCAGCGCGAACAGGAAGTTGTTCCAGCTGTGGATGAAGGCGAACGAGCCGACCGCGACCAGGCCGGGCCGCAGCAGCGGCAGCACCACCAGCAGGAACCCCCGCAGCCGGGTGCAGCCGTCGGCCTGCGCGGCCTCCTCCAGCTCCACCGGGATGCTGGCGATGAACCCGCTGATCAGCACCAGCGACAGCGGCAGCTGGAAGACCGTCTCGGCGATCACCAGGCTGCTCAGGCTGTTCACCAGGCCGAGCGTGCGGAAGATCTCGAACAGCGGGATCAGCATCATCGCGCCGGGGATGAACTGGCTGCACAGCAGGGCGATCAGGAACACGCGCCTGCCGCGGAACCGGAAGCGCGCCAGCGCGTAGCCGCCGGGCAGCGCGATCGCCGTGGTCGCCACCAGCGAGGCCACGCCGACCAGGAAGCTGTTCTGGAAGAACACGCCGAAGCCCATGCCGTTCCAGACCGTCTCGAAGTTCTCCAGCGAGACCGGCCACGGCAGCAGCGAGGACGAACCCCGCGGGCGGACCGCGAAGACGACCATCCAGTAGAAGGGCACCAGGGTGAACAGCAGGTACAGCCCGAGCGGGACGTAGATCTCCCAGCGGGGGCGCTTCTTGCGCACCGGGGGTGCCTTCGGCGGTGCGACGACCGGCGGGGCGGCTTCCGTGGTGCTCATCGCTGCGCTCCATACCGGCCGAGCCTGAGGTAGAGGATGGAGAAGAAGGTGAGGATGACGAACCCGGCCATGGTCAGGGCGGAGCCGTAGCCGAAGTCGTGGGACTGGGCCGCGGTGGCGGCGACGTACAGCGGCAGCGTGGTCGTCTGGTGCGCCGGGCCGCCGCCGGTCAGCGTGTAGAGCAGGTCCACGTTGTTGAACTCCCAGACCGCGCGCAGCAGGGTGGCCAGGATGATGGTGTCCCGCAGGTGGGGCAGTGTGATGTGGGCGAAGCGGCGGAGCCGGCCCGCGCCGTCGACCGACGCGGCTTCGTAGAGGTCCTTGGGCACGCCCTGCAGGTCGGCGAGCAGCAGGATGGCGAAGAACGGCACGCCGCGCCAGAGTTCGGCCAGCACGGCCGCGGAGAACACGGTCGCCGGATCAGCCAGCGGCGCGGCGCCGTACTCCATCAGGCCGAGGTCGGCGAGGTAACGCGAGAGCCCGGTGGTCGGGTTGTAGAGCAGCACCCAGATCCCGGTGGTGAGCACCCCGGAGACCGCCCACGGCGAGAACACCAGCGCCCTGGCCACCGCGCGGCCGACGAAGGTCTCGTTGACGATCAGCGCGAGCGCCAGCCCCAGCACGAACTGCAGGCCCACCTCGACGAACACCCATTTGGCGGTGAACCCGAGGCTCTGCCAGAAGAGCGGGTCGTCGGTGAGCATCCGGGCGAAGTTGTCCAGCCCGGCGAAACCGTCGAGCCAGGGCTTGCTGAGCTGGCGGTGCTGCAGGCTGTAGTAGACGACGCTGGCCACCGGGTAGACCAGGAAGGCCAGCATCGCCAGCACCGCGGGGGCGATCAGCAGGTACGGCGTCCGGGAGTCCCGACGGCGGCGGCGTTTCCGCTCCCCCAGTGCCACCATCCGTTGCTCCGTTCACCGCCGGACAGTGCCTGAGATTACGGAACCGGGGGTGGACAATTGCGCGCCGAATGTGGACTTTGACGTCCTGTTCCGGCCAGGCGGGCACGCAGGAACGCGCGTTCGGCGTCGTTCCCGGCCAGGGCGAGGGCGCGTTCGTAGGCGACGGCGGCTTCGGCCGGGCGCCCCAGCCGGTCCAGCAGGTCCGCCTTCACCGCGGGCAGGTAGTGGTAGCCGCTGAGCCGATCGTCCCCTTCCAACTGCTCCACTTCGGTCAGTGCGGCCGCCGGGCCGTCGGCCATCGAGAGGGCCACCGCCCGGTTCAGCGCGACCACCGGGGACGGCCACACCCGCGTCAGTTCCCCGTACAGCACCAGGATCTGGCTCCAGTCGGTGTCCTCGTACGCCGGTGCGGTGGCGTGCAGCAGCGCGATCGCGGCCTGCAACGCGAACCGTCCCGGCCGTCCACCGCGCAGGGCGCCGACCACGAGCCGGTCGGCTTCGGCGATCAGGTCCTGGTCCCACGCCGAACGGTCCTGTTCGGACAGTCGCAGCAGCTCACCGTCCGGTCCCGTCCGCGAAGCGCGGCGAGCGGCATTGGCCAGGAGCAGCGCGAGCAGCCCGCGCACCTCCCGCTCCTTCGGCAGCAGCGCGCCGAGCAGCCGCGCCAGGTCGACCGCGCGGCCGGCGAGGTCGTCGTCGGTCAGCGAGGGCCCGGCCGCCGCGGTGTGCCCGGCGGTGAAGGCCAGGTGGATCACCGTGAGCACGGCGTCCAGCCGGTCCGGCAGTTCGCCCGGCCGCGGCAGCCGGAACGGGATGCCCGCCGCCGCGATCTTCTTCTTCGCCCGGGTCAGCCGTGCGGCCATGGTGGATTCGGAGACCAGGAACGCGTCCGCGATCGCCGGCGTGCTCACCCCGCAGACCAGCCGCAGGGTGAGCGCGACCTGCGCTTCCACCGCCAGCGCGGGGTGGCAGCACAGGAACACCAGCCGAAGGCGGTCGTCCTGCGCGGGCTCGGCTGCCTCTTCCGGTTCGACCAGCAGGTGCAGTTTCGAGCGCAGGGTCTTCGACCGGCGCAGGACGTCGAGCGCGTTGTGCCGGGCGGCGGTGGTCAGCCACGCGCCCGGCTTGGCCGGGACCCCGGTGCGGGTCCACTCGGTCAGCGCGGCGGTGTAGGCGTCCTGCACGCATTCCTCGGCCAGGCCGAGGTCGCGCGTGACGCGCACCGTCGCGGCGAGCACCAGTGCCCACTCGAGACGGTGCGCCCGCGCGACCGCGGCCTGGACGCTGCTCATCCCTCGAACAACGGCCGCACCTCGACCGCGCCGTCCATGATCGGCAGCAGCTTCCCGATGGCGACGGCGGTGTCCAGGTCCTTCGCCTCCACCACGAAGAACCCGGCGATCACCTCCTTGGTCTCCAGGAACGGCCCGTCGGTGACCAGGCCGCCCTTGTGGATGGTCCGGCCCTGCGCGACCGGCTGCAGGCCCTGCTCGTGCACCACCCGCGCGCCCATCGCGGCGATCTGGTCGCCGACGGCCAGGTTGGCCGCCATCACCTCGGGCGGGATGTCGTCGACCCCGCCGGGCAGTTCCTTCTCGTAGATCAGAATCGCGTACTGCGGCATGACTTTTCCCGCTCCCGTCACCAGTTACCGGTCTCCGGCCCCATCGCACCGTAGGCGAGCCCGCCCGCGCGCGCGTAGTGGACGATCACCACGCCACCCATCGTGGTCGAGCCGACCAGCCGCAGTCCGGCCGGGATGGTGCCCTCGCCGAACAACCGCTTGCCGACGCCCAGCAGCACCGGGAAGACCAGCACGTGGAACTCGTCGACCAGGTCGTGGCGCAGCAGGTCCTGGGTCAGCCCGGCGCTGCCGTGCACCTGGATCTCGCCGGGTTCGGTCTCTTTGAGCTCCCGCACGGCCTTGTCGAGGTCGCCGTCGAGCAGGGTCGAGTTCTGCCAGCCGACCGAGGTCAGCGTGCGCGACGCGACGTACTTCGGCATCGAGTTCAGCTTCGAGCCGATCGGGTCGTCCGCTTCGGCCAGCGGCCAGGTCGAGGCGAAGCTCTCGTACGTCCGGCGCCCGAGCAGCAGGGCGCCCGCCCGGCGCGAGACGCCGGTCATCAGCTCGATCACCCGCTCGTCCATCGACGGCACGACCCAGCCGCCGTGGGAGAACCCGCCGTCGCGGTCCTCGTCCGGCCCGCCCGGTCCCTGCATGACCCCGTCCAGTGAGGTGAACGCGGTGACCACCAGTTTACCCATGTCGTTCCTTCGCTTCGCTCGTGGAGATGCTTTCGATGACCCGGCGCACGAGCGGAGGCGAAATCGACAGCTCCGGTGTGATCTCCTTCTCACTCGTCTGATTGCTTGACGGGACTACTCCATTCGGACACAGTGAACACCTGTCCACTGAAGTCGGCTCGACCATCCGGGGCGTCATGACTTTTCCCGCACACCAAGGAACCCTGCGACTCGACGCGGCGCTGTTCCCGCTGAACACCCCGGGTGCCTTCCCCCGGCGCAACCGCACCCACGCCCGGCTGAGCGGCCTGCCCGCCAAGGTCGCCTGGCCCACCCAGACCGACCTCGACTGGTTCGAGCACACCGACTTCCGCAAGCGGATCCTCGACCGCCTCTGGCAGCTCTGACCCGTCCGCCGGCGATCACGCCCCCGGACGCAGCGCTAGAGAACCAGCCAGAGCGCGACGACCGAGAGCACCAGGCAGGCGGGCACGGTGAGCAGGCCGAGCCGGGTGAACTCCTTCAGGTTGACCTCGTGGTCGTGGTCGTGGACCACCCGCCGCCAGAGCAGCGTCGCCAGCGAACCGGCGTAGGTCAGGTTCGGCCCGATGTTCACGCCCAGCAGCACGGCCAGCACCGCGCCGGAACCGGCGGGCACGGTCAGCGGCAGCATTACCAGCACCGCGGGCAGGTTGTTGATCAGGTTCGCCAGCACCGCGGCCACCACGGCGATGCCGAGCAGCGTGAGCAGTCCGCTGCCCGCCGGGATCAGCCGCCGCAGGCCGTCCGCCAGCCCGTTGTCCACAACGGACCGGACGACCACGCCGAGTGCCAGCACGAAGAGGAGGAACGGCAGGGAAGCCGCGCGTACGAGCGCACCCGCGGTGGTCCGGCGGCGCAGCAGCGCGCGCACGGCCAGCACCAGTGCCCCGGCCGCGGCGGCCCAGGCCGGATCGACGCCCAGCGCCGAGGTGACGACGAACCCGGCCAGCGTCAGCGCCACGGTGACCAGCGCGAACCTGGGGAAGGCGACCGGCTCCGGCACCCCGGCGGTGTCGTCGCGCACGGCCAGGTCGGCGGCGAAGAACTTCCGGAACACCAGGTACTCCACCGCCAGGACCACCAGCCACGGCAACGCCATCAGCCCGGCGAACGCGGTGAAGCTGAGCCCGCTCGCGGTGAACGCCAGCAGGTTCGTCAGGTTCGACACCGGCAACAACACCGAGGCCGAGTTCGACAGGTGCGCGCAGGCGTGCACATGCGGTTTCGGTGGCACGCCCAGCCGTCGCGCGGTCGCGAACACCACCGGCGTGAGCAGGACGACCGTGGCGTCCAGGCTCAGCACCGCGGTCACCACCGACGCGATGCCGAACACCCCGCCCAGCAACCGGTCGGGCCGGCCCGCCGCGGCACGGGCGAGCCACACCCCGCAGGCGTGGAACAGTCCCTCGTCCGCGCACAACCGCGCGAGGACCAGCACCGCGACGAGGAACCCGGCCACCGGAGCCAGCCGGGCGACCTCCTCGACGGCGTGCGCGGCCGGGATCGCCCCGATCACGATCAGCAGCAGCGCGGCCGGGACCGCGACCACCGCTTCCGGCAGTCCGCGCGGCCGGACCACCGCGGCCGCCAGCACCAGTGCCAGCAGCGCGACGGCGAGGATTTCGGCGAACAGGTTCACGCGGTACGGCCGAGCGCGGTGAGCAAGTGGCGCGTCGCCGGCGCGGGCGGGCCGGGCGGCACGGCGAGCGAGGTGGTCAGCACCGGCCCGGTCAGCGGCCGGATGGCGACGCCGGGGAACGACGGCTGCCCGGACACCTCGTAGAAGACCGTCCAGGACGGCGAGCCGGTCGCGATCTCGGCGAGTGTCTCGGCGAGCCCGGTGAACGGCGGCCCGGTGGGCGGATCGATTCCCGCCGTCGCACAGGCGTCGCGGATCAGGTCGTGGAAGGGCGGGTTTTCCGCGCGAGGCGCCAGCCGCAGTGGCAGATCCGCGAGCTCTTCCAGGCACAGCACGGTTTTCCGGGCCAGCGGGTGCGCTGCCGGCAGCGCCACGTGCAACGGGTCCTGCCAGAGCGGGTGCAACTCCAGGTCCCGCGTGGCGGGCAGGGCCCGGACCAGCGCGGCGTCCAGTTCCCCGGAGCGGACCGCGGCGAGGCGGTCGAGGGGCGCGAGGCGTTTGAGCCGGACGCGCAGCTCCGGTGCCACCGCGGCGAGTTCGCCGAGCGCCCGGAAGATCCGGTCGCCCGGCCCGTGCACGGTGCCCAGGCGCACCAGGCCGCCGGTGCCCTCGGCGACCGCGGCCGCCACCGCACGGGTGCGCTCGGCCGCCGCCAGCACCGCCCGCGCCTCGGGCAGCAGGCGTTCACCGCCGTCGGTGAGCCGCGCCTGCCTCGACCGGTCGAACAACCGCACCCCCAGTTCGCGCTCCAGCCTGCCGATCTGCTGGCTCACCGCGGACTGCACGATGTGCAACCGCTCGGCGGCCCGGCCGAACCCGCCCTCCTCGGCGACGGTCACGAAGTACCGCAACTGCCGCAATTCCATCGTCCGCCCCATCTCGATCGGTGATCGCCATGATCTCCAACCGCCGCTGGTACCCGCGTTCTTCCCGTAGTCGACTGGAATCATGAAACCCCTGATCAGCCGCGGCGACGCCGCCGAACGCGTCACACTGCCCGGCGGCGCCTTCCACCTGCTCGCCGACGCGGGCCACACCCACGGCGCGCTCGGCGCCAACCGCCTCACCCTCGGAGTGGGCGCCAGCGGCGCGAAAAAGCACTACCACGCGAAGTCGACGGAACTGTTCTACGTGCTCGACGGCGAACTGGACTTCCTGCTCGGCGACGGCGACACGCCGACGCGCGTTTCACGCGGCGATCTGGTGGTGATCCCACCCGGCCTGGCGCACGCGTTCGGCGCCGCCCCGGGCAGCACCGCGGACCTGCTCGCGGTGCTCACACCCGGGGTCGAGCGGTTCGGCTACTTCCGGCAGCTGGGGCGGATCCAGCGCGGTGAAGCCGAGTTCGAGAGCCTGCACGCCGACCAGGACCGCTACGACGTGCACTTCGTCACGCCTCAGCGGTCGTAGTAGGTGGTGGGCGGCGGCTGGTTCCACTGCTGCGTCGGCGCCTGCGGGTCGGTGGTCCGCTTGCGCCGGTGCAGGGTGCGCGCGTTCACCGCCATGTTGTGCACGATCACGCCGATCACCAGCCCGAGCACCAGGTTGATCAGCCCGGTGGCGATCTTCGCGCCCAGGTCGACGGTCAGCGTCAGCGGTACGACCACCGCGATCAGCGTCACCAGCGCCATGATCCAGCCGAAGAACTGGCCGGGGGCGGGCGTGGCCACGCTCAGCAGGTGCATCAGCCCGGTGGCCAGGATCGCCACCACCGCCGCGGTGACCGCGTAGGTGGGCGTGCTCGCGTTGCCCCAGATGCCTTCGCCTTCCGGCGCGAGCACTTCGACCTCGAACAGGCCGCGGGCGATCAGCAGGCCGACGATCGCGAGCAGCGCGGCCACCACCGCGGTGGCGATACCGCCCGCCCACAACCGGCCCGCATCGACCCCTGGCTTGGCGTCGCGTGCGTACGGTGCGTTGTAGTCGGACATCGGGAGCTCCTCCGTAGTGAGTCACCGGCCGCCTCCGATTCTCGCGCGATTCCGGCTTCCCCGCCGTGCGGAGCGCAGGCCGCTCACCCGGAGGTGGCCAGATCTTGACGGTCATTGGCGTGCACGCCACTGGCCGGCCCGCTCCCGCCGAATACGCTGGGGCCATGGCTGAAGCAGAGGGCCCGAGCGTCGCGGTACTGGCCTACCACGGCATGTCCGCCTTCGAGACCGGCATCGTGACCGAGGTCTTCGGCTTCGAGTGGCTGGAACTGGACGTGCCCTGGTACCGGCTGAAGATCTGCGCCGAGCGGCCGGGACCGGTGCGGATGATCGGCGGCGCCACCCTGGACACGCCGTACGGGCTCGACGACTTCGCCGACGCGGACACCCTGGTGGTGCCGAGCGTGGCCGACCCGGCCGCCGATCCGTCGCCCGAGCTGGTCACCGCGCTGCGGCGCGCCCACCGGCGCGGCACGCGGATCGTGTCCATCTGCTCCGGTGCCTTCGCGCTGGCCGGGGCCGGCCTGCTCGACGGGCGCCGCGCCACCACGCACTGGCGCCACACCGATCTGCTCGGCTCCCGGTTCCCCCGGGTCCAGGTGGACCCGAGCCCGTTGTACGTGGAGGACGACGGGGTGTTCACCAGCGCGGGCTGCGCGGCCGGGCTCGACCTGTGCCTGCACCTGGTGCGCGCCGACTACGGTGCCTCGGTGGCGAACTCGGTGGCCAGGCACCTCGTCATCCCGCCACACCGCGACGGCGGGCAGGCGCAGTACATCGAGGCGCCGATGGCACCCGATCCGGAGAACGACCACGTGGCGCGGAGCATGGCGTGGGCGCTGGAGCACCTGGCCGAGCCGATCACCGTGCGACGGCTGGCCGAGGTCGCGGCCATGTCCACCCGCACCTATCTCCGGCACTTCCTGCGGGCCACCGGGACCAGCCCGATCCGCTGGCTGATCGCGCAGCGGGTGCAGGCCAGCCTGCCGCTGCTGGAGACCACCACCACGCCCATCGAACGCATCGCCACCACCGTGGGTTTCGACACCGCGGTGACCTTCCGGCACCATTTCACCTCGGCCATGCGGGTGGCGCCGTCGGCCTACCGCCGCACCTTCGGGGTCAGAGAGGAGATCGGTGCATGACCGTCCGGATCGAGCAGGCCGGTGAGGAGGACCTCGAAACCCTGGGTCCGCTGTGGAAAGCGCTGACCGAGCACCACCGGTCGCTGGTCGCCGACACGCTCCCGGTACGCGACAACACCACCTCCTGGGAGGTCCGGCGCGACCAGTACCGCTCGTGGCTGCGCGACGACGCCGCCCTGATCCTGACCGCGCACCAGGACGGGCGCGACACCCCGGCCGGCTACCTGTGCTGCCGGTTGCTGCCCTCGGGTGCGACCTTCGATTTCGGGCAGTGGCGCGGTGAAGTCGACTCGCTGGTGGTGGATCCCGAGGCACGCGCCGGTGGCATCGGCACGGCGTTGCTGGAAGCCTGCCGCGCGGAGTTGAAGCAGCGCGGCATCGAGTACTGGTCGATCGGCGTGCTGGCGGCGAACTCCGGCGCGGCGGAGCTGTACCGGCGCCTGGGTTTCCAGCCGTGGCTCAACGATCTGCTCGGCCGCACGTGATCGCTGTGCGCGAAACCGCCTCGCCCTGAGCGAACGCGGCCCCACCGCGGGGTTCCCCGGCCCTACGGTCGCCCGCATGACCCTTGAGCTGCTGCCCGGGATGACCACGCCGTCGAGCGGTGTGTCCCTGACCGACTCCGTCTTCGAACAACTGCTGCGCGACCGCATCGTCTTCCTCGGCTCGGAGGTGACCGACGAGGTCGCGAACCGGATCACCGCGCAGTTGCTCCTGCTGGCCGCCGACGACCCGGACCGCGAGATCACCTTCTACATCAACTCCCCCGGTGGCTCGGTGACCGCGGGCATGGCCATCTACGACACCATGCAGCTGGTCAAGCCGGACGTGGCCACCTGGGGCCTCGGGTTCGTCGCCTCGATGGGCCAGTTCCTGCTGTCCTCGGGCACGCCGGGCAAGCGGTTCCTGCTGCCCAACACGCGGGTGCTGATGCACCAGCCGTCGGCGGGCATCGGCGGCTCGGCCGCGGACGTGGCCATCCAGGCGGAGGTGTTCGGCAAGATGAAGCGCCGCATCGCCGAGATCACCGCCCGCCAGACCGGCCAGACCGTGGAGCAGATCACCGCCGACGCCGACCGGGACCGCTGGTTCGACGCCGAAGAGGCGCTGGCCTACGGGTTCGTCGACCGGGTCATCGGCGCCGACGGCGATGACGGCACTGCCGGCGCCTGACGGTTCGATCGCACGTGGTGCACCACCACGCTGAGCGTCGCGGCCAGGAAGACCACCTGCATCAGCGTCCGCGGCACCAGCTGGTCGTCCCACGGGAGCCCCACCCCGGTGACGGCCTTGTGCACGTTCGCCGGGAACATCGCCAGCAGCATCAAGGTCAGCCCGCCCGCCGCCCACGGCGCCGTCCGCGTCCACAGCAGACCGGCCGCACCCGCCAGTTCCAGCACCCCGGTGAGGGTGACCAGGAACTCCGCCGCGGGCAGTGACGGCGGCACCATCGCCACCAGTTCCGCGCGCAGGCCGACGAAGTGCGCCACGCCGGTCGCCACGAACATCGCCGCCAGCCCGGCTCGCACGGCGACCGGCCACGGCTTCCACCGGCGCACGCCCACCGCGCCGAGCCCCCAGGTCACCAGCGTGACCACCATCAGAATGATCAACGGTGCCATTTCGCCACCCCCAGCTTCTTTAAACTTGTCACCGACAAGATTGCTCGGACCGGGGCCATCTTGTCAATGCTTAGATTCGACTAGGCTGCTCGGCATGCCCTACCACCACGGCGACCTCCGCCGGACCATGCTCACCGCCGCGGTCGCCGCGATCACCGAGTCCGGGCCCGCCGCGATCAGCCTGCGCGACCTCGCGCGCCGGGCCGGGGTGTCGAACGCGGCGCCGGCGCACCACTTCGGCGACAAGGCCGGATTGCTCACCGCGCTCGCCGCCGAGGGTTACGACCTGCTGGCCGACGCGCTCGGCGAGGTGCGCGAGGGCGGCATGATCGACCTGGGCGTGGCTTATGTGCGGTTCGCGCTCGAGCACCGCGCGCACTTCGAAGTGATGTTCCGCCCCGATTTCTACCGCGCCGACGACGAAGCACTGGTGGCCGCGCGAACCCGGGCGGGGGACGTGCTCGCCGACGGCGTCGCGGCCGATCCGCGCACCGGGCCCGAGCAGGAACTCGCGCGGGTCGCCGCGTGGTCCTTGATGCACGGGTACGCGACGCTCGTGCTGACCGGCGCGGTGTCACACGAGGAACCGGTGGTCACCGCGCGCTCGATCGCGAAGTTCCTGTTTCCCGGCGATCAGGTGGTGAAGTAGGGCCCGAGCCCGGCGTCGGCGCCGGTGTGCCGCCACCAGTCGGCCTGCTCGGCGGTGTGGATGCCGTCCACCAGCACGGTGGCGCCGGCCAGGTGCGCCAGTTCGACCAGGTTCGCCACCGAGCGCGTGAGCAGCAGGCGGTTGCCCTCCTGCCGCTGCCGGTCGACCAGGCGGCGGGCCAGGCGCACGGTGCGCACCGGCAACTCGCCGAGGCATTCGACGTCGCCCGCCGCGCCGAAGTCCAGGATTTCGCTGTAGACCCCGATTTCCGCGAGCACGCGCAGGTTGTCCGCGGCCTCACCGCGCTCGGACAGCAGCGCCCGGGCCGGAAAGCCGATGCGCAGCCGCGCCGGGCTCAATTCGGTTTCGCCGAGCGTCTGCCGGACCGTGCCGACCAGATCGGGATCCGCGGCCTGGTCGGCGGTCAGGCCGACCGCGAGCACCTTGGCCGCCGGTTCGTCGCGGACCTTCGCGCACGCCACCTGCAGCAACCACTCGCCGAGCGGCAACAGCAGTCCGGTGCGCCCGGCCAGGTCCACGCAGTCCTCGTGCGCCAGCACGCCCTCGGCCGGGTGGTTCCAGCGGAGCAGGGCCTCCACGCCCGTGGTGGTGCGGTCCTCCAGCCGGACCACGGGACGGTGGACCACGTCGATCTCGCCGAGTTCCCACGCCCCGGCCATCGACGCCGCCAGGCTGAACCGGTGCCTGTCCCGCCGGTCCTGCTCCGGGTCGAACAACTGCCACTGCCGGTGGCCGTTGCGCTGCGCCCGGCGCAGCGTCATGTCGGTGGCGCGCAGCAGTTCGCTCGGCGGCAGGTCCCGTGGCGGCCGGTCCGCCACGCCGATGCTCGCCGACGCGGCCACGCCGGTGTTCTCGTCCAGGTACACCGGCTCGGCCAGTTCCTGGTTGATCCGCCGGATCGTGGTGCCGACGTCCGGCGTCCGCTCGGTGTTCTCGATCAGGATGCCGAACTCGTCGCCGCCGAGGCGGGCCACGATGGCGTTCTCGTCCTGCACCACCAGTTTCAGCGCCGCGGCGACGCTGCGCAGGAGGCGGTCACCGCTGCCGGGACCGAGCCCGTCGGTGACCACCGAGAACCCGTCGAGGTCGAGGTGGAACACGGTGATGCCGGTGGCCGGATCGGCCAGCCGCAGCGCCTTCTCCAGGCGGGTGCTGAAGAACTGGCGGTTCGGCAGGCCGGTCAGCGCGTCGTGCAGCGCCTGGTGGCTCAACCGGCGCTGCAGCAGGTTCACGTCGGTGTCGTCGTCGACGATGGTGACGAACTGCTCGGCTTTGCCCGTGGCGTCCCGGATCACCCCGCCGGTCAGCGAAACCCACATCGTCTCGTCGTTCTCGGCGAGCATCCGGCGGCCGATGCGCAGCCGCGCGATCTTGCCGTCGAGCAGTTCGCGGTAGGCCTGGCGCAGGCCTTCAGCGTCCTCCGGGTGGATCAGGTCGAACAGGCTGACACCGGCGATGTCGGCCGGCGCGCGGTTGAGCGTCTTGCCGAGCGCCGCGTTGATCCGCACCAGCCCGCCGTCCAGGTCGGTGACCGCGACGCCGCTGGCCGAGCCGACGAAGATCTCCTCGAACTGCGCCTGGGTCATCAGTTGCCGGCGGCGGGCTTCGCGCTCGACGTCGAGCAGGGTGCGGTTGAGTTCCTTCTGCTGCTGCTGGAACATCTCGCGCTGCGCCTCGCTGTAGCCGGTGGTCAGCGCGCCGAGCGCGAGCACCACGCGATCCGCGGGCTGGTCACGGGCCAGCGCCTTGCCGAGCACTTCGAGCGTCCGCCGCAGGCTGTCCGGCCCCACGCAGCGCAGTTCGACCAGCCGGGCACCCACCCGCGTCGCGCCCGACGGATCGAACGGCCTGCCGCGGATCACCTCGATCACCTGATCCACTAATTCGCGCAGGTGCTCTTCGAGTTCCTTGTGGGTGTACGGGAGATAAGCCGTGGCGCCGATCAAGTACGCCCATTTGCGCGCCAATGTCGCCCGGCGCCGAGCGGACGGCGCACCGCCGGGGGTCGATGACGCGTCTTCCTGCGGATTCGGGACGGTCACAACTACGGACTCTCCGTGGTCTTGGCGAGCGGACAATTCTGTCGTGCAGAAATGATCCTCAAGGATTCTCTACCGCAGACGGCGCAATGGTGGTCAGCCAATCGGGTGGTAACCCTCCGCCGCCAGTCCCACCTGCTCGATCAGCCACGAACGGGTGGCGTCCCGATACGCCGAAGCGTTGCGGTGCAGCGCCAAGGAATGCCCTGCCTCCGGCAGCACATAGGTGGACAGTTTCGCCGCCGGACCGTAGTACGGGGCTTCTTGGGCGTGGAGTTTTTCCGCGGTGGAACAGTCCCGGAGCGCGAGCACACCGCAGAAAAGCACATCTTTTGCACCGACGGCCTGAAAGACGGGCACATCGATGGCTTTTGTGACCGGAAGCACGATGCCGAATACCGCCACGGTGCCCATCCCGGGCACCGAAACCTGGTCCTTCGTCGCTTCGTCGGCGGCGATGACAGCCGGATCCGCATTCGGCTGGTGGTAGAAAAGCCACGACCGCGAACCCGGCCTGGTGGTGAAATACAGCAGGTCACTGCCGAGGAACCGCGGTTCCGCAAAAGCCGGTTGCAAGCCGAAAGCCACGCCGAGCGCGAGCACCGGAATGGCGGGCAAATGGGTTATGCCACTCAGGATCACCGCGTCCACGTCGTGGTAGGTGGCCGCCTCGGCCGCCACCACCCCGGAACCGACCGAGTGCCCGACGAGCACGACCTTGTCGAAGGCGTGCCCGCCCACGCTCCCGGCACGCAGGTGCCCGACCACCTCGTGCACCGCCTTGGCCGCGGCGGGCAGCAGCAGTTGCGGGCTCAGCGGCTTGCCGCTCGAACCCGCGCCCAGCTGGTCCATCGCGAAGGTGGCGTACCCGTGCGCGGCCATGTCGCGCTGGTAGGAATACCGTTCCGGGGCATGGGGAAGATCCCAGTACGCGCTGTTGTAGGTGCCGCCGTGCACCAGGAGTTGCACCGCGTCGGGCGTCGTACCGGCGGGCAGGCAGAATCGGCCGTGCACGGTCGTCGGCCCGCTGGGGCCGCTGACCGGGAGATCGGTGTCCGTGCAGTCGACCGCCGCCACGGCCGAAGCCGGTGCCGAGGCGATGATCGTGCTGCCGAGCAAGGCGGAGCAGGAGAGCAGAGCGGCGGTCAGCTTGGCCGGCGTTCTCACGGGTTTACCTCCGGGGAGTTCGCTGAGGAGCAGAGAGGGTACACCCGGTAGTCGTTCGCTCACCCTGCGGTGTGACTCCGGCGGGTCACGCGCATCGGCAGCCGATTCGGCTGCATGGTGGCTTTGATCTTGGCGTGCACCGGTTTCCCGGGCACCGGCACCAGTCGCCAGCGAGCACCGATGGTCACCGCGGCGATGGCGATCTCGGTGGGCGCGAGGAAGTGGCCGGGGCACAACCGGGCACCGGCGCCGAACGGGAGGTACGCGCCGCGCGGCAGCGCCGCCATCCGTTCGGCCGTCCAGCGGTCGGGGTCGAACCGGCCGGGATCGGGGAAATAGCGCGGATCCTGGTGCAGGGTGTGCTGGCTGACCGCGACCTCGGCACCGGCCGGGATGGGCACCCCGCCGAGTTCGGTGTCCTCGCGGGCGCGGCGCATCAGGATCAGCGGCGGGGTCCGGCGCAGGATCTCGTTGATGATCCGGTGGGTGTGGCCGAGCGCGGGCAGGTCCTCGAAACGCACCGGGCGGCCGCCGAGCACCTCGTCGATTTCCGCGTGGAACCGGCGTTCCACGTCGGGGTGCTGCCCGAGTTCGTGGAAGAACCAGGCCAGCGCCACCGCGGTGGTCTCCGCGCCGGTGGTCAGGATGGTGATGACCTCGTCGCGCACCTGCTGATCGCTCATGCCTTCGCCGGTGTCCTCGTCGCGGGCGAGCAGCATCATCGAGAGCAGGTCACCGTTGTCGGTGCCCGAAGAACGGGCGGTCACCACGGCTTCGGTGATCACGCGGCGCAGGCGCACGGCCGCGGCGTCGAACCGCCGGTTCGCCGGGATCGGCAGTTTTTCCACCAACTTCGGGGAAAACGCGCGAAGCAGCACGTACCTGAGCATGATCGGGATCGAGCGCTGGATCTCGGCGAGCACGTCGTCGCCGAGTTCGGCGGAGAACAGCGTGCGACCGGAGACCGTCAGCGCGAGGTCCTGCATCTGCTCGTCGAAGGCGATGATCTGGCCCGGCTGCCAGGAATCCGCGAGTTCGGCAGCCAGCCCGGTGATCGTCTGCTCGGCGTAGCCCGCGACGCGGTCCCGGTGGAAAGCCGGTTGCACGAGCCGTCGTTGCCGCCGGTTGAGTTCACCGTTGGACGTGGCGAGCCCGTCGCCGAACAGCGGGCGCATCTTGTCGAAAACGATGCCCTTGTCGAACTTCCCGCCGTCGGTGACCAGCAACTGCCAGGCCAGTTCCGGGGTGGTGACCAGGTGGACCGGCAGCGGGCCCAGGAACAGGCGCACCACGTCACCGCGGCCGCGCACCGCGTCGAACAAGCCGAGTGGGTCGCGCAGCAACGGCACGGTGTGCCCGAGCAGGGGCCACCGGCCGGGTGCGATGTGCGGTTCCGCGGGCACCGTCGTCCTGTCTTCGGGGTCGCGAGGCAGCCACAGTAGGGCGCGCACCGCGCACGCGGCCACCACATGCACACGAACGGCGGAACGCCGGTTGCACCACGAGGTGGGGCTACACTCCCGCGCCTGACGAGAATTCCGCACAACCGACGGGAGTCGCGGTGATTCCGGAACTGAGCTGGGTCCCACCCGAGGTCGACGTCACCGTGCCGAACCCGGCCCGCGTGTACGACTACTGGCTGGACGGCGACCACCACTTCCCCGCCGACCGTGAACTGGGCGAACAGATCCTGAAGATCATGCCGGGGGTGCGGGACGCGGCCCGGCTCAACCGCGCGTTCCTGCGGCGGGCGGCCACGTTCATGGTGGAGTCGGGGGTGAAGCAGTTCCTCGACATCGGTTCCGGCATCCCGACCGTGGGCAACCTGCACGAGATCGTGCAGCAGCTCGACCCGGAGTGCCGCGTGGTCTACGTCGACCGCGAGCCGGTGGCGGTGGCGCACAGCCAGTTGCTGCTCAAGGACAACGACCGGTGCGTGGCGATGCAGGCGGACCTGCGTGACGTCGACGGCATCCTGGCTTCGCCGAAAACCCGGGAACTGATCGACTTCGAGCAGCCGGTCGGCCTGTTCATGTTGCTGCTGCTGCACTTCGTGCCGGATTCGTGGGACCCGGCCGGCCTGCTGGCCCAGTACCGCGCGCGCCTGGCGTCCGGCAGTTTCCTGGCGGTCACCCATGTCGCGGCCGACGCCGGTTCGGCGGGTTTGGACAAGGCGATCGAGGCTTACCAGAGCACGCAGAACAACCCCATCCCGCGCACGCACGACGAGGTCCTGCGGTTCTTCGACGGCTTCGAGATGGTCGAGCCGGGGCTCGTGGGCTGCGCCATGTGGAACCCGCAGGGCGTGGGCGACATGTCCGAGGACCCGTCGATCAACCTGCTGCCCTACGCGGGGGTCGGCCGGCTGCTTTGAATTCCGAAGCACCCGGCGTACGCTCGCGGCATGAGTTCCGCACTGGTTCCGTTGCTGCGTGCCCAGGACGAGTCCGGCCTGGCCGGGCTGCTGGCCGACGACGTCCGCTTCCATTCGCCGGTCGCCGACTACTCGGGCCGGGCGGACGTCGCGCACCTCTTCGGCCTCATCGCCGGTGTACTCAAGGACATCTCACCGGTCCGTGAAGTGACCGACGGTCCGCACGTCACCACCTTCATCGAAGCAGTGTTCGGCGACGGGAACCTGCAAGGCGTCCTGGATCAGCTGTACGACAACGAAAACCGCCTCGCCGAGGCGACCCTGTTACTGCGCCCGCTCGGCGTCCTGCACCGGGCGATCGCCGAGATGGGCGACGCCCTGCGGGCCGCTCCCCTGCCCAGCGCGCGCTGACATGCCGCGCACGCCCAAACCCGGCACTCCCGTCCGCGGCTCGACCACCGGCCGGCCGATCATGGCCGCACTGGACCTGCTCGGCAGGCGGTGGGCGCTGCGCGTGATCTGGGAACTGCACCAAGGCACCGCGGGCTTCCGCGAACTGCAACGCCGGTGCGAGCAGATGTCGTCGAGCGTGCTCACCACCCGGCTCACCGAACTGACCGAGGCGCACCTCGTGGAACTCACCGACGACGGCTACCGCCTCACGCCACTGGGCACCGGACTGGTGGCCGCCCTGCTCCCGCTGGAATCGTGGAGCGACACCTGGGCCGCCACCCACCCCTGACGCGCGTCAGTCCTTCACCACGGCGAAGAGCACGCCGAGCAGCAGCAGGATGCCACCGCCCCAGAACAGCACGTCGTTGCCGACCTTGAACTGTTCGATCAGCATCGCGTCGTCGGTGACGAACCCGCCGACCAGGCTGGCCAGCCCGGCACCGATGGCGCAGCCCGCGACGATGCGGTCCGCGTTGAACGACTGGTGCTCCACCTCGTGTGCCATGAACTCCCCCTCCACGCGTGCGAACACGGTGCCGCCAGTCTACGCACCGTATTGACAAATCAAACTGTCCAATAGAGGATCGTGCCCATGAGCGGCGGCATCAACTACCTGGAAGACCCCGACCGGGTGCTCACCGCGCTGCCCCCGTTGCGGCGTCAACTGCTCGCCCTGCTGCGCGAACCCGCGTCGGCGACGCAGCTGGCCGCCCGGCTGGACCTACCTCGGCAGCGGGTGAACTACCACCTGCGTGCCCTGGAGACGGCCGGGCTGATCGAGGTGGTCGAGCTGCGGCAGCGCCGGGGGTGCGTCGAGCGGATCCTGAGGGTGAAGCCGGGCGCGCTGGTGGTCGATCCGGCCGTGATGCGCGAGGGAGACACCGATCCGGCCGCCTCGCACGATCAGTACGCGGCCGAGCACCTGGTCGAGGTCGCCGCGGCCACCGTCCGCGATGTGGCCCGCATGCAGGGAAAAGCCGCCGAGAGCGGCAAGAAGCTGCTCACCTTCACCATCGAGGCCGACGTCCGGTTCGCCCGGCCCGCCGCGGCGCGGGAGTTCACCGACGAACTGACCGAAGCCATCACCGAACTGGTCGCCCGCTACGAGGACGCGGACGGGCGGCCGTACCGAATCGTCGTGGGCGGGCATCCCCGGCCAGTGAAAGGAGATCAACCGTGAGCGAAGGATCCGACCTGGAGATCTACGTTCCCGTCACCGTCGAAACCGCCTGGCGTGCCCTGCGCGACAAGGAGGCCGTGCTCCAGTGGCACGGCTGGCAGGCCGACGACCTGGAGCGCGAAGTCGAGGAGATCTTCTTCGGCGACGTGGTCGAAGACGAGGAAAACCACGTGCTGACCGCGAACGGCGGTGACCGGTTCAGCGTCACCGCCGACGGCGACGGCGCCCGGATCCGGCTGACGCGGGCGCCGCTGACCGGGAACGCCGAGTGGGACGTCTACTACGACGACATCACCGAGGGCTGGATCTCCTTCCTGCAGCAGCTCCGGTACGCGCTCACCCGGGGCGTCACCACGGCCCGGCGCACGCACTTCCTCCACGCCGGGAAGCACCACTTCGACGAGGTCGCGAGCTCACTCGGCATCGGCGAACTCGCCGGTCTCGCGCCGGAAAGCCCGTTCGAAGCCGAAATCGCGGGTGAACGGGTGCACGGCCGGGTGTGGTTCCGGTCGGCGAACCAGCTCGGGCTGACCGTCGCCGAATGGGGCGAGGGCCTGCTCGTCTTCGGTGGCCCCACCCCGCCCGCCGAGCGCGGCACGACCATGGCCATCGTCTCCACCTACGGCCTGAGCGACGCCGACTTCGACGCGCTCGGGGCGCGCTGGCGGGAACGCTGGCCGGCGAACTCGGTCACCCCGGCTCACTGATAGCCGATCGGCAGTCCCGCGTAGTTCTCGGCGAGTTCGGTGGCCGCCGCTTCGGCGGTCACCGTGCGCCGCAGCTGCGACAGCTGCAGTTGCGCGTCGAAGTCGTCGCCGTGGCGGTGCAGCATGGTGGTCATCCACCACGAAAAGTGGGTGCAGCGCCAGACCCTGCGCAGCGCTGTGTCCGAATAGGACTCGGCGAGCTCGGTGGACCCACCGGAGAGCCAGGCGGTCAGCGCCCGCGCCAACAGCGCGACGTCGGCGACCGCGAGGTTGAGGCCCTTGGCCCCGGTGGGCGGCACGATGTGCGCGGCGTCCCCGGCCAGGAAGAGCCTGCCGTGCCGCATCGGCGTGGTGACGAAGCTGCGCATCGGCAGCACGCTCTTCTCGGTGATGCGCCCGGTTTCCAGGCGCCAGCCGGGTTCTCCGGCTTCGAGCCGGGTGGTCAGCGCGGTCCAGACGCGGTCGTCGCTCCACTCGGCGATGTCCTCGTCCGGCCGCACCTGGAGGTAGAACCGGCTCACCCGCGGGGAACGCATGCTGTGCATGGCGAACCCGTCCGGGTGCCAGGCGTAGATCAGCTCGTCGGTGGAGGGCGCGACCTCGGCCAGCACACCGAGCCAGGCGAACGGGTACTCGCGCTCCCAGGTGTCGCGGACCGCGTCCGGGATGGCGCCGCGGCTCGGTCCGTGGAACCCGTCGCAGCCGGCGATCACCTCGGCCTCCAGCCGCTGCGGCCGCCCGTCACTGTCCACAAAGGTCACTGACGGCCGGTCCGTGCCGACGTCGTGCAGTTCGACCTCCGAGGCCTCGTAGAAGGCCTGGCCCCCGGCTTCCTCGCGGGCCCGCATCAGGTCCTTGGTGACCTCGGTCTGGCCGTACACCGAGACCGAGCGCCCGGCGAGCTTGACGAAGTCCAGATGATGGCGCTCCCCCGGCCACTGGAGGTAGATGCCGCGGTGCTCCATCGACTCGGCGGCCAGCCGCGTGCCGACCCCGGCCTGCTTGAGCAGGTCGACCGTGGACGCCTCCAGGATGCCCGCCCGGATGCGGGCCTGCACGTAGCTCGCGCTCTGCCGCTCGACCAGTACCGAGTCGATGCCTTCGAGGTGCAGCAGGTGGGCCAGCAGCAGGCCGGCCGGACCGGCGCCGATGATCGCTACCCGGGTTCGCGTCGCCATGCGCTGAGAATGGGCGGACCGGGTGGGCGGTCACCACCACATTCTCAGTCAATGAGAGGACATCACGCGGGAGACCCCGCGGGCGGCCGCGCGCAGGGCCGGGACCTGCGTGCGGGCGTGGCGATCGTTCGGCACGATCACCGACAGGGCGGCGACCACCTGCTCCCCCGGCCCGCGCAGCGGCACCGCCACGCCCGCGGTCTCCTGGTCGATGAAGCCGGGGCACACCACGTAGCCGTCGCGGCGGATGCCCGCGAGCAACCGCCGGAGCCGCGCCGGATCGGTGACCGTGGCCGGGGTGTGCTCGGTCTGCGGCTTCAACGGCCCGGCGAGGACCTCCTCCTGCACCTCGGCCGGTGCGTGCGCGAGGAGCACCAGCCCGGAGGAAGACACGTGCAGCGGCAGCCGACCGGCCACCCGGGTGATGTTGAGTACCGCACCCGGTGACGAAAGCCGTTCCACGAACAGCACTTCGCGGTCCTGCCGCACACCGAGCTGGGTGTGGTGCCCGACCACCGCGTGCAGGTCCTCCATGAACGGCATCGCGGCCTCGCGCAACCCGAGGGTCGGCGAGGCCCGTGAGGCCAGTTCCCACAACCGGACACCGATGCGCACGCGGCGGTCGTCGTCGCGTTCGAGCCAGCCGTGCCTGCTCAGCTCGTCGATCAGCCGGGAGGCGGTGGCCACGTGCAATCCCGCGCGCCGGGCCACGTCCGACACGCGCAACGCGGGTGTCTCCGACCCGAAGGTCTCGACGATCCGCACCACCCTGGAGACCACGGACTCCCCGTGCGACGGCTTCACCCCTCGGACCTTAGGCGCTGTCCGGTAAGTCACGCTCGCGCCCTCCGCGCCCGCGCCCTGGCGAAGGCGGCCCTCAAGCGGTCCCGGCCGGGGGCCAGGTCCTCGGGCGAAGCCAGTTCGGCGGCGCGGACCTTGCGCCGGGCGCGGTTGAGCCGCGAGCGGACCGTGCCGACCGGGATGGCGAGCGCCGCGGCGACCTCCTCGTAGGGACAGCCCCTCCCACGCGATGAGCAGCAGCACGTCGTCTTCACAGCTCATACCGGCTATCCGCGAAACCGGCGGATCGGGTTCACGGGACCCACTCCCAGCGCACGATTAACCCCGTTCGGGGCGGGGTAGCCAAGCGAGATGAGTGCCAAGCCGCCCGATCCCGAACCCGATGCCACGGCCGATCTCGAGCCCGGCGGCGGCGTGCCGCCCGGCGGCACCCCGCCTGATTCCGGGCAGACCTCGGGCCTGTCCCACCCGCAGCCGATGCCGTCGAAGGCGGTGCCGGTGACCACCCTCGTGGTGGTCGCGATCCTCACCCTGATGGTCGCCGCGCTCATCTTCGCGCTGGCCTTCGGCTGGCTCGGGGTGTGAGGCGCGGTGCAGACCTTCCTGCCGCTGCCCGGCTTCACCGAATCCGCGCGCACGCTGGATCGCAAGCGGCTGGGCAAGCAACGCGTGGAGGTGCTGCAGGTCCTGCGGGCGCTGACCGTGCCGAACTACGGCTGGCGCCACCACCCCGCCGCCGCGATGTGGGCGGGGTACGAGGAGGCGCTGGTCCGCTACGGCCTCGACGTGTGCTCGACGTGGTCCGTCTCCGGGGCGGCCGACACCTGCGCGGTGAAGCTGGTCGCCGAAGTGGATGTGCCCGTGGTCCGCACGCAGGCCGAACTCGAAGCCGCGGGCGAGCTGCCGCCGTGGCTGGGTTCGCCGGAGTTCCACCGCAGCCACCAATCGGCGCTCGTACGCAAGGATCCGGCGCACTACCGCACGTGGTTCCCGGACGTGCCCGACGATCTGCCCTACGTGTGGCCTGCCTCGGACCGGCCACGACGGCAGTTCACCGGTACAGCGCCCGGTTCAGACCGCGGATGAGTCCGTTGTAGACAGTCCCGCCGACGCGCCGGTTCCGCGCCAGCGCGGCGCGGGCGGCGTTGGCCCCGGGTCCGCCGTGCACCGCACCACCTGGGTGCGCCGAGGCACCGGCGAGGTACAGCCGGTCGACCGGCGTATCGGCCCGGCCCAGCCCCGGCACCGGGCGCAGGAACAGCTGCTGGTGCACCGCGGCCGTGCCCGCGTTCGTCGAACCCTCCACCAGGCTGGGGTTCGCGCGTTCGAGGTCGGCAGGCCCCTGGATGTAGCGCCCGCGGATGGCCGAGCGGAAGCCCGGCGCGTGCCGCTCCACCACCGCTTCCATCCGGTCGGCGAAGCGCCGCAGTTCGTCGGCGTCCCACGACCGGCCGCGCGGCACGTGGGTGTAGGCCCAGGCCGTCTCGGTGCCGGCGGGCGAACGCGTCGCGTCGGCCGTGGTCATCTGGCCCAGCAGGAGGAACGGGTGCTCCGGCACGCGCCCGGCGGCGAGGTCGGCGCTGTAGTCCGCGAGCCCGGTCAGGTCGGCGCCCAGGTGCACGGTGCCCGCGCCCCGGGCGTCTTCGGCGGACCACGGGATCGGCTTCGACAGCGCCCAGTCCACTTTGAACGTGGCGTCGTCCCAGACGAAGTTCTCCAGGTCACCGTGCAGTCGCGCGGGCAGGACGTCGGGGTCGAGCAACTTGCCGTAGAGCACCGGCGCGGGCACGGTGGCGAGGACCGCCCGCCGGGCTTTCGTGGTCTGCCCGGTGGCATCGACCACCCCCTGGGCGGCCCCACCGGAGGTGAGGACCCGCGTGACCGGCCGGTCGCAGACGACCTGCCCGCCGCGGGCTTCCAGTCGCCGGGCCAGCGCGGCGGTCAGGCTGCCCGCGCCGCCCTCGGGCACCGGGAAGCCCAGGTCCTGGCCCAGCATGCCGAGCAGCCAGCCGAAGATCGCGCTGCCCGCCTGGCCGGGGCCGAGGTCGGTGTGCAGGGCGTTGCCCGCCAGCAGCAGCTGCCCGCCTTCGCCCTGGAACCGCCGGGCGCCATAGGTCCGCACGGGCATGGTCGCGAGCCTGCCGAACCGCAGCAGGTCGGCCGCCCCCATCCGCGCGGCCAGCTTCAGACCGGAACGCACGGGCGGGAAGGGCGTGAACAAGGCGGCGAGCAGGTGGTCGCGGATCTCGCGGAAGTTCTCGTATTCGCTGCGCCAAGCGTCACCGTCGGCTTCGGCGAAGGTGGCGACCGAGGCGGCGGTCTTGTCGATGTCGCGCGAGAGCAGCACGGACCGGTCGTCCGGCAGCACGTGGGCCAGTACTTCGGGGGCGTGGCTCCAGCGGATGTCCAGGTCCAGCGCCGAAAGCACCGGGGAGGCCGAGCCGAGCGGGTAGAAGGCGCTGAACAGGTCGTGCCGGAAACCCGGCTCGATCACCTCGGCCGTGCGGACCGCGCCACCGGGTTCGGCCGCCGCCTCCAGCACGACCACCTCCCAGCCCGCGTCGGTCAGCAGGTTCGCCGCCACCAGGCCGTTCGGGCCCGCTCCGATCACCACCGCGTCCGCCGTCATACCCGCAGTCCTACCCGGCGGCGCCGAACGCCAATCGTGTTTCCGGGCAGCGCGCCCGGGAATCCGGCCGCCATGCGGATCGTGGTGACGGGAGCCAGTGGCAACGTCGGGACAGCGCTGCTTCGGACGCTCGACGGCGAAGAGGTGGTCGGCCTGGCGCGCCGGCCACCGGCGAACCCCCTGGTGCGCTGGGTCGCCGCAGACCTCGGGACCACGTCGGCTTCGGTGTTGCAGGAGGTCTTCGCGGACGCCGACGCCGTGGTGCACCTGGCCTGGGCCATCTCCCCGGCCGCCGACGACCCGCCGATGACGCGGACGAACGAGGTGGGCACGAAGGCGGTGCTCGACGCGGTCGCCGCGACCGGCGTGCCACGCCTGGTCGTCGCCTCGTCGATCGCCGCCTACCAGCCCGCACCGAGGTGGACCCCGATCGGTGAGGACTGGGCGATCGGCGGCATCGCCGCCAGCGCCTACAGCCAGAGCAAGGTCCGGCTCGAACGGCAGCTCGACGAGTTCGCGGCGGCGAACCCCAGCGTGGCGCTGGCCCGCCTGCGCCCGTGCGGTATCGCGCAGCGGGAGGCGGCGGGCGAGTTCGCGCGCTGGTTGTTCAGCCCGCTGCTGCCGCTCGGGGTGCTCGGCCGGGTACCGCTGCCGTTGTGGTCCGGTCTGCGCCTGCAGTTGGTGCACGCCGACGACGTGGCCGAAGCGATCCGCCTGGTCCTCGCCAGGGAGGCCACCGGCGCGTTCAACCTGGCCTCACCCGAAGTGCTCGACGCCCCCCGGCTCGCCGAACTCATCGGCGGCTTCCGGGTGCCGGTGCCCCGGTCCGTACTGCAACAGGCCGCGCGCCTGTCCTGGCTCGGCGGGCTCCAGCCACTGCACCCCGGCTGGCTGGCACTGGCCGATCAGGCGCCGCTCGCCGACATCTCCCGCGCCAGGGACGTGCTCGCGTGGGAACCGCGCCACAGTTCCGCCGAGACGCTGCGCGAACTGCTCGACGGCTGGGCGGAGCGAGCCGGGAACGCGAACCCGCCGCTGGCACCGCCACCGAGCGGAATGCGTTCCCGGCTGACCGGCCTACGTTTCGGCCGCCCGATCCGACAGGGTTAGTGGGCTTTGGCCCGTCCCACCGCGAGATCGGCCAGCCGGGACAGGGCCTCGTTGTTGCGGAAGCGGAGCAAGAACGCCTGCACCGCGTCGGGCATCAACCGGCCGGGGCCGGACATGGCGCCTTCCTCCATCACCACCCGCGTCGAAGACGCCGACAGCGGCTCGAGCGAGATGCGCACCCGGGCCGTGCCGAGCAGCCAGAGCTTCGCCTCGAGGTCGATCAGGCGATCCGGGACGCTTTCACGGACCACGGTGGTGTCGCTGATGTGCACCGGCCAGGCGCCGACCGAGTGGTGGATCCGGGTGCCCGGCGCGGGCCAGCCGGGGTCGACGTCGCGGATGTGGGCGTTGCCGACCACCCAGGAGGAGTAGGACCAGCCGTCGGCGAGCACCGCGTAGACCTCGGGCGCGGCGACCGGTACCTCCAGGCTGACTTGGGACTTGAGGCTCGTCATATCGGGTGGTTACCCAGCCGGGCGTCACCAACGCGTGTGAACCGCCCGTCCGGGGGAATGCCCGTTCCGTCAGCGAAATCCTCTCGAGAGGAGTTCCCATGTCCCGCCCGCACCAGCACCCCGAAACCGGCGCCGTGCGTGCCGGGCGCACCCCGCTGCAGCTGGTTTCGATGGTCTACGGCGTGGTGTTCCTCCTGGTCGGCGTGCTCGGCTTCATCCCGGGGGTGACCACCGGGTACGACACGCTCACCTTCGCCGGGCACGAGTCGTCGGCGCTGCTGCTCGGCGTGTTCGCCGTGTCGATCCTGCACAACCTGGTGCACCTGCTCTTCGGCGTCGCCGGACTGGCGATGGCGCGCACCCCGTCCGGGGCCCGCGCCTTCCTCATCGGCGGCGGCGTGGTCTACCTGGTGCTGTGGCTCTACGGCCTGCTCATCGACCACGGCTCCGCGGCGAACTTCGTCCCGGTGAACGCCGCGGACAACTGGCTGCACCTGGGCCTGGCGGTCACCATGATCGCCTTCGGCGTGGCGCTGGGCCGAGGCCTGCGTCGCGCCTGAGGTAGTCGGTGTCACGAATGTGGCTTTCGAGACCCGTAAGACAAGACCGTGCGCAGCTCCGCTGAGGGTGGCGGTGGGCGACGGGAGGGCGTCTCGAAAGCCACATTCGTGACAGTCCTAGCTTGGGACCACGTTCCGGTTGTTCGCGGTCAGCTGGTGCGGTTCGGTGTCCGACTGGTCGATGCCGAAGCTGATGATCCGCTCGGGGTGGATGCGGATGACCGAGCCGTCGAGGTGGCCCTCCGGGTCGATCCCGGTCACGGCCTCCGCGCGCCCCCGGATCTCCAGGCACCGCACACGTGGCGGATCGAGCGAGGGCCGGTCGTCCACGACGATGGCGACCCGGCCGTTTTCCGCGATGTTCTTGAACTTCCGGCTCTTCGCCAGGTTGAAGCCCCGGACCTCGATGGTCCCCCGCTCGGTGTCGTAGTGGAAGCCGACCGGGCTGACCTGCAGCGCGCCGCCGGGCTGCAGGGTGGCCATGCGGCCGAGGTCGTGTTCGGACAGGAAGGCGAGTTCCGCCTCGGTGAAGGACATGCCCCCAGTACACAAGTTGAACCTAGGTTGAGGTCAACCCGCGCCGAGGCAGACGAACGGGCGGCGCATCGGGTCGACCGCGACGGCGTCGGCGAGGGCGACCGCCGGGCTCGCGCCGCCGGCCAGTGCGCGGTGGTAGTCGTCCATCGCCGCCGCCGAGGACTGGTCGCCGACCTTGCTCAGCGGCGCGATCACCGTCTGGGACCCGCTGGCCAGTAGCGCGCTGGCGAACCCGAGTGCTTCGTCGCCGGGCCGGATGCGGTTCAGCGCCAGTTCGCACGCGGCCAGCACCACCTGCCGCGGCGGGCGGCGCAACCCGGCCATCTCGTGCGCGAACATCGCGCCGTCGGCCAGTTCCAGCCGGGAGAACAACGCGTTCTCCGGCTCGTGCGCGCCGTGCGCGGCGATGTGCGCCAGTTTCGCGCCGTCCACCGCGGGGAGCACGGCGGTGGCCGTCGCGCCCTGGCCGGACAACTGCTTCGACGCGCGGTAGTGCGTGGCCAGCTTGTCGATCTCCGCTCGCGCGGCGGGCAGCCCGGGGCCACGCACCAGCACGATCTTGCGCGCGCGGTCATTCCGGGCCAGTTCCGCGGACAGCCACGCGGTGGCCGACGGCGCCACCACGGTCGGCCGGTAGTGCAGGCTCGGCAGCACACCCCACGGCACGGCGTACAGCCCGCCGGTCGGCACGATCACCAGGTCGCGGTCGCCGGTCACCTCGAGCAGCGGGCGCACCAGCTGCGCGTCGAGGCGTTCGGCCTGCCGCCGCGCGGAGGTCATGATCACCTCGACCAGTGGCTGCGGGGTGTGGTCGGGGGCCACCGCGTTCAGGTCGACGTTCAGCATGCGCGCGCTTTCCGACGCCTGCTTCGCCGAACCCAGGCGGACGATCCGCGCCCCACCGTCGAGCACGACCACCGCGACCAGTTCGTCGGCCGACGCGGCGAAGCTGACCAGTGCCCGGTTCTTCAGGCGCGCCGCCACTTCGTCCAATTTGGCCACTGGACGGGCTTTGCCCCATTGCCCGGCGTGCCAGCCCATCCGGTGCGCCTCCCGCAGCAGCTCCGCCCGGCGCGCGCGGGCGGCGGCGGTCGGGTGCCCGTCGTGCAGCGCCTGGTGGATCGACTGGGTCAGGCCGCGGATCTCCGCGAGGCACTCGGCCAGTTCGGGATCGTCGGCCTGGGCGAGCGGCTCGTACCGGTAGGTCTGCGCCCGCGTGCGCTCCAGCCAGTCGAACAGCCGCCGCGGGTGCTCGCCGCCGAGCACCAGGCGCACGGCCAGCTCACCCAGCTCGCGCCCGTGCAAAGCGGTGCCGGACAGCAGTTCCAGCCCGCCCATGCGGTCGCGGACGCGGTCGAGTTCGGCCAGCCCGGCCCGGATCTCGCCGAGCGCGGCACCCCGGTCGTCGTGCGCGACGGCGAGTTCGGCCCGGCACAGCCGGCGCAGCATGCGGTGGTCGGTCGGGGTGAGCTGACCCGGCCGCGGCACCTCGGCCAGCAACTCGCTCGCACGCCGGAGGTTGCCGCGCCGGATCTCCAGGCGGACGGTGAGCATCTTGGCGACGGTGGCCTGTTCGGCGAGCCGCGGCACGGACATCGCTCGCGCGTGCCGCAGCGCGCGTGCGGGCAGTGCGGCCGGGATTTCCCCGGTGCGCAAGGCGTCCGCGGTGTCGGCACGCAGGCCGATGATGGTCGCGTTGGCGACACAGGTCTGACAGCCCCATTTGCGCATCCGCTGGCGGGCGGATTCCGCGAGGCTGCGGGCGAGGTCGAGATCGCCGGACAGCAACGCCGCCTCCGCGCGGAACAGTTCGGCTTGCCCCAGTTCCCTGGTATTGCCCTGTTCCTGGCGCAGCTGCGGGAGAACCTCGTCGAGATGCCTGCCCGCCTCGTCGGACAACCCAGCGGTGAGCAGCGCCTGCGCCTGTTCGTGCCGTAGCAGCGGCGGAACCTCCACCTCCAGCGCCCGATACGAACGTTCGCTTTCTTCGTAACAGCGGAGGGCGGCGGGCACGTTGCCGACGCGGAGTTCCAGCGTGCCGAGGTGGCGGCGGACTTCGGCGGCCGATACCCGCAGCTCGTACTTCTCGGCCAGCTTGATCCCGCGGTTCAGGTCCTCGCGGGCCCGCTTCACCCGGCCGAGGCGGATGTAGGCCAGCCCGCGGGTGGCCAGCGTGTTCAGCAGCGATTCGACCACCGGCGCCGGATCCGGGGCGACAGCGAGGCTTTCCTCGCGAAAACCGAGGGCCGCGTCGAAGCAGGCGATGCTCTCTTCGTTGCGGCCGCCGCCCATCAGCAGCAGGCCGCGGTTGTGGTTGACGGGCGCGATCAGCTCCGCGCGCACCGCCGGATCGTCGAACCGCTCGATCACCGCGAGCACGTCGTCGAGCCGGGCCAGGCCGTTGGTGAGCCCGACTGTTTCGGCCTCGGAGAAGGCGAGCGTGGTGAGCAGGCGGATCCGGCTGCGCAGCCAGTCGTCCTGGTGGTCGGCCGGGACCGGGTGGATCGAATCGAGCAGGCGGATGCCCCGGCGCAGCAGGCGCGTGGCCTCGTGCTGGCGCTGGGCGCAGGACGCGTCCACCCCGCTCCGCTGCAGTTCCCAAGCCCGGCGAATCACTTCGGTCGGGCGTCGCTCGATTACCGGCACCCTTCTATGACAACACAGAACGTAGCCAAGAAGTCAGCCCGCCCAGCCGGATGGCGGCGGGCGGGCTGAAGATCACCCCGTGATCAGCGCGAAAGTGGTCCACTCACGGCGTGGGCGGCGGCGACTGCGGGCAGCCGCCCGCACAGTCGGTACCGGCCTCGTGCGTGTGGCCTTCGTGCGTGTCCTCGGGCTTCTCGACGGGCTGTTCCTTGACCGGACTGGTCTCGGTAGTGGTCATCGCGATCTCCTCCCCTGATGATCTTCGTTACACCAACCGGGCGACGCAGACCAGGCCAGAAGAGCGGGCCGGTAGCTCTGAGTCCCCCATTCGCCGGTTCCCTCAAACCGCGAACGGCCTAATGATGGCACAACGGACGAGTGATCGGGAAAATTTTCCACAGACTGTCACCGCTCCCCGGCTCCACCTGCACGGATACCGCCATCCGGCCTACCGCCCAGTGGTAACCGGGCGGGGTCCGCACCCCCGTCACCGCTCCCCACCGTCCACAAGCGACCTTCGCAGGCAGGAGACTGACGAGCGTTTAGCGCTCACTGTCCAGGGCGGCCATCATCGGCTCGGCGTACCGGCTGCCCGCCGCCGCGCCCGCCGGGACAGCGGCTTCGATGGCGTCGAGATCTGCCTGGGACAGTGCCAAATCCGCCGCACCGAGCGACTCGGCGAGCCTCGTCCGCGTACGCGCGCCGATCAGCGGCACCACATCCTTGCCCTGCGAGGCCACCCAGGCGATCGCGACCTGCGCGACGGTGACCTCCCTGGCCTGCGCGACCTTGCGCAGCGCCTCCACCAGTTCGAGGTTGCGCTCCAGGTTCTCGCCCTGGAAACGCGGGTTCGAACCGCGGAAGTCGGCGGCGGTGAGTTCGCGGTCCGGGCGCCAGTGCCCGCTCAGCAGGCCGCGCGACAGCACCCCGTACGCGGTGACACCGATGCCGAGTTCCCGCGCGACCGGCAGGATTTCGGCTTCGATACCGCGGGAGAGCAGCGAATATTCGATCTGCAGGTCGGTGATGGGGTGCACGGCCGCGGCCCGCCGCAGAGTCTCGGCACCGACCTCGGACAGCCCGATGTGCCGAACATGGCCCGCCTCGACGAGTTCGGCGATGGCGCCGACGGTGTCCTCGATCGGCACGGACGGGTCGAGCCGGGCAGGGCGGTAGATGTCGAGGTGGTCGGTGCCGAGCCGCCGCAGGCTGTACGCGGCGAAGGTCTTCACCGCCGCCGGGCGGCCGTCGAACCCGGTCCAGGCGCCGTCCGGATCCCGCAGCGCGCCGAACTTCACGCTGATCGTGGCGGCTTCGCGGGCGCGGCCACGCAACGCGTCCCGGAGCAGGAGTTCGTTGTGCCCCATGCCGTAGAAGTCGCCGGTGTCGAGCAGGGTCACGCCGGCGTCGAGCGCGGCGTGCACCGTGGCGATCGATTCCGCCTCGTCGGCCGGTCCGTACAAATCGGACATTCCCATCATGCCGAGCCCGAAGGCCGAGACCTCAGCCTGGCCCAGTGCACGGGTCTGCATCGGTGTTACCTCCCGAATAGTTCCATCGCTAACGTCACCAAGTTAACACTGATATCAGACAAACGCTACCGAGGATTTGTTATCATCGGAAACATGACGGTCGACCAGGCACTGCCCACCCGTGATCGCATCCTGCGCGCGGCAGCGGAACTGCTGCAGGAGGGCGGCCGTGACGCGGTCTCCACCCGGGCGGTGAGCGCGGCGGCCGGGGTCCAGGCGCCCGCGCTCTACCGGCTGTTCGGCGACAAGGACGGGCTGCTCGACGCGGTCGCCTCCTACGGTTTCGAGGAGTACCTGGGCCAGAAGCACGACCTCGGCGCGACCGGCGACCCGGTCGGCGACCTGCGCCGCGGCTGGGACCTGCACATCCAGTTCGGCCTGACGCGGCCCGCGTTCTACGCGCTGATGTACGGCGAAGCGCGCCCGGGCGGCCCGTCCCCCGCCGCGAAGGAGGCCGCCGCGATCCTGCACGGCATCATCTCGCGGATCGCCGAAGCCGGGCAGCTGACGATGAGCGTGGAGCGCGCCGCGGAGCTGACGCACTCGACCGGCGTCGGCGTGGTGCTCTCGCTGATCGCCCTGCCCCCAGCCGAGCGCGACCTCGAGATCTCCACTGTGGCAAGGGAAATGGTGGTGCACACGATCACCACCGACGAACCCGCGCCCGCCGCGGGCCTGGCGACCAGGGCCGTGGCCCTGCGTGCCGCGCTGACCGGCGACCTGCCGTTCAGCCCGGCGGAACAGGCCCTGCTCAGCGAGTGGCTGGACCGCCTCGCCGACGGCTGAGCGCGAGCAACCACGGCAGCCAGCGCGGATCCGGTCCCTGGCCCGGGTTCCAGCCCGAGTGCGCGCACACGTACGCGACGGCCAGCCCGGTCTCGCGATCGGCAAAGGCCAGCCGTCCGCCCGCACCGGCGTGACCGAACGAAGCCGCGCCCAGCAGCGGGGACGCACTGCGCGTCAACTCGAACCCGAGCGCGAACCGTTGCGGGTGCGGCATGACCGCCGGGGTCGGCAGCCCGTCGGTCTGTGGCGTACAGGCGCGGTCCAGCGTCGCTCGCCCCAGCAGTCCATTGAGGACGGCCGAGTACAGCTTCGCCAGCGAACGCGCGTCCCCGATGCCGTTCGCGGACGGGATTTCGGCCGCCCGGCCCGCACGGGTGGTCAGCAGTTCGGCCAGCTCTGTCCGATTAGGACCGATCGGCGCGACTCGGTGCTCTTGTTCGGCGGGTAGGCCGATCCACAGGTCCAGCCCGAGCGGGCGGGCGATCCCCTCGTCGAAGAACCGGCCGGCCGTGGTGCCGGTGACCCGCCGGATCACCTCGCCGACCAGGTAGCCGAAGGTGGTCGAGTGGTAGGCGAACGCCGTGCCCGGGGTCCACCGCGGAGCCATCGCGGCGAGCGTCGACGTGCACCGGTCCCAGTCGAGCAGGTCTTCGCCGTCGAGGTCGAAGGCGGGCAGGCCCGCGCGGTGGGACAGCAGGTACGAGACCGGCAGTTCGGCGCGGAACCCGGGCCAGTACCGCGAAACCGGCGCGTTCAGGTCCAGGTCGCCGCGTTCGGCGAGCAGGTGCGCGCAGATCGATACCAGCGCCTTCGTGCACGACATGGTGACCGCGATCCGGTCGGGCGCCCAGCCGGTCCAGAGGTCCACCACCGGCACGCCGTGCCGGTGGACGGCCAGTTGCGCGCCGCCGCCGTGGTCCAGCGCGAACGCTTCGCGCACGTCCTCGAACCCGGGCGCGACCGTGCCGTGGATCACCGCAGTGAGGGCAAGCCGGCGACGATGGCCGCAAGTGCGCGCTTGATCGTCGGCACGAACGGCGGGCACAGCGCGGCCAGCTCCGGGTCGGAGGCGTACACCTCGATCAGCGTCTTCGGCGGGTGCGCGGCCGGGTACAGCGCGCCGCCGAACATCGTGCCCGCGGCCGCGAGCTCGAAGCCCTCGGTCTCGGTCAGGCCGAGGCCGGTGCGGGCGATCGCCACGCCGACCTCGGCGAGCACGTCCTTCACCTGCCGCTTGAACGAGCGTGCCGCCTCGACCGACACGTTGTGCTCGAGGCTGGTCGCCGCGTGCCCGAGCAGGTCGCAGAACAGCGGGCGCGCTTCGAGGGTCTCGGCGATCGCGCCGACCAGCTCGTCGGCGGTGGTCACCCGGTCCAGCCGGTCGACGAGCGCGGTCCCCCACTCGGCCCAGCATTCGGCGGCGAGTTCGAGGTAGATCTCCTCGCGCGTGCCGAAGTACCGGACCACATTGGACTTCGCCAGGCACACCGCCGCGGCCACGTTCCCGAGGCTGACCGCGCGCACGCCCGAGGCGAGGGCGAGCTCGCGAGCGGCGGCGAGGATCGCCTCGCGCCGCTGTCGCTTCTGCTCGGGCCTTCGCGCCCGGACGAAATGCTGACCCATGACGGCGATCAGCATACGACCCGAGTTAAAAGAACGCCGTACTCTTGTTAAGAGACCACTGTTTCGTTAACCTCGGCAGCACCGAACGACAGGAGGACCAGTGACCGAGCTGCGTTTGCGGGTCAACGGAGCCACCACGGTGCTCAGCCTTCCGCCGCAGGTCAGCCTGCTGGACGCGCTGCGCGAGCACCTCGGGCTCACCGGCACGAAGAAGGGCTGTGACCAGGGCGCCTGCGGGGCGTGCACGGTGCTCGCGGACGGGGTGCGGATCAACTCGTGCCTCGCGCTGGCTGTGCAGTACGAGGACGCCGAGATCACCACGATCGAGGGACTGGACCACCCGCTGCAGACCGCCTTCGTCCGCCACGACGGGCTGCAGTGCGGTTACTGCACGCCGGGCCAGCTCTGCTCGGCGGTCGGCATGCTCGCCGAGCACCGCGCGGCGCCGGACGGCGAGCTGACCGGCGCGGAGATCCGGGAGCGGATGAGCGGCAACCTCTGCCGCTGCGGTGCCTACAACGGCATCGTGGATGCCATCCAGGAAGTAGCCAGCCAGGAGGTGGCGGCCCGATGAGGTCCTTCGCCTACCACCGCGCCACCGACGTGCCCACCGCGCTGCGCGTCATCGCCGGCGAGCCGAACGCGAAGTTCCTCGGCGGCGGCACGAACCTGGTCGACCTCATGCGCGCCACGGTGGAGCGCCCGGACACCGTGGTCGACATCAGCCGGTTGCCGCTGACCGAGGTGGAGGAGCTGCCCGGCGGCGGGGTGCGCGTCGGGGCGCTCGTGCGCAACAGCACGCTGGCGGTCCACCCGCTGATCCGCTCGCGGTACCCGGTGCTCACCCAGGCGGTGCTCGCCGGAGCGTCCGCGCAGCTGCGCAACATGGCCACCGTCGGCGGGAACCTGCTGCAGCGCACGCGCTGCCCGTACTTCTACGACACCACGTCGGCGTGCAACAAGCGCGAACCGGGCAGCGGCTGCGACGCGCTCGGCGGGTTCAACCGGGGCCACGCGATCCTCGGCACCACCGAGGCCTGCATCGCCACGCACCCGTCCGACCTGTGCGTGGCGCTCGCCGCGCTCGACGCCACGGTCGAGATCGAAAGCCTGCGCGGCCTCCGCCGCCTGCCGCTCACCGAGTTCCACCGGTTGCCGGACGCCACCCCGCAGGTGGAGACCGAACTGGCCGCCGACGAGCTGATCACCGCGATCGAGCTGCCCGCCCTGCCGATGGCCGCGAACTCCCGCTACCGCAAGGTGCGCGACCGGGCGTCGTACGCGTTCGCGCTGGTCTCGGTCGCCGCCGCGCTGGAGGTCCGCGACCACGAGGTGACCGCGGTCCGGCTCGCGCTCGGCGGGGTCGCCGGGAAGCCGTGGCGGGCCCGTGAAGCCGAACGCGTGCTGCTGGGTGCTCCGGCAACCGAGGAATCCTTCCGCGAAGCCGCGGCGGCCGAACTCGCCGCCGCCACCGGACGCGAGCACAACGCCTTCAAGATCGACCTGGCCCAGCGCACGATCACCGCGACGCTGCGGCAGCTGACCGGCAGGAGCGCGGCATGACCCAGGTGCAGGACCCCCCGCTGACCCAGGCCGTCGGCCGCTCGCTCGATCGGGTCGACGGCACCGCGAAGACCACCGGGGAAGCCCGCTTCGCCGCGGAGTACCCGTATCCCGGCCTGACCTACGCGGCCATGGCGCACGCGACGATCGCGCGCGGCCGGATCACCGCGATCCACACCGAAGCCGCGCTCGCCGTTGCCGGGGTGCTGACCGTGCTCACCCACGAGAACGCGCCACCGATGAAGAAGCCGCCGAAGCCGACTCCGCTGAACCTCAGCACGATGGCGTCGGGTACCAGGATCAACTACCTGAACACCGACGAGGTGCACTGGAACGGCCAGCCGATCGCGGTGGTCGTCGCCGAGACGCTCGAAGCCGCCCGTGAAGCCGCGGCGCTGGTGACAGCGGAGTACGCCGTCGCGAAGTCCACTGTGGACTTCAAAGCGGAACAGGGGAACGCCAAGCCGCAGCCGAGCACCATGCTCATGTCCGGCAGCGCGAAGAAGGGCGACGCCGAAGCCGCGCTCGCCGCCGCGCCGGTCTCGGTGGACCTGCGGTACTCCACCCCGGCGCACAACCACAACGCGATCGAGCCGCACGCGACCACTGCGGTGTGGGACGGCGACCGGCTGACCGTGCACGAGGCCACGCAGGGCATGGACTGGGTGCGGCGGCACCTGGCGCTGAAGTTCGGCGTGCCGGTGGCCGGGATCCGGGTGATCGCGCCGTTCGTCGGCGGCGGCTTCGGCGGCAAGGGCTCGGTGTGGGCGGGGACCGTGCTGACCGTGCTCGCCGCGAAGGTGACCGGACGGCCGGTGCGCATGCTGCTCAGCCGCGAAAGCGTCTACCGCACGGTCGGCGGGCGCACGCCGTCCGTGCAGCGCGTCGCGCTCGGCGCGGACACCGACGGGCGGCTGACCTCGCTCATCCACACCAGCGTCACCCAGACCGGCAGCGGGGGCGGCGGGCCGGAGCAGGTGACCTCGCAGTCGCGTCACCTCTACGCCGCCGAGAACATCCTGGTGCAGCAGAATCTCGTCGAACTCGACACCGTGCCGAACACGTTCATGCGTGCCCCCGGCGAGTCGATCGGCACCTACGCGCTCGAAGCCACGGTCGACGAACTGGCCTACCGGCTCGACATCGATCCAGTAGAGCTGCGGCTGCGGAACGAACCGTCGGTGAACCCGCTGGACGGCAAGAAGTTCTCGCACCGGCTGCTCCGCGAGTGCTACACCCGCGGTGCCGCCGAGTTCGGCTGGGCGGACCGGACCCCGGAGCCGGGCTCCATGCGGGACGGGCGCTGGCTGGTCGGCTGGGGTGTCGCGGCGGCGTACCACCCGTCGGTGCAGTTCACCGCCAACCTGACGGTGCGACTGTCCGCCGACGGTTCGGTGCTGGTGCGCTGCGGTTTCCACGAAATGGGCATGGGTGGCGCGACCGCGCAGGCGCAGATCGCCGCGGACGCGCTCGGGGTGCCGGTCGGCTCGGTCCGCGTCGAATACGGCGACACCGACCTGCCCACCGGCCCGTTGGCCGGTGGCTCCAACCAGACCGCCACGGTCGCGGCGAGCCTGCTCACCGCGTGCGACAAGCTCAAGCGCGAGTTGGCCGGGCTGGCGAAGAAGCACCCCGGGGACTCGCCGCCGGACATCCTCCGAGCCGCCGGGAAAACTCACCTCGAGACGTCGGTCGGCGCCGACTCGGGCCTCGGCGCGGTGGCCGGTCAGGTCCGGTTCATGTCGAAGTTCGTCCGCGACCAGCGGCGCTGGGTGAAGGCCGCGAGCGGCGCGCACTTCTGCGAGGTGCGCGTCGACCCGGACACCGGCGAAACCCGGATCTCCCGCTGGACCGCGGTGTTCGACGTGGGCCGGATCATCAACGCGAAGACCGCCACCAGCCAGCTCAAGGGCGGCATCGTGATGGGCATCGGCATGGCCCTGTCCGAAGAAACCCTGGTCGACCCGCGATCGGGGCGGATCATGAACCCGAGCCTGTCCGAATACCACGTGCCGGTGCACGCCGACATCCCGCCGATCGACGTGCACTACCTGGACGAACCGGACCCGACCATGCCGCTGGGCCTGGTCGGCATCGGCGAGGTCAGCATCACCGGCGTGGCGGGCGCGGTCGCGAACGCGGTCTTCCACGCCACCGGCAAACGCGTCCGCGACCTCCCCATCACCCTCGACAAGTTGCTCTGACCCGCGCCCCGCCAATGCTATGAATGGGGCATTACTTGCATTCAACGCAAGTAATGCCCCACTCCTAGCATTCGTTCACCCGGCTCCCGGGCGAGTCCCACGTTCAGGTAGCCGAACCGCACGTTCAGGCAGCCGAACCCCGCACTCGCGCAGCCGAACCCCACACTCGCCGCGCTCCGCCCGAAGCCATCGGGACACGAATGTGGCTTTGGGGGCGGATTCGGCCCCCAAAGCCACATTCGTGTCCGGTAGGGCTCCGCAGGACTAGGCACCGACCTCGCCGTCGATGGCTTCGCGCAGGAAGTCGGCGTGGCCGTTGTGCCTGGCGTACTCGTGGATCAGGTGCAGCATCACCAATCGCAGCGAGACGTCCTCGCCCCAGCGGGGGAAGTGTCCGGTGACGTCAAGGGATTCCGCCTCCCGCTCGATCCGGCGCGAGTGCTCGACCTCGGCCCGCCACGCCTCGAACGCCTCCTCACGGGTGGCGTTCGAGGCGTCGTAGGCGGCCTGGAAATCCCGCTCCGGCGACCAGACGAACGCCAGGTCCGTCTCCTGGTTGATCACCCGCCGGAACCACGTCCGCTCCACCTCGGCCAGGTGCCGGACCAACCCCAGCAGCGAGAGCGTCGAGGGCGGGCTCGACTGCTCGCGCAACTGCTCGGTGGACAACCCCTCGCACTTCATTTCCAGCGTGGCGCGGTGGAAGTCCAAAAAGGCGCGCAGCGTCTCGCGTTCGTCCCCGCGCAGCGGTGGGCTGATCCGTTCGGTCCCCATGGCGCGGATCCTACGGGGTGAGGTCGTACACCGTTTGCCCGCCGATCGTGGTCGCGGGGAAGTTCGCCTGCACCCATTCGGCGATCTCGTTGCTACCACCGCCGGGCCCACCCATGCGGCCCGCGCCTTCGCCGATGTAGTACCCGATCCGGCCCTCGGCCACGTACTGCCGGAACTGCGCCGGCGTCGGCGCCGGGTCCCCGCCGTTGAAGCCACCGATCGGCATCACCGACTTCCCGCTGGTCAGTTGCAGCGAAGCCGCGCCTCGCGTGCCGCTGCTCGCCGCCGCCCAGTCCTCCGTGCTCGCCTGTAAGGCCGCGACGAGCTCCGCCGACGGCGTTTCCCCCTCCGGCATACCGAAAACGCCCCCGGTCGCCGGTCCGGAGATCGG
The DNA here is from genome assembly GCF_017875555.1 of Amycolatopsis magusensis. Taxonomy (GTDB): domain Bacteria; phylum Actinomycetota; class Actinomycetes; order Mycobacteriales; family Pseudonocardiaceae; genus Amycolatopsis; species Amycolatopsis magusensis. The sequence goes on along the minus strand of NZ_JAGGMS010000001.1, from coordinate 4,020,391 downwards.
GATCGACCCGCTGTGCGGCACCGCCGCGGTGGCCACGCCGAACACCAGCGTGCCCGCCAGCCCGACGGCCACCGCCGCCACCGCGATCGCCCGCCCGGCCCGCCGGAACTCGTGCGCGCCGACCGCGATCGCGCTGGCCACCAGGATGCCGAGCACCAGGATCGCCCAGCGGATCACCGGGTGCCAGTCCGAGGACCGATCGAGCAGGATGTAGTCCCACACCGCGGTCACCGCGACCATGCCCGCCAGGAAGAGCCGCGGCGCCACGTGCGCCCGGCCGCGCCACAGCTCGCGCCCGGCGATCGCGACCATCGCGGTGATAGCCGGGGCCAGTGCGACCGCGTAGTACGGGTGCACCGTGCCCTCCATGAAGCTGAACACCAGCGCGGTGACGACCAGCCAGCCGCCCCACAGCACCATCGAGGCCCGCGTGCGGTCGGTGCGCGGCGACCAGCGCGTGAACCAGAGCCCGGCGAGGAGGCCGAGCACCGCGGCGGGCAGCAGCCAGGAGACCTCCGTGCCAAAGCTGTCGCCGAACATCCGCCCGATCCCGGTCTGCCCGCCGAAACCGACGTTCCCGCCGCCCATGTTGCCGCCACCGCCGTTGCCCCCGCCGCCGAAGATGCGGCCGAGTCCGTTGTACCCCAGCGCCAGGTCGAGCACGGTGTTGTCGGTGGACCCGCCGATGTACGGGCGGGAGGCCGCGGGCCACAGGTCGGCGACCGCGATGTACCAGCCAGCCGAGACCACCACCGCCACGAGCGCGCCGAGCAGGTGCAGCAACCGCTTGCCCAGCCCCGTCGGCGCGGCGATCAGGTACACCAGCCCGAACGCCGGCAGCACCAGGAACGCCTGCAGCATCTTCGTCAGGAAGCCGAACCCGATCGCCACGCCCGCCAGCACGAGCCACTTCGGCGACGCCTTCTCCACCGCGCGCACCACGCAGTAGGCGCCGAGCACCAGCAGGAAGGTCAGCAGCGCGTCGGGGTTGTTGAAGCGGAACATCAGCGCCGCCACCGGGGTCAGCGCCAGCGCGGCCCCGGCGAACAGGCCCGCGCCCGGCCCCGACCACCGGCGGACCGCCGCGTACAGCAGCGCCACCGAGCCGACGCCGAGCAGCGCCTGCGGCACCAGCATGCTCCAGCTGGAGAAGCCGAAGACGCGGCCGGACAGGCCCATCAGCCACAGCGACGCGGGCGGTTTGTCCACGGTGATGGTGTTCCCGGGGTCGAGCGAGCCGAAGAACCACGCCTTCCAGTCCAGCGAACCGGCCTGCGCGGCCTCGGCGTAGAACGAGTTGCCCCACCCGGAAGCACCCAGGTTCCACAGGTACAGCACGGCGGTGCCGAGCAGCAGCCCCCAGAAGGCGGGCCGGACCCACCGGGGCGCGGCCGGGCCGTCGCCGTCCGAAGTGGACGGTGCGGCCGGCGCGGGGGCGGACAGGGTCGAGGTGCTCACGGGGTCTCCGATCGGTTCCGGCGAGGGTTGAACACCCAGCCGCGCAGGAGCAGGAAGCGCAGGACGGTCGCGGTGAGGTTCGCCAGCACGAGCACCACCAGCTCGATCGGCTGGGACGGGCTGGTGGCCGAGTGCAGCAGCGCCAGCGAGCCGCTGGTCAGGCCGAGGCCGAGCAGGAACACCAGCATGCCTTCGAGGTGGTGGCGCCCGGCCCCGGCGGCACCGCGCACGCCGAAGGTCAGCCTGCGGTTGGCCGCGGTGTTGGCCACCGCGGTCACCGCCAGCGCCACGAAGTTCGCCGCCTGCGGGCCGACACCCCCGCGCAACAGCACGAAGAGCAGCAGGTATGCCAGCGTGCTGGCGATCCCGACCGCGGCGAACCGGACCAGCTGGCGGACCAGCCCACCCGGCACGCCCGGGGCTTCGACCGGCACCGGCGCGCGGTTGAGCTGGTCCCGCAGCCTGCCGATCGGCAGGGTGCCGGTGGCCAGCGCGCGGGCGAGCCGGGCGATGCCACGCAGGTCGGCGAGGGCGGTCGAGACGAGGTCCACCCGGCTGTCCGGATCGTCCACCCAGTCGACCGGGACCTCGTGGATGCGTGCTCCGGCACGCTGCGCGAGCACCAGCAGTTCGGTGTCGAAGAACCAGCCGGTGTCGGCGACGTGCGGCAGCAGTTCCCTGGCGACGTCCGCGCGGATCGCCTTGAAACCGCACTGGGCGTCGGAAAACCGGACCGAGAGCGTGCCGCGCAACAGCAGGTTGTAGCAGCGCGAGATGATCTCCCGCTTCGCGCCGCGCACCACCCGCGCCCCGCGTGCCAGCCTGCTCCCGATCGCCACGTCGGAATGCCCCGAGATGAGCGAAGCGACCAACGGGGACAGTGCGGCGAGGTCGGTGGACAGGTCGACGTCCATGTACGCCAGCACCTGCGCGTCGGAGGCCAGCCACACCGCGTGCAGCGCGCGGCCGCGGCCCTTCTGCTCCAGCCGGACCGCGGTCACTTCGGGCAGTTCATCGGCCAGTTCCCCGGCGATCGACCAGGTCCGGTCGGTGCTGGCGTTGTCGGCGATGGTGATCCGGAACCGGTAGGGGAAACGCAGGCTCAGGTGCCGGTGCAGTTCCCGCACGCTCGGGCCCAGGTCGGTCTCTTCGTTGTACACGGGCACCACGACGTCGAGCACGGGGGCCGGGCCGTCCGTCTCGACCGGCGCGCGCCGGGTGTCCGCGGGCAGAGTCGCTGTCATGCCTCCGAAGCTGGGCCCCGTGGCTGGGTGCTCCTTGTGCTGGTCCTGTGGCTTCCCTGTGAGCCGTACCCCCGAGCTCCATAGCCCAGGCCAAGGCGGGGCACAGCGGACGCACAGGTGACGGCCCGAGGCTGGGACGCAGCCGGTGAGTGAGCCGGAGCTACGAGGAGTGAGTCAGATGACCGAGCCAGCCAGCCCCCAGCCTTCCGAGCCCACCCCGGAGTGGGGTGCTCCGGCGCCCCGGCCCCGCTGGTCGGGCAAGAAGACCGCGGCCGCGGCGGCGATCGCGGTCGGCATCGCGGCCACCGGCGGCGTCGCCGTCTACGCCGCGAGCGGCACCTCAGTGACCGAACAGGGCGGTGGTCCCGGCGGCATGATGAACGGTGGTGGCCCGATCATGCGCTTGCCCGAGGGACTGGCCTCCGCGCTGCACGGCGAGTACACCGTCTCCGACGGCAAGGGCGGGTTCACCACCGAGGTGATGCAGGCGGGTGAGGTCACCGAGATCAGCGCGACCTCGGCCACGGTGAAGAGCGAGGACGGCTACACCAAGACCTACGCCATCGACGGCAGCACCACGTTCGGGCGCCAGGGCACCGCGGCCGACATCGCCGGTGGGGACACCGTGACGGTCACCGCCGTCCCGAACGGCGACGCGGCCACCGCGAAGACGATCACGGAACGCACCACGCAGCTACAGGGTGGTCCCCAGCAGGGTGGCCCGCAGGGTCAGCAGCCGCCGGGCAACTGACCTCCACCCACGGAAGGGCTCAGGCCACGGCGCCGGAGCGGCGCGACGGGTCCGCGGACAGGAAGTGCTGGTCCGTGGACTCGCGCAGCCGGTCGAGGAGGACCGGGGTGGACAGGCACTCGGCCATCGGTTCCCGGTCGATCTCGGTCCGCCAGGCACGGAACATCATTTCCAGCGACGCGGCGCCTCGGCATTCGGTCATCGGGCACCTCTCCCAGGTCGGACGAAGCCGAGGCAGGGATACCCACTCCGCGCGCGTTCTACACCCGCTGTCGAATGAGACCTACGTCACATGCATTAGGCCAGCGCGTAGCCGCCGTCCACCACCAGCACCTGCCCGGTCACGTACCGCGCCGCGGCCGACAGCAGGAACAAGGCGGGTCCCACCAGGTCCGCCGGGTCCGCGAGGCGGCCCAGCGGCACACGGCCCGCCACCCGGCGCCGGGCGTGCTCGTCCGCGAGCGGCCCCGGCGCGAGGCCGTTCACCCGCACCCCGCTCGGCCCGAGTTCCACCGCCAGCCCGCGCACCAGCTGGGAGACCGCCGCCTGGGTCGCGCCGTGGGGCACGCTGCCGGGCAGCACCCGCTCGGCCGTCACCGACGAGATCGCCAGCACCGCACCGGAACCACGCCGCGCCATCGACGGCGCGGCCGCCCGCACCATCCGGTACAGCGCCCCGACGTTCACCTGGCACAGCAACTGCCACTCGGCCTCGCTGAGCTCGGTCGCCGGCGACCGCACGTGCACGCCCTCGGCCAGCACCAGCAGTTCCGGCGCGCTGTCCAACGCCATCAGCACCTCGGCGGGCAGCCCACTCGCCCGCGGATCGCCGACCACCGCGCGGCCCCCGAGTTCGGCCGCGAGTTCCTGGACCGCCGGGGCCTGGTCGACCAGCAGCACCTCGGCGCCCGCCGTGGCGAGCGCCCGCGCCAGTACCGCGCCGATGGTCCCGGCCGCGCCGGTGACCACCGCCTGCCTGCCGGTGAACTCGTGCCCGGTCAACGGCGATCGACCACCCGGTCCGCGCCGATCCCGGTGTGCGGGACTGGCGGGCGCTCGCGCATGGTGTGGTCTCCACTGGCGGGATCTCCGCCGAGCATAGCGGGACCTACCATGTGCCCATGGCGGGAACAGGCGGTTTGGGTGAGCTGGAACGCGCGGTGATGGACGTGCTGTGGGATCGCGGCGACCACGCCGGTCCGGTGACGGTGCGCGCGGTCGCCGACGCGCTGGCCGAGCGCAAACCGGCTTACACCACCGTGATGACCGTGCTCGACCGCCTGGCGAAGAAGGGGTTCGTGCTCCGCGAGCGCGACGGCCGCGCCTGGTCCTACCGCCCCGCCGCCGGCCGGGACGCCTACGTCGCCCGGCTCATGCTCGACGCGCTGGCGCTGACCGGCGACCGCGAGGCCGCGCTGAACCACTTCGCCCGCTCGGTGAGCAATCCCGAGGCCGAAGCGCTCAGCCAGGCGCTGGACAGGCACCGGAAGTCCGGATGAGCGCGGTCGCGCACCTGGCCGTGACGCTGGTGCTCTGCCTGCTCGCCGTGCCGCCGCTGCTGGGTGCGCGCTGGAGCAGTGAGAGTCCCGGCGCCGCCGTGGTGGCGTGGCAGTCGCTGCTGGTCACCGGGGTGCTGTGCGTGCTCGGGCTGCTGGTCGCGCTCGGGCTGGCGCCGTACGACCGGCCGATGCTGCCCGCGCTGGACGCGTTCACCGCCGACCTGGCCACCGGCCTGCCGCCGGAGATGACCGCGGCGCGGCTGGCCTGGCTGGTCGCCGCGGTGGTCACCGCCGCGCTGGTGCCGCTCACCGTGGCCGTGTCCACCGTGGGCGTGCTGCGCGTCCGGCGCCGCCAGCGGGACCTGCTCGCGCTGCTCGGCCGCGAGGACCCGGCAGCGCCGGGTGCCGTGGTGGTGGACCACCCGGCGCCGATGGCCTACTGCGTGCCGGGCCTGCGGCCGCGGATCGTGGTCAGTTCGGGCACGCTGGCCAGGCTGGACGCCGGTCAGCTCGCCGCCGTGCTCGGGCACGAGCGCGCGCACGCCCGTGAGCGGCACGACCTGGTGCTGGTGCCGTTCACCGCGTTGCGCCGGGTCCTGCCGAATTCGCGCTATGTCAAGGAAATCTCCGCGACCGTGGCGCTGCTGCTGGAGATGCGCGCCGACGACAAGGCGTGCCGGGCGCACACCCGCGGCTGCCTGCAAGCCGCGCTGCGACGGTTCCGCGACGGCGGGTTCACCACTCCGGCCGGCACGCTCGGCATCGACGGGGACATCACCGCACGACTGGACCGGATCGCCGAACCGCGGCGGCGGCGCCTCCTGCCCGCCCGCTGGATCGCGCTCACCGCCACCTCCGCACTGGCCTCCACGCCCATCAGCCTCTTCGTCTGGCCGGGCTGAGCCCAGCGCACTGGGACCCCGTCTTGTACCATGTGTTTGATACAAGACGGGAGGTCGCTCGTGCCGTTCGACAACGTGCTGGGCGTGGCCCTGGTGCTGGGCCTGTTCGGCCTGCTCATCCTGATCCCGCTGTGGCCGGGTGACAAACAGGGCGTGAAGGTGCTGCGCCGCTGGGGCATCGGCGATCCGGCGCCGCCCGATGTCGCCGAAGCGGTGCGTTACCTGCGCCGCCGCCGGTTCTGGTACCCGTGGCTGTTCCTCGGCCTGCCCGCGCTGGCCGACGCGGCCGGGCTCGCCGACGACCCGGCCCCGTCCATCATCCTGGCCACCCTGCTGGGCGGCGCCCTGATCGCCGAGGTGCTGGCGCAGCGGCCGCCGAAGGGTGCCCGACGTGAGGCCACTTTGGACAGTCGCGGGGTGCGCACACTCATCCCGGTGTGGGGGCTGGTGCTCTACGCCACCGTCGTCACCGCCACCGCGGTGTGGCTGGTGCTCCACCGCTCGTGGGTGCTGCTGGGGGTGGCCGCGGTGACCTCGGCGATCGCCTGGCTGATCATCCTGCTCGCCGTGCGCCGTCCGTCCACAGGGGACGGTGCGGTGGACACCGCGCTGCGCGTGCGCAGCGCCAGGGTGGCCGCCGGACTGGGCGCCGCCGCCACCGCGTCGCTGGCACCGGCGCAGAACCTGACCTCGTGGATCCTGGTCCTCGCCGGGCTGGCCGCCTGGTTCCACCTGGCCGGCGGGACCCGCGCCGAGGTGGCGCGGTGCCGCTGAAGGTCGTCGTCGACGCCGACAGCGGGATCGCCCCGTGGCGGCAGGTGCACGACCAGCTCATCCGGCTGATCACCACCGGCGCGCTGACCCCTGGCACGCGCCTGCCGCCGATCCGGCAACTCGCCAGGGACCTCGCGCTGGCTTCGGGCACCGTCGCGCGCGTCTACCGGGAGCTGGAGGCGAACGGCTGGGTGCGCACCGCCCGCGCGAAGGGCACCGTGGTCACCGACGCCGGTGACCGGCCGGACAAGGCCGCTTTGCTGCGGGCCGCCGCCGTCGAATACGCCCGCACCGCCCACGACCTCGGCGTGGACGCGGAGACCGCGCTGGCCGCGGTGAGATCGGCCTGGTCCGCGCGCGAACCCGGCGACGCGTAGGCTGATCCTCGTCGAAGGCAACCTGACGCGGCGCACCCAAGCCCGCGTCGTCTCCGGCACCCAGTCCGGCCGGTTCCCCCGGCCGGGGACGGGAGCACCGGATGAACTCGCCCATCGCCGAAGCCGTCGAAACCCGGTCGAGCAACGCCTGTCCGGCGTGCTCGCACCCGCTGGACGCCCACGACACCCTCGGCACCCGCTACTGCACCGCCACCGTCTCCAGCCGCCTCGACCGCGGCTGCATCTGCCCCCGCGAGGTCCGGACCGGAAAACCCGACGCCAAGCGCTGAGCTTCCCACCCGGCTGACCGGAGGCCCCGAATGTGGAACTCGGCCGTCCGAGTGCGAGGTTCGGCTTCCTGAACGTGTAACTCGGCTTCCTGAACGTGTAGCTCGGCTGCACGAACGTGGGACTCGCCCGGATTCCGCTGGTTCCCGGGCGAGTCTCACACTCAGGCAGCCGAAACCCACGTTCAGGTAGCCGAGTTCCACACTCGCGACGGGCGTCCGGGGCCGAAGACAGGGTGTGGGGCACCCAGGAAAACCACGTCCTGCCCCGTTGTCTCGTCACGGCCCAGACTCGGATTCATGAGCGATGGAACCGAGAAGACCGTGTTGATCACCGGGGCGAGCAGTGGCATCGGGCAGGCGACCGCGGTGCGGCTCGCCGCCGCCGGGTACCGGGTGGTGCTCGGCGCGCGCCGGACCGAGCGGCTGGCGGAGCTGGCCGAACAGATCCGCGGCGCCGGCGGGTCGGCGGAGTACCGGGCGCTGGACGTGACCGACGCCGAGGACTTCCGCGCGTTCGTCGAGTTCGCCCTCGAGCGGTACGACCGGGTGGACGTGGTCATCAACAACGCCGGCGTGATGCCGCTGTCCACTTTGGACGCGGGACTGCTGGACGAGTGGAACCGGATGATCGACGTGAACATCCGCGGCGTGCTGCACGGCATCGCGGCCGCGTTGCCGTTGATGCGGGCGCAGGGCCACGGGCACTTCGTCAACGTCGCCTCGATCGGCGCGCACGAGGTGGTGCCGTCGGCCGCGGTGTACTGCGGCACCAAGTACGCCGTGTGGGCGATTTCCGAGGGCCTGCGCCAGGAATCGGGCGGCGACGTGCGGGTGAGCGTGGTCTCGCCGGGCGTCACCGAATCCGAACTGGCCGACAGCATCAGCGACCCGGAGGCGGCGGCGGGCATGCGCGAGTACCGCAAGGTCGCCCTGCCCGCGTCGGCCATCGCCGACGCGATCGCCTACGCCGTGTCCCAACCGTCCGAAGTGGACGTCAACGAGATCGTGGTCCGCCCGGCGGCGACCAGGTAGGAGAAAACCGTGGCGGGCTCGGGTGAGCCCGCCACGGTCATGGGGTCACCCGCGGCGGCGGGCGGCGTACTGGCGCGGCTGCACGACAGGGGTGGACCTGCCGCGGTCGGGGATCTTGCCCCCGGACCGCGCGGCGCGGCGCTCACGCCGGTTCGCCGGCGCTGGGGTGACTTCGCTGGATTGACTGGCACGCATGAGGAAACCTCCTCGTCTTGACCGAAGCTCGGCATGGGTTGCCGGGAAAGACGAGCCGCGAGGGCTACCGGGAAAAAGAAGCACGCACGGCACGGAAGCGGCGGCGCGGCGGGGTTCCGGATCAGATCACCCGACCAAGTTAGCAAGCCCCGCGACGCGCGCCAACTCATTTATCGCGGAAGGTCCGGGCGCTAGTGAGGGTTGCCCGCGTGGGTCAGGGTCTGCCACGCCACGAACAGGCTGTTCGTGCCCGCCGGCCGCTGCTGCTCGACCAGCTTCTGCGTGTTCGACATCGGGATGCCGAGTCGGGTGTTCAGCGCGGCGAACGCCACCTCCGGCACCGGGCCGAGGCCCCGTTTGACGCTGCCCCCGCAGATCGACGACGGCGGCGCCTCGCCCAGTTCGTACTTCGCGTGGAAGCCGAGCGTGTGCCGCAGCCGGTCCTGGATCTCCGGGTACAGGTCCTGCCCCTGGTGGCGGGCGGTTTCGGCGAAGCTGGCGATGGAGGCGACGCCGTATCCGGTGTGGGTGAAGTCCCGGCAGGTCTCCTGGGCCAGCCCGGCGACGAAGCTCTGCTGGCCGTGCCAGTAGGCCACGATCTCGTCGCGGGTGTCGATCCCGCTGCCCGGCGGCGTCTTCGGCAGGGCGCCGTCGGCGGGCAGGTAGATGAACGCGGGCACCCGGGTGCGGAAGATGCCGACGGCCTTGTCGTAGGCCGCCCGGTCCTCCAGGAACACCGCGATGCCGAGGGAGGCCTCCATCATGGTCAGTTCCCAGTTGCCGTTCGTGTTCGCCCGGCCGTTGACGATCTCCGGCAGGTAGACCTCGCGCAGCATGGTGGCGAACCGGTTGATCCCGGTCTGGGACCAGCCGGCCCCGGTGTGCCGGATGATCTCCGCCGCCTTCGCCCACGAGGTACCCGCCCAGGCCGTCTGCAGCGGGGCGTTGCTGTTGGTGTGGTCGGTGAGCACCGCGGACCAGGCGTCCATGATCGAAATCGCCTTGGTGGCGTACCGGCTGTCGCGGGTGATGTACCAGTTCAGCGCGTGGGTGTAGGCGGCGATGGCGTCCTGCCGCTCGTCGGTGCAGCCCAGGTTCGGGTCGCTGTACGGCCCACATTCGACCACCGCGCGCGGCTTGGGCTGCCGGGTCAGCGAGGCGAGCGGGTTCGAGGTCATCTGCGCGTACGCCGCGGCCTGCGGCTGGGCGCCGGAACCGACCCGGTCGCGGACGAAGTCGAGCTGGGCGCGGTTGAGGAACACGCCGGGGTGGGTGAACGAAGGTGGCGCAGCCGAGGCCGGCTGCGGCACGGTGACCAGGACTAACGCGGTCAGCAGGGCGAGGACGGCGGACAGGGGCCGCCGGGGTGCGGGCATGGGTTCTCCTCCGGAGAGATCTGTGCCTCGCTCCGGCGGCGGGGAGAGAGCGGAGACCCGTCCACCCAGCTTTGTGGTCTAGACCACACCCGGTCAATCGGCCGTTCAGGTGGGCTCAGGAAGCCAGTTCCCCGGTCTCCTCGCTCGGCACCTCGAACTCGCACACGCGCACCCCGCGGCGGTAGAGGACCACCGCGGACTCGGTCCGGTCGCCCTCGGGCAGGACCAGCGCGGCGAACGTGCTCTCGCCGCCCATCCTGGTGAACTCGTACTCGCGCACAGCGCCTCCCGGCCCTCGTTTCCCCCTGCTCTCCACTGTGGGCACCCACCGGCCGGGCGACAAGCGAATTTCCGGCAAAGACTTCCACCGCCCGGCCACCTGGCGGTAACTGGGCGGGCTGGCCGGGGCGGCGGCCAGGTAGAGTCGGGGGAAGTTGAGGGCTTGTGTATCCCGGTAGCCGAACCGGTTTCGTCTTCGGCGGTTACATCCGGCCCGAAAGAGGCCGGGAACGGGAGCGCCGGCAATGCCGACCTCACTTGATCAGCAGGCTACCCTCGGTGACTACGCGGTGCTGTCGAAGCAGATCCGCAACGCCGGGCTGCTGGAGCGCCGCCGCGGCTACTACGCCGTCCGGATCGGGCTCAACCTGCTGGCCATGGCGGGTGCCTGGGTGGCCTTCGCCTACATCGGCGACTCCTGGTGGCAGCTGTTCGTGGCCGCCTTCCTGGCGCTGGTGTTCGCGCAGCTGGCCTTCATCGGCCACGACGCCGGGCACAAGCAGATCTTCCGCGGCGGCCGCCAGAACAACCTGGTCGGGCGCCTCCACGGCGGGCTGATCGGGATGAGCTACGGCTGGTGGAACAAGGGGCACAACCGCCACCACGCCAACCCGAACCACGAGCACGACGACCCGGACGTCAACATAGACGCACTCGCCTTCACCGAGAACCAGGCGCGGCTGAAGACCGGGTTCCTGCGCTGGATGGCCAAGCACCAGGCCTACCTGTTCTTCCCGCTGCTCCTGCTCGAAGGCCTGAACCTGCACATCAGCAGCGTGCGGGCGATCTGGAACGGCGAGGTCAAGTCGCGCAAGATCGACGGCGCGCTGCTCGTCCTGCACTTCGCGCTCTACCTGGGCGCGGTGTTCCTGGTGCTCTCCCCCGGGATCGCCGTGGTGTTCCTGGTGGTGCACCAGGGGCTGTGGGGCGTGTACATGGGCTGCTCGTTCGCCCCGAACCACAAGGGCATGCCGAGCCCCTCGGAGGAGGACTCGAAGGACTTCCTGCGCAAGCAGGTGCTCACCTCGCGCAACGTCCGCGGTGGTTTCTGGGTGGACCTGGCGCTCGGCGGGCTGAACTACCAGATCGAGCACCACCTGTTCCCGCACATGCCGCGGCCGAACCTGCGCAAGGCGCAGCCGATCGTGCAGCAGTTCTGCCTGGAACGGGGCATCCCCTACGCCCAGTGCGGCCTGCTGCGCTCGTACCGGTACGTCCTGGAGCACCTGCACGAGGTGGGCGCCCCCCTGCGCGCCCCCGCCACCGCTCCCGCGGCCGCCTGACCTGCCGTGAAGGTGGCTTCCACGGCGTGATCCGCTGTGGAAGCCACCTTCACCGCACGCGCACCTCGCGTGGTTCTGTCGGGGTGGGGTGGTAGGCAGTGCGGGTCAGCCCGCCACCGCACCCCTAGGATCGCCCCATGACCGCATCCGGACTCTCCGTGAGCGATCCCGCCGAGGTACTCCGGCGGATCTTCGGCTACGACTCCTTCCGCGGGCAGCAGCAGGAGATCATCGACCAGGTCGTCGGCGGCGGCGACGCGCTGGTGCTGATGCCGACCGGCGGCGGCAAATCGCTCTGCTACCAGATCCCCGCGCTGGTCCGCGACGGTGTCGGCGTGGTCATCTCGCCGCTGATCGCGTTGATGCAGGACCAGGTCGACGCCCTGCGCGCGGCCGGGGTGCGGGCCGGGTTCCTCAACTCCACCCAGGATTTCGAGGAACGCAGGCTGGTCGAGGCCGAGTTCGTGGCCGGTGAGCTGGACCTGCTCTACCTCGCCCCCGAGCGGCTGCGGGTGGAATCCACCCTTTCCCTGCTCAACCGCGGCAAGATTTCGCTGTTCGCCATCGACGAGGCGCACTGCGTCGCCCAGTGGGGCCACGACTTCCGGCCCGACTACCTGAACCTCTCGCAGCTGCACGAGCGCTGGCCCGACGTGCCGCGCATCGCGCTGACCGCCACCGCGACCGAGGCCACGCACACCGAGATCGCCACCCGGCTGAACCTCGGCGAGGCGCGGCACTTCGTGGCCAGCTTCGACCGGCCGAACATCCAGTACCGCATCGTGCCGAAGAACGAGCCGAAGCGGCAGCTGCTCGAGCTGCTGCGCACCGAGCACGACGGGGACGCGGGCATCGTCTACTGCCTGTCCCGCAACTCGGTGGAGAAAACCGCGGAGTTCCTGTCCGCCAACGGTTTCCGGGCCGTGCCGTACCACGCCGGGCTGGATTCGCGCACCCGCGCCGAGAACCAGTCCCGGTTCCTGCGAGAAGAAGGCCTGATCGTGGTCGCCACGATCGCCTTCGGCATGGGCATCGACAAGCCGGACGTGCGCTTCGTCGCCCACCTCGACCTGCCGAAGTCCGTCGAGGGCTACTACCAGGAGACCGGCCGCGCCGGTCGTGACGGCCTGCCCTCCACCGCGTGGCTGGCCTACGGGCTGCAGGACGTAGTCCAGCAGCGCAAGATGATCGACACCTCCGAGGGCGACGACGCGCACCGCCGCCGCCTCGGCTCGCACCTCGACGCGATGCTCGCGCTGTGCGAGACGGTCGAATGCCGCCGGGTGCAGTTGCTCGCCTACTTCGGCCAGAAGAGCGACCCCTGCGGCAACTGCGACACCTGCCTCACCCCGCCGGAATCCTGGGACGGCACGGTACCCGCGCAGAAACTACTGTCCACTGTGTACCGGCTGCAGCACGAGCGGCGGCAGAAGTTCGGTGCGGGCCAGCTGATCGACATCCTGCTCGGCCGCAAGACCGCGAAGGTGATCCAGCACGACCACGATTCGCTGACCGTGTTCGGCATCGGCACCGAGCTGGCCGAGGCGGAATGGCGCGGGGTGGTGCGGCAGTTGCTCGCGCAGCGCCTGCTCGCGGTCGAAGGCGACTACGGGACGCTGGTGCTCACCGAGGAAAGCGCCGAAGTGCTGGGCCGCCGCCGCGAGGTGCGCCTGCGCCGCGAGCCCGAGCGCGTCGCCAAGGCGGCGAAGGTCGCCAAGGCCAAGCGGGAGCAGGCGGACATGCCCGCCGAGGCGAAGCCGCTGTTCGAGCTGCTCCGTTCCTGGCGCGCGGCCACCGCGAAGGAACAGGGCGTGCCCGCCTACGTCATCTTCCACGACAAGACGCTGCAGGAGATCGCGACCTCCACCCCGGCCACGCTGGAGCAGCTGGGCCAGGTGAACGGGGTCGGCGAGAACAAGCTGGCCAAGTACGGCCAGCAGATCCTCGACGCGCTCAGCTCAGCGTGAGCGCGTAGATCTCCACCCGCGGGTCGTCCGGCAGGGTCACCGAGCGCACGGTCTTCGCCGGGTCCAGCGGCAGGGACTGGGCGAACAACCGCACCGGCGGCCCGTCGACGCCCTGACCGGCCTTGATCCGGTGCGGCATCTCCAGCGCGACGGTGGTGCCCTCGGGAGCCGAGCCGGCCCAGTCCCCGACGACCACCGGCAGCTCGGCCCCGGTGCCGTCGGTGTACTGCACGTTCAGCGAGACGGTCACCGGCCCGTTGTGCGACGCCGACACCAGCTTCAGCGCCTCGTGCGAACCGGCGGGCAGCAGTAGCCCCTGCCCGCGCGCTTCCACGAAGTTCGCCGCGGTGCCGGTGGGATCCGGTGCGGCGTAACGGGTTCCGGCCCAGTCGACCGGACCGGCCGCGGGCAGCAGCGAAGCGTCGTAGCTCCAGCCCGAGCCGTCGAAGTTGCCCTCACCGGGAGCTCCGGCCGTCGCCGTGCCGTCGTGGTCGGCGTCCGTGGCCAGGTCGACCGCGCACTGCCCGTTCGCCACGCTCGCGCACGTGGTGCCCGCCCGCAGTTCCACCGTGGCCGTGCGGCTGACCGGCTCCACCCCGGCGCCGGACACCTCGACCGCCACCGGGTACTTCCCCGCCGGAGTCCCGGCCGGGACGCTCAACGACAGCGAAACCGTTTGCTGCGTGGGAATTCGCCCGGAACGCACGACGAACGGCGAAGCGGGTTCGGCGGACACGGTCCACCCGGCCGGCGCGGTCGCCCGCACGGTGACCGGCAGCGCGACCGGCGCCTGCCCGAGCACGTCCAGCGCCAGGGTGACCTGCTGCGGCCCGTCCCCCACCGGCGCGACCACGGCCGACTGCCGCAGCGACGCGTCCAGGTTCCGGCGCTGGTCCGGGCGTGCCTTGTTCACCGACGGCGGCTCCGCGCCGGGCTCGGTGCCCCAGCTCGACGGCTGGTCCCCGACCACGTGCGCCAGGTTCCCGCCGCGGGCGATGGCGTCCCAGCCCAGCCAGGTCTTGTCCACCGGCGCGCCGTTCAGCGAAATGCTCTGCACGTACCGGTTCTCGTCGCTCACGCCGGGCGCGGTGACGGTCAGGGTGCCGCCCTGCCTGCCTTCGTACGGCCCGACCTGGACCACCGCCGATTCGAACTGCGGGCTGGACACCGCCAGGAAGTTCGACCCGCTCATGGTCGGGTAGAGCCCCAGCGAGGAGAACACGTACCAGGCCGACATCGTGCCGAGGTCGTCGTTGCCGGTCATGCCGTCGGGCCCGGCGGTGAACAGCGTGTACGCCGCACGCACCACGGTCGCCGTCTTCGCCGGAGCCCCGGCCGAGGCGTAGACGTACGGCGCCAGCAGGTCCGGCTCGTTGTTCGGGTTGTACGTCGGCTTGCCGTAGTAGTCGTACGGCTCGGTGATCCAGTCCTCGCGCGCGGTCCCGGCCGGGTCGGTGAGCAGCCGGTCGTAGGCGAAGAACTCGTCGAGCCGCTGCTCGGTCGCCTGCCTGCCGCCCATCAGCGCGACCAGCCCGTTCGGGTCCTGCGGGGCCAGCCACTGGTACTGGTAGGCGCCGCCCTCGTGGAACTGGTGCCCAGCGTCGACCGGGTTGTACGGCGACAGGAAGGTGCCGTCCTCGGTGCGCGGCCGGAACTGCCCGATCGACGGGTCCCACAGGTTCCGGAACCACTGGCCGCGGTCGGCGAACATCGCCGCGTCCTCGTCGTGCCCGAGCGCGCCGGCCAGCAACGCCAGCGCGGCGTCGGCCGCCGCGTACTCCATGGTCGCCGACGCCGGGTGCTTGCAGTCGTTGTCCCCGCCCTTGTGGGCGCAGTCGACCCCCACCTCCAGGCCGGACGGGATGTACCCGCGGTCGGCGTAGTAGGTCTGCCCGGAACGGCCGTTGTAGTCGGACTCGGCGGGCGGCACGCTGGTCGCGTTCTGCTTGAGCAGCGCGTACGCCTCTTCCTCGTGCCCGGCCAGCAGCCCCTTCGACCAGGCTTCGACCAGGAATGGGGTGACCGGGTCGCCGGTCATGATGTTGGTTTCGCTGTTGGCCAGCGCCCAGCGCGGCAGCCAGCCGCCGTCGCGGCCCGCGGCCACCACCGACAGCGCCACGTCCCTGGCCACCTGCGGGCGGAGCAGCTCCAGCAGCTGGTTCTGCGGCCGGTAGGTGTCCCACAGCGAGAAGTTCTGGTACGGCGTGTAGCCCTCGGCGGTGTGCACCTGGCGGTCGAAGCCGGCGTACCGGCCGTCCACGTCACCAGCCAGGTTCGGGTGCAGCAGCGAGTGGTAGAGCGAGGTGTAGAAGGCCGTCCGGCGTTCGGGTGCTCCGCCGTCGATCTTGATCGAGCCGAGCTGGGCGGCCCAGGTCTCGCGCAGCTTCGCCCTGGTCGCGTCGAAGTCGTAGGAGTCGCCGGTCTCGGCCGCCAGGTTCTTCCGCGCGCCGTCCACGCCGGTGTAGGACAGCCCGACCTTGACCACCACGTCGCGGTCTTCGGTCGCGTCGAAGGTCAGCCAGGCGCCGTTGCCGTCGGCGCCCGCCGCGTCGCGCGAGCCCGGGGTCTTCTCGTTCCCGCGCCAGGTGCCGAACGAGCTGAACGGCCGGTCGAAGCTGGCGGTGAAGTACACGGTGTGCTCGTCGTGCCCGGCGCAGAAGCCGCCCGCGCGCACCCGGCCCTCGATGGTCCGGTCGCCGACCACGTGCACCTCCGAGTCGTGCACGGTCTGGTTCGCCTTGCCGGTGTTGAACAGCAGGTTCGCCGCGCCGGTGGCCGGGAAGGTGTGCCGCTGCCAGCCGGTGCGCTCGGTCGCGGTCAGCTCGGCGTCGACGCCGTAGGTCGACAGGCCGACGCGGTAGTAACCGGGCGAGGCTTCTTCGTCGTCGTGCGCGTACTTCGAGCGGTAGACCTGCGGGTCCACCGAACCGACCGCGCCGGTGGTCGGCATGATCGGCAGCTCACCGGCCACCCCGCAGCCGACGCCGGACAGGTGCGTCTGGCTGAAGCCGTAGATCGAGTCCTGCTGGTAGTCGTACCCGCCCTGGCCGCCGGTGTCCGGGCTCAGCTGCACCATGCCGAACGGCGCGCTCGCACCGGGGAAGGTGTTGCCGAAGTTCTGCGTCCCGATGAACGAGTTCACCTCGGCGACCGGATCGGCCTGCGCGGTGGCGGTCCCGGTACCCAGCAGGGTGCCCGCGACCAGGACTCCGGCGAGGGCGGCGGGCGCGATCCGTCGAATCATGGCAGGCCTCTCTGGCTGACATCGTTGTCAGAACCTGCCACGCGCCGGGAACGGCTGTCAATCTTCTTGTCCGGTCCGGACATCGGCCACTGTGGGCGGCGGCCCGGAGGCGAAGGCCCGCACCCGGTAGGTCGCCGTTTTCTCCTCGGGCAAGGTGATCAGGCCCGCCGAGGTGACGTCCGGCTCGAACACGGCGGCCACCCGGTAGTCCCCGGTGGTCTTCAGCTCCAGCAGGTAGCCCTCCTCGTCGGTGGCGTTGTCGGTCCAGGTGAACTGAATCCCGTTCGCGTGCCGCACGACAGCCCGGAAGTCCGTGGGAGCGGCTTCGGCCGTGCGCACGGAATGCCGTGCGCTCCCCGGGGTTCTCACCGGTTCGGCCCAATCGTGGTTCAGCGCCTGCGCGGCTTCGTCGAACTCGCCGGGCGGGAGTGCGACCGCCACGGTTCCCGAGGCCGGTCCGGCGAAGGAGCGCAGGCGGTAGTGGAAGTGCGTCCGCGGAATGAGGTCCGGGTGGGTGTACTGCCGCTGACCGGGAGGCATGAACTGCAGCACGGTGTATTCGCCGCCGGCCTCGGTGGCGAATTCCAGCACCCGGCCCGCTGCCCCGGGTTCGGCGGCGGGCCAGTCGAGCACGACGTCGTTCGACCCGACCAGCGTCGCCCGCAGCTCGGGTTCGGGAGTTTCGGCGGAGCAGCCCGCGAGCAGCACCGCGGACAGCAGGGAAACGGCTTTGCGCATGGAAGACCTCAACGGGGAAGGCCGTCCCGGCGGGGCCGCCGGGACGGCGGAGGCGGTTACTTGCGCCAGAACTTGATCCCGCTCCACACCACGGTCGCCGGACCGGCGCCGCTGTTCGTCCGGTAGGCGCCGAACTTGTCGTAGAAGCTGCCGCCCGGGCTGGACACGGTGTTCTTGAGCGACCCGTTGATGTAGGTCCTGTGGTTGTTGCCGGGCTGGTGGACGGTGTTCACCCGGACCGAGGTGCCCACGGTCGCACCGGTCGCCACGGTGTCCCCGCCGTGCACCGCGTAGAGCCGGCCACCGCGTTCCACCGCCAGCATGAAGAACGGCCCGGTGGGGTCCTGGAAGGTCTGTTTCAGGCTGATCCGGGTGCCGCCGAGGCTGCTGATCCGGAAGCTGCCTTCGAACTGGCGCGTGCCGCCGGTGTAGGTGGCGTAGCGGCGCTCGGCCCGCTGGTCGCCGCTGCCGGTGGCGCAGGTCAGCGTGAAGTTCAGCCCGTTGATCTGGCCGCAGCCGCGTTCCTGCTCGTTGAACGAGGGTGAGTACGAGGTCCAGCCGCCGCCGTCGACCTGGGCGGTGGCCGCGGGGGCCAGCGTGGTGGACAAGGCGGCGCACAGAGCCGCGACGCCCGCGAGGGCGCGTTTTCTCGACATCTCCGACCTTTCACTACGAGGCGGCGGTCCGGCGGATGTCTGGCGGCTTGATCAGCGTAGCCGAATAAATCGGAAGCGTCACCGGCCCGCGGTCGCTAGCGTCGGCGGACATGGACGAGGCGGGGACCTATCTCGAGACCGAACGACTGACCCTGCGCCGGATCACCGAATCCGACGCACCGTTGCTCGTCGAGCTGGATTCCGATCCGGAGGTGATGCGCTACCTCACCGGCGGCGTACCGACCTCGCTGGACCGGGTGAAAACCCACTTCCTGCCGCGAATGCTCGAGCACCCCAAGCGCAATCCGGGCTACGGCTTCTTCATCGCGCACGAGAAGGCCACCGGCGAGTTCCTCGGCTGGTTCCACCTGCGCCCCGACCTCGACGCCCCGGCCGACGTGCCGGAACTGGGCTACCGCCTGCGCCGGGCCGCGTGGGGCAAGGGGTACGCCACCGAAGGCTCGCGCGCGCTGATCGAGAAGGCGTTCACCGAACTCGGCGCGAAGCGCGTCTTCGCCGGCACCATGGCGGTCAACCAGGGTTCCCGGCGGGTGATGGAGAAGGCCGGGCTGCGCTACGTGCGCACGTTCTTCGGTGACTGGCCCGAGCAGATCGAAGGCTCGGAACACGGTGACGTCGAATACGCACTGGACCGGTCCGAATGGCGGAAATAGGCCCGGGAACACCCGACGCCCGCAGTCCCGCGCGGTACCTCTGGTGGCTGGTGCGCAGCCAGCCGTGGCGGGCGGCGCGCGGCTCGCTGTACGGCAGCGTGTGGATGGTCAGCACGATGCTGCCGCCGTACTTCAGCTCGCGGGCCGTCGACAACGGCCTGCGCACCGGCGACTTCGCCGAACTGGCGGGGTGGACCGGCGCGGTGCTGGCGGCCGCGCTGTTCAACGCGGTGCTCGGCCTGATGCGGCACCGCACGATGACCTTCGTCCGGATGGATTCCGCGCTGCGCACCGTGCGGGTGGTGGTGCGGCACGTCGCGCGGCTCGGCTCGACGCTGTCCCGGCGGGTGTCCGCCGGCGAGGTGGCGCACATCGGCGCGGCCGACATCACCACCATCTCCCTCTGCCTGACGATCGTCGGCCCCGGCGTGGGCGCGTTGTTCGCCTTCGCCGCGGTGACGTTGCTGCTGCTGGACGTCTCGGCGGTGCTCGCGCTGGTGGTGCTGGTGGGCGTGCCGCTGCTCGCGGTCACCATCGTGCCGCTGCTGAAGCGCTTGCAGCGCAACGAAGCGGAGTACCGCGAGCGCCAGGGTGAGCTGACCTCGCAGATCGGGGACATCGTCGGCGGGCTGAAGGTGCTGCGCGGGATCGGCGGCAGCGAGCAGTTCTCACGGCGGTTCCACGGCTCGTCGCGGCTCCTGCGCGACGACGGTTACCGCGTGGGCGCGGTGACCAGCTGGGTCAAGGCGCTGACCACCGGGATGCCGGTGCTGTTCCTCGCCGTGGTCACCTGGCTGACCGCGCGGATGACCGCCGCCGGGGAGATCAGCATCGGCGAGATGGTCGCCGTCTACGGCTACGTGGCGGCGCTGGTGATCCCGATGTTCTTCCTGATCGAGGGCAGCGACCAGCTGGCCAGGGGCCTGGTCGCGGCCCGCCGGGTCACCGAGCTGCTGCGGATCGAGCCCGAGCAGGCCGGTGGGGACCGGCCCGGCCCGGACAGCCCGGCAAACCTGGCCGACCCCGGCTCCGGGCTGGTGGTCCCGCCCGGCGTGCTGCTGGCCGTGGTGTCGGCCTCACCCGCCGACTCGGCCGCGACGCTCGACCGGCTCGGCCGGTACACCGATTCCGCGGCGACCTGGAACGAGGTGCCGCTGGCCGACATCCGGCTCGACGAGATCCGCAGGCGCATCCTGGTCGCCCGCAACGAAGAACACCTGTTCGCCGGTTCGGTGCGCGAGGCCGTGGCCACCCGGCCGGAGCACGACGACGCGGCGATCACCGCCGCGGTGCGGGCGGCGGCCGCCGAGGACGTGGCCGGGCTCGACGCCCGGCTGGAGGCCCGCGGCGCCAACCTGTCCGGCGGCCAGCAGCAGCGGTTGCGGCTGGCCAGGGCGTTGCTGGCCGATCCCGAGGTGCTGCTGCTGGTCGAGCCGGCGTCCGCGGTGGACGCGCCGACCGAAGCCCTGATCGCCGCCCGGCTGCGGGAGTTCCGCGCCGGGCGGACCACGGTGGTCGCCACCACGTCCCCGCTGCAGGCCGGTCAGGCCGACCTGGTGGCGTTCCTGGTCGACGGCCGGGTGGTCGCCACCGGGACGCACACCGGTCTGCTCGAATCCGAACCGCGCTACCGAGCGCTGGTGTACCGCGGC